>NZ_JACCQB010000139.1:0-469 GCF_015712265.1 Burkholderia sp. 9777_1386 | reverse complement strand
CCCGGTTGGCCGGCCCCCGCGATCCCATGGGACAGGCCCTGCGCCCGCGCGGCGGCTTCCACTTTCGCACCGTGTCCGGGCAGCCGCGCTCCGGATAAACGCGAGTCCGGCGCGGCGGCGGGCAGCACGAACGTGACCCGCGCGCCGACCGCGCGCGCCAGTTCGAGCGCGTCGCCGATCGCGTCGATGCCGCCGGGCGCGTCGTCGACCGTCACGAGCAGATGGCGGTACATCGTGTCGCTCCGCTCAGCCGGCGGTCGGCGCGCTACGCGTCGCGCCGGTCGATACGATCTTCATGGGTGCCCTCCTCGTGGCGTTCGTCATGCATCGGAACCCATGCTATCGACGCCGCGCCGGGGCGGCCCCACTCGTCGCGGGGGGGATTGACGCACGAACGCGGTTCGACCGATCCTTGCCGCACGCCCACCCCGGACGCTGGCCCGCACGGCTCCGCCGGACTCCACTGCTG
>NZ_JACCQB010000138.1:0-488 GCF_015712265.1 Burkholderia sp. 9777_1386 | reverse complement strand
GGATTCATGACTGGGGTGAAGTCGTAACAAGGTAGCCGTATCGGAAGGTGCGGCTGGATCACCTCCTTTCCAGAGCTATCTCGCGAAGTTGAGCGCTCACGCTTATCGGCTGTAAATTAAAGACAGACTCAGGGGTCTGTAGCTCAGTCGGTTAGAGCACCGTCTTGATAAGGCGGGGGTCGTTGGTTCGAATCCAACCAGACCCACCATTGTCTGGCGGTAACACACCTGAGGCAAATCTGTACATGGGGGCATAGCTCAGCTGGGAGAGCACCTGCTTTGCAAGCAGGGGGTCGTCGGTTCGATCCCGTCTGCCTCCACCAATCCTCAATGACAAGCGTTCGACTTGGTCGAACTTTTGTCATTGGCGATTGAGCCAGTCAGAGGATATCAACAGATATCGGCTGTCGTTCTTTAACAATCTGGAAGAAGTAAGTAATTTGGATAGCGGAAGCGTCTTGAGATGGACGTGGAAACTATCCGGGTTG
>NZ_JACCQB010000137.1:0-616 GCF_015712265.1 Burkholderia sp. 9777_1386 | reverse complement strand
GCAATTTCCGCTTCCGCGAAGCCGATCTGCCTCTTCATCGTCGTGGGTCCGTTCCGTGAGCTGTCTTCTAAACGTCCTCGGCTACGTCTGCGATGACCGCCGAGCCGAATAAATCAGCGTTTCCTTAGACCCACGTTAAGAGGTTTTCGTCCTTCGAGCAGCGGGTGAGGCGCTCCGAGAAACAAACGCGCATCCTCCCGGTTTCCCCAAACGTGAGAGGCGGTCGCGACGACGCGCGCGAGCCGCTCGGTCTTTTCAGATTCGTCGCGTGTGAGCCGAGCACGACGTCGCTTGTAGGTCGCTGCGGGGACGATTTGCGTGAGCAATGCGTGTTGTGCTTCAGCGCCGCTGGTTGCGTACTCAACGCAAGTACGCAGTGCAGACTTGGGGAGCCCTTCTTGGACTCGTGCTTCCAGTTCAGCCAAAGTACGTGGGACAGGGTTCAACGCCATTACTTCGGCGATCGCTTCAGGCGATACCAGTTGCATAGTGTAGTGGTCTAATGAATCCGGACACTGATTTAGGCGAGAATGGTCGCCATGAAGAGGTGTCTGATGAGCAAGCAACGACGTACGTTTTCCCCGGAGTTCAAACAGCAAGCCGCCTGTCTGGTGCT
>NZ_JACCQB010000136.1:0-616 GCF_015712265.1 Burkholderia sp. 9777_1386 | reverse complement strand
CTTAATTACCTGGTGCGTATGGCTCGTCATCTAATAATCCAGATAAGATATGATGTATCGTTTAAGTGCCTGATAAGGGTGTAATGTATGCCAATATTAACCTCGGTAATATCTCGCTACCGAGGTTAATTTTCACTTTGCAATATAATTACAGTCTCTTGCAAGTTGATTTTATCTTAGTAATAAGAACCGACCAACCTTATTGCCATTTCGATATTAGCAGGCATAGATGCGTCGTAGCCATACATATGGCCATATTTCGGACGTAATACTTCAGTTACTTTCTTAATAATTGCTTCGCGCTGGGCTCGCGCAAAATCAGCATGATTATTTGCCGTTTTATTCATAAATTTACCAAAACTTTCTTCTTTTCTGACTTTAATTGTCGTATCCCGAAGATCATTAAGAAACTGGCGTTGAAATTTAAAATCATCGTGTGAACCAATATTGCCATCCCCGCCAATAAAATATTTCCAGTCAAGCATTTCAACCTGACGCAAATTACTGTCATGGTAAACCAACGTATCCGATACGGCGAAGCCCATCATCGGCAGTTGGTCAGGATTCAGGAGATCCGGGCTGTGAGCTACTTTTTCCTGTTTTAGCAACCATACAG
>NZ_JACCQB010000135.1:0-875 GCF_015712265.1 Burkholderia sp. 9777_1386 | reverse complement strand
GGGTGGGGCGCTCGTCGAGCGCGGGAAAGATTGAGGTTCGGTTTTGGGTTTCGTTGGTGGTGTGCTCACGGTTGGCGTGAAGCACCTGCGATCGTGTCGGTCTATTAGCGTCGCCCCTGCGCGGGGCAGCGGTCACTTTTCTTTGTCTTGCCAAAGAAAAGTAACCAAAAGAAAGGCGCTCGATAACGCATGACTTCCCGGTGCCACGGCCATCAGAGTGGATCGCACAAAAGTGTCCGCGCCAGTCAGGACACCGGAGTGGTTCGAGCAATGGTTCTGACACCACTGCCTGCCCCACGGAGCGGTATACCATCCGCTCGCTCCATCCTCGCTACGCTCGGCTGCAAGGTACTTCAGGGGAGGTCATGCGATTGCGTTCTGCACAAACCGCAGACTGCCAGGCACTTTTTCTGCTCTCGCATTTGTGTAATCCGATTGTTTGACGAGCGGTGTTTTCGCGACAGCGATGTTGTTTGCCACCCTATTTTTCTTGCGAGTGGCGAATTTCCTGCGTATCGAGAGTTGGTCCCCTGTGAGGGGGCTGGTGGTAGCGATTGGGCGGGGATGGACCTGTCGGCCGAGCGAAGCGAGGACGGAGCTAGCGGGCGGTATACCGCTCCGTGGGGTAGGCAGTGGTGTCAGAACCATTGCTCGAACCACTCCGGTGTCCTGACTGGCGCGGACACTTTTGTGCGATCCACTCTGATGGCCGTGGCACCGGGAAGTCATGCGTTATCGAGCGCCTTTCTTGAGCCTATCCGAATGTTTGTGTGTGAGGCATAAACTGATGGCCAAGGAGCCACTTTATGCCACGCAAACGCAAGGAAGAAGTGACGATAGAACCGGGCAAGGGCTTGAACCTGGACCCGGAGCTG
>NZ_JACCQB010000134.1:0-885 GCF_015712265.1 Burkholderia sp. 9777_1386 | reverse complement strand
ACCCCCTTTGCCTGATGACCATAGCGAGTCGGTCCCACCCCTTCCCATCCCGAACAGGACCGTGAAACGACTCTACGCCGATGATAGTGCGGATTCCCGTGTGAAAGTAGGTAATCGTCAGGCTCCCCTCAAGCCAGAAACCCCCGCCCAAAAGGCGGGGGTTTTTGCATTGGTGCGCCAAAAAAGCATGCGGCGAAGCGCCGTGTGGCACGAGTTGGGTGTCGAAGGCGTTGGCTCAAATCGAAATCGTCTCCTCGAGATTGGCCAACTGCATCTCGCCCGTCGGGATGCCTGTACGCCAGCAACTGATGTTGCTGAAATCCCGAACCTTCTATTTTTCGTTTGTGTCGGCGGCCATCAGGTCCGCGGCGAGAAATCGCCTTGGGCAACTTCGCCAGAGTAATCTTCCGTCCGGCCTTGCTCGACACAGGCGCCCGCCAGGTCTGGCTAACCCCCGTCACCCGATAATCGATCAACGCGCCTTGATCGCCGGTGTATCCAGCGTGTCTTCTGCCTCGGCGCGCTGCGCATATCGCGTGGCAGCGGGTGCGCCCTACGCTCGCTCTATTTCCCGCGGGTTGGTGGCAAGAACGGGTGGGATGTCCGCGCTTCCGGCTCTCTTGTCGCAAGTGCCAAATGTGCGTGCGTTCCTCGCGAAACCACGCGACCGAGCTGCGTCGCGCCAGGGAAGCGCGGCGTGGCTATTAGGCGGCATTTCCGTTCTAACTCGCTATATCTCCGCCTGAAATAGCCCTATCGTGTAGTGGTCTAATGAATCCGGACACTGATTTAGGCGAGAATGGTCGCCATGAAGAGGTGTCTGATGAGCAAGCAACGACGTACGTTTTCCCCGGAGTTCAAACAGCAAGCCGCCTGTCTGGTGCT
>NZ_JACCQB010000133.1:0-1047 GCF_015712265.1 Burkholderia sp. 9777_1386 | reverse complement strand
CCCTGCCAGCCTTGATCCGAATGCAGTAACGGTTGCTCCTCGTCATCAAGCTTGACCAACGCCTTTTTCAACATGTTGCTGACCAACTCGAAGCTCGGGCGCTCGTCCATTTGGTAAGCGACGATCTCCCCGTTGTACAAGTCCATCACCGGCGATAGATAGAGCTTTTGGCCCTCCACATTGAATTCGGTCACGTCGGTCACCCACTTCTGATTCGGGCGTTCAGCATCAAACTGACGCCGCAGTAGATTCGGGGCAACGCGGCCGACTTCGCCGCGCCAGGAACGATATCTCTTCGGGCGCACCAGAGATTTCAACTGCAGCTGTCCCATCAACCGTTGCACGGTCTTGTGGTTGATCGCATCTCCGGTCTGCCGGATCGCCGCCGTGATTCGCCGATAGCCGTAACGGCCCTTGTGGTGGTCGTATACAGTCTGGATCTTCGCTTTGAGATCCGCATACCGATCGCCGGCAGCCAATGCCTTGAGCTGGTAATAGAACGTGCTGCGCGCCAGGCCTGCCGCCTTCAGGAGCGCAGCTACCGGATGACACTGCCTGAGCTCACGCACTATTTGCGCTTTTTCCTGGGCGCTGCCTGCTTCTTGGATTGCAGCAGCGCATCGAGCTTTTTTAGGTATGCCACCTCCGCGCGCAAATACACGATTTCCTTGAGCAGTTCCTCGCGGCTCGGCTCTTTCTGCACGGTATCGTCGAGGGATTTCGGTGGTGGTGAGGTGGTCATTTTCGGGGGGCGCCCTCGGCGACGAGGCGCCAACGCATCTATACCGCCCTCATGATACAGACGCTCCCAGATCGGGATGCTTCGTTCATTGCGGATGCCGAATAGCGCTGCCACCTGCGCATACGACAGCTCATCGCGCCGCATCCGCTGAAGGACTGACAACTTGAATCGCGCGTCGTAGTGGCTGTGCTTCTTGCGCAGCCCCTGTTCACCATGCTCGCGATAGCTCGCCACCCAACGTCGCACCATCGTCCTGCCCACTCCGTAACGGTGAGCAAGTGTCTTGGTGCCGGCCTCTCCAGCCA
>NZ_JACCQB010000132.1:0-1085 GCF_015712265.1 Burkholderia sp. 9777_1386 | reverse complement strand
TTCGTGAAGCTCTTCATCGCTTCCTGCACGCCCTCCTTGTAGCCGAGCCCCGAATCCTTCACGCCGCCGAACGGCGTCAGTTCGAGCCGATAGCCGGGCACTTCGCGCACGTTCACGCTGCCGACTTCCAGCTCGGTGATGAAGCGCGTGATGTGGTCGAAGCGGTTCGTGCACACCGACGACGACAGCGCGTAGTCGGTGCTGTTCGACATCCGGATCGCCTCGTCGATATCGCGAAAGCGCATGATCGGCGACACCGGCCCGAAGGTTTCGTGCTTGACCAGCGGCATGTCGGGCGTCACGCGATCGACGACGGTCGGCGAATACAGCGCGCCGTCGCGCACGTTGCCGACCAGCAGCCGCGCGCCGCGCGCGATCGCGTCGTTGACTTGCTGCTCGCAGAACTTCGCCGCCGCTTCGTCGATCACCGTGCCCATGTCGACCGACGGATCGGACGGGTTGCCGTACGACCAGGCGCGCGTCTTCTCGACGACGAGCGCCGTGAAGCGATCGGCCACCGCCTCGTGCACGAGCATCCGCTTGATCGCCGTGCAGCGCTGCCCCGAATTCTTGTACGAGCCCGACACCGCGAGCGTGCTCGCTTCGTCGAGATCGGCGTCTTCCATCACGATGATCGGATCGTTGCCGCCGAGTTCGAGCACCGCGCGCCGGTAGCCCATCCGCGCGGCGATCGACTTGCCGATCGACACGCCGCCGGTGAACGTGATCAGGTCGATCGCCGGGTTCGTGATCAGCTCGTCGGCGATTTCCTTCGGGTCGCCGGTGATCACCTGCAGCATCTGCGGCGGCAGGCCGGCTTCGTACAGGATGTCCGCGAACAGATAACACGACAGCGGCACCTTCTCCGACGGCTTCACGACGATCCGGTTGTTGGTCGCGACCGACGGCACGATCTTGTGCGCGACCTGGTTCATCGGGTGGTTGAACGGCGTGATCGCCGAAATCACGCCGAGCAGCGGATCGCGCTGCGTGTACACGCGGCGCTTCTTGCCGTGCGGCGTCAGATCGCACGAGAAGATCTGCCCGTCGTCCTTCAGCACTTCGCCGGCGCCGAACGTGAGCAC
>NZ_JACCQB010000131.1:0-1101 GCF_015712265.1 Burkholderia sp. 9777_1386 | reverse complement strand
GACTGAGTAACCGTCTTCCGAGTCAAGCCCGATGAAGTGAATCGTCCCAAGGCGTGTTGGTTTTGACCATGGCATTGAGCATGGTTAGGAGCTTGCGCATGCAGGCAACAAGCGCGACCTTGGACAGTTTGCCGGCGGCCTTCAGGCGTTGATAGAAGGCTCTGATGGCGGGGTTGTAGCGTGTGGCAGTCAATGTAGCCATGTACAGCACGCGACGGATCGCGAAGCGGCCACCTTGAACCCGTCGTCGCCCATTACGTAAGCCGGAATCGCAAGCAATGGGAGCGACGCCAACGAGGGCTGCAATCTGACGGCGATTGAGCCGGCCCAATTCGGGCAGTTCTGCGATCAGGCAGGCGCTGGATACCGGGCCAATTCCATGTGTGGACTGCAACAGGCGGTCGAGTTCACCGAAGTGCTGGCGTACATGAGCGACCATCTGAGCGTCAATGTCATCGAGTTGTGCCTGGATGGCGGCAATGATAGCCAGCAGACTTGAATGCAGACCAACCGGCGTGATCTGGAGCCGCTGTCGCTCCGAAAGGAGCATGGTGAGTAGTTGGCGCCGTCGGGTCACCAGTGCAGCCAGCCACTGCTGCCGCTCGTCGGGAACGGGACGTAGCAAGCGGGACAGATCGTCCCGACGCAGTAGCACGGAAGCCAGTTCGGCAAGCATATGTGCGTCGATGGCGTCGGTTTTGGCCAGACGTCCCATCGAGCGGGCAAAATCGCGTGCTTGCCGAGGGTTGACGACAGCGACCGGCAAACCCGCACCTTGCAAGGCGCACGCCAGCTCGGTCTCGTAGCCACCGGTCGCCTCCATCACGACCAACTGCACGTTCAGCGGCTGAAGGGCAACAGCCAGGGCCGAGTGGCCCTCGGCATCGTTGTTGAATCGACGGATGTCCAGATTGGCACCCAGTACGGAAACATCGACGTGAGCTTTTGCGACGTCAATGCCGACCGTTACGGCAGAAGGAGCAGACATGATCTTCGGATCCCATGCTTGTACATGCGCACTCGATGTAAATGGCGCGCGTAACCGTTCGGGCTTCAGGAAGACCAGCACGGCAACCGTGCGTTTTGTACTCAGTCACGGGC
>NZ_JACCQB010000130.1:0-1105 GCF_015712265.1 Burkholderia sp. 9777_1386 | reverse complement strand
CGCTCGACCGCGAGCGCGACGCCCATCCCGCCGCCGATGCACAGCGACGCCAGCCCGCGCTTCGCATCGCGCTTGACCATCTCGTGCAGCAGCGTCACCAGGATCCGGCAGCCCGACGCACCGATCGGGTGACCGATCGCGATCGCCCCGCCGTTCACGTTCACCTTCGACGTGTCCCAGCCCATCTGCTTGTGCACCGCCAGCGCCTGCGCCGCGAACGCCTCGTTGATTTCCATCAGGTCCAGGTCGCCCGGCGTCCAGCCCGCGCGCTCCAGCGCACGGCGCGACGCCGGCACCGGGCCCATGCCCATCACGCTCGGGTCCACGCCCGCGTTCGCATACGCCTTGATCCGCGCCAGCGGCGTCAGGCCCAAGGCGGCTGCCTTCTGCGCCGACATCACCAGCACCGCGGCCGCCCCATCGTTCAGCCCCGACGCGTTCGCCGCCGTCACCGAGCCGTCCTTCGCGAACGCCGGCTTCAGCCCCGCCAGCGACTCCGCCGTCACGCCGTGACGCACGAACTCGTCCGTCGCGAACTGCAGCGGCTCGCCCTTGCGTTGCGGAATCGACACCGGCACGATCTCGTCGTTGAAACGCCCGGCCTTCTGCGCGGCTTCCGCCTTGTTCTGCGACAGCGCCGCGAACGCGTCCTGCTCTTCGCGCGTGATCCCGTATTCCTTCGCGACGTTCTCCGCCGTGATCCCCATGTGGTACTGGTTGTACACGTCCCACAGCCCGTCGACGATCATCGTGTCGACCAGCTTCGCGTCGCCCATCCGGAACCCGTCACGCGAGCCCGGCAGCACGTGCGGCGACGCGCTCATGTTCTCCTGGCCACCCGCGATCACGATCTCCGCGTCGCCCGCGACGATCGCGTTCGCCGCCAGCATCACGGCCTTCAGGCCCGAGCCGCACACCTTGTTGATCGTCATCCCCGGCACGGCGTTCGGCAGCCCCGCCTTGATCAGCGACTGCCGCGCCGGGTTCTGCCCGGAGCCGGCCGTCAGCACCTGGCCCATGATCACTTCGCTGACCTGCTCGGGCTTCACGCCCGCACGCTCCAGCACTGCGCGGATCACCGTCGCGCCCAGTTCGGGCGCCGCAA
>NZ_JACCQB010000012.1:0-152651 GCF_015712265.1 Burkholderia sp. 9777_1386 | reverse complement strand
GGTGGGAGCGTCCTTCCGTCGGCTCAGCGCCGACCGGGTCCCCGCGCGTACCGGTGGCGCGTCATCCGTTGCGCGTTACTTCGCATCGATCCGGATCTCGACGCGACGGTTCTGCGCGCGGCCTTCCGCGGTCGCGTTGGACGCCACCGGATCGGCGGCGCCGAGGCCTTCAGAGACGAACGACTGCGCCTTCAGGCCGTTGCTGCGCAGGTAGTTCATCACGTTGCGGGCCCGCGAAGCCGACAGCGCGAGATTGTGCGTGTCGCTGCCCGTCGAATCGGTGAAGCCGGTGATCGCCACGCGGCGGAATTCGACGCCGCTGTTGACCTGCACGAAGCGGTCGAGCTGGCTGCGCGCGTCCGGCGTCAACGCCGCGCTGTCGAACGCGAAGTTCGCGTCGCCCTGCAGCAGCACCTGGCGCTGCTGGACCGGCTGCGGCGCCGGTTGCAGCGCCGGCGGCGCGGCCTGCACGACCGGCTGCGGCTTGCCGCACATGAACGTGATCTCGCGCGGGTCCTTCTTCGGCGCGCGGCTGTACACGCGGTCGATCATCTCGAGCGGCGTGAAGCCCTTGCCCTGGCAGAATTCTTCCGCCGCGCGGGCGCAGGCGTTCGCACTGCCGAGCAGCCCGTCGCAGCTCACGCGGAATACGGTGTCCGGCTTGCCGGGAATCGACACCGCACGGATGTCGTAGGTGACGCCCGATTGCGTCGTACACGCACCGAGCGCCATCGCGATCGCGCCGATCGATGCGGCGCGCAACAACAAGGTTTTCATGGTCATGGTGAAACGTCCGCCGTGAAGCGGACGCCTGAAAAAGTTGAATGGAGTCAGTCGGATCGCCTGCGCAGGCGGGGCGCGAGGCCCCGCCCGGCGGCTTACCACTGATACGAAGCGCCCACGCCGACGGTGTTGCCGCCGCTCGACATGCCCACGCCGGCCTTCATCTTCAGGTTCTGCGTGATGCGGGCCTCGCCCCCGAACGCCACCGCCTGATAGCCCTTGTAGGTCGCGCCGCCGATACCGAACGACACCGTCTTGCCCGGATCGACACCCGGGATCATCGTCAGCGCGGTGGCCGCGGCGATACCGGAGTACGCGTTGCGCGACAGCTCGTTCATCTGGCCCTGGACCCCGCCCAGCGCGCGATCGAGCTGACCCTTCGTCGCGACGTCGGTTGCGTTCACACCGTCCGACACGTTCGAGATCGTGCGCGTCCGGTCGATGGAGCCGACCGACACGGTGTCGTCGCTGTACGCGGTCGAGCCGGCGCCCAGCGCGACCGAGTTCGAACCCGACGCATTCGCGCCCTGACCGATCGCGACCGACTGGTTGCCCGACGCATTCGACCCGGAGCCGATCGCCGTCGCGCCTTCGGCCAAACTCTTCGACCCGGAGCCGACGGCCACGCCGTTGTTGTGCGACACGCCCGCGTTCGACCCGATCACCGTGCCGTTGCTTGCGCCCGTGCCGATCGTCGCGCCCGAACCCGCGGCCGTGTTGCCCGTGCCGCTGCCGGCGTTCGCCTTCGTCGTGCCGTCCGTGCCCACGTCGGTACCGGCGAAGTAGTCGTTGCCGGCGCCGCCGTTGCCCGGATTGCCCGTGCCCGGGTTCCGCTCCAGTTCGCCGACGCGATCGTCGAGGCCGCCGATCTTGTCGTTCAGTTCGCTCAACTGCCCGAAGTTCACCGCGTCATACCGGCTCGAACCGTCCGCGACGTTGGTCAGGCGCACCGGTGCCGCGCCCGAGCCACCGAGGGTCACCGAGCCGTAGTTCGCCGTGCCGTCCTTGTTCAGGTCGTAACGCACCGCGAGCGAATCGGTCGCGCCGTACTTGGCCGCGGCCTGGACTGCTTCGGCCACGGTCTTGTACTTGCTGCCGTTCACTTCGATCGACGTATCCGCGAGCTTGCCGTCCGCATCGACCGTCGTCCCGCCGCCGATCACGTCGGCCACGCTCTGCGCGGTGCCGTGCAGTTGCGAGCCGTTGATCGCGTCGCGGCTCGTCGCGCTCACCGCACCGGCGCCCACGCCGGTCAGCACGCGGTCGCCCGCCGTGCCCGTGAAGTTCACGGACGTGCCGTCCGTGTCCTTCGCGACCGTGATCTCGCGCGTGTCCGCGTCTTGCTGCACAAGGCCGATCGAGCCGTGGACGAGGCTGCTCGAGATGTTCTCGATCGCGTCGCCGACGTTGTTGTACGTCTTGTCGTTGACGGTGTACGTCGGGTTCGTCACGTTGCCGTTCGCGTCGACCGTCGAGCCGCCGCCCAGCGCATCCGCCACGCTCTTCGACGCGCCGTACAGCTGCGAGCCGTTCACCGCGTCCATGCTGGTCGCGTTCACCGCGCCAGCCTTGACGTTCGACAGCGTCGTGCCGTTCGCGCCCTTCAGCGTGATCTGGTCGAAGTTCGCCGAACCGTCCGCGTGCTTGTCGTACGTCACGGCGAGCGACGTCAGGCCCTTGCCCGGATTCGTCGGGTCGATCGGCGTCAGCACGCCCGCGCTCTGCAGCTGACCGACGTTCACCGCGTCATGCTTGTCCACGCCATCCGCGACGTTCTTCAGCGCCACCGGAGTCGTCGCGCCCGCACCGCCCAGCGTCACCGAACCGAGGTTCGGCGTGCCGTCCGCATTACGGTCGTACGTCACCGCCGCGATCGACTGGCCCGTCACCGGGTCGACCAGACCGGAATCGGCCAGCTGCTTGTTGATCACGGTGATGTTTTGCGTGTTCGTCGTCGTACGGCCGTCGAGGTTCGACAGCGCGTCGCCCACGTTGTTGTACGACTTCGACTGCGATGCATCCGCCGGGTCCGCCAGCGAGTACGTCGGGTTCGTCACCTTGCCGTCCGCACCCACCGTCGCGCCGCCGCCCAGCGAATCGGCCACGCTTTGCGCCGTCGCATGCAGCTGCGAACCGTTGATCGCGTCCGTGCTCGTGGCCGTGACCGCGCCCGCCTTCACGTTCGTGATCGTCGTGCCGTCCGCGCCCTTCAGCGTGACCGTGTCCTTCGCGGCGCCGTCGTAGGCGACGGCGAGCGACGTCAGGCCCGCACCCGGGTTCGTCGGGTCGACCGGCGCAACCAGGCCTGCGTCCTGCAGCTGGCCCAGGTTGATCGCGTCGTGACGCTCCGTGCCGTCCGCAACGTTCTTCAGTGCGACCGGCGTCGTCGCGCCCGCGCCGCCCAGCGTCACGGTGTCCTTGGCCGCGCCGTCGTACGTCACCGCCATCGACGTCAGGTTGCCCTTGCCGTCGTCGCCCACCAGGCCCGCGCCCTTCAGCTGGCCGAGGTTCAGCGCATCGCCGTCGTCCGTCGCGTCGGCCACGTTCTTCAGTTGCGTCGGGCCGGCGCCGTTACCCAGCGTCACCGAACCGTAGTTCGGCGTGCCGTCCGCGTTGCGGTCGTACGTGACCGCCGCGATCGCCTTGCCGTCGTCGCCGATCAGGCCAGAACCCTTCAGCTGGCTCACGTTCACCGCGTCCATGTCGGCCACGCCGGCCTTCACGTTCGACAGCGTCGTACCGTCCACGCCCTTCAGCGTGACCGTGTCCTTCGCGACACCGTCGTACGCGACGGCGAGCGACGTCAGGCCCGCACCCGGGTTCGCCGGATCGACCGGCGCGACCAGGCCCGCATCCTGCAACTGGCCCACGTTGATCGCGTCGTGACGCTCCACGCCGTCCGCGACGTTCTTCAACGCCACCGGCGTCGTCGCGCCCGCACCGCCCAGCGTCACCGAACCGAGGTTCGGCGTGCCGTCCGCGTTGCGGTCGTACGTCACCGCCGCGATCGACTGGCCCGTTGCCGGGTCGACCAGACCCGAATCGGCCAGCTGCTTGTTGATCACGGTGATGTTCTGCGTGTTCGTCGTCGTACGGCCGTCGAGGTTCGACAGTGCATCGCCCACGTTGTTGTACGACTTCGACTGCGACGCATCCGCCGGATCCGCCAGCGAGTACGTCGGGTTCGTCACCGTGCCGTCCGCGCCCACGGTCGCGCCGCCGCCCAGCGAATCGGCCACGCTTTGCGCCGTGCCGTGCAGCTGCGCACCGTTGATCGCGTCCGTGCTCGTGGCCGTGACCGCGCCCGCCTTCACGTTCGTGATCGTCGTGCCGTCCGCGCCGCCTTGCAGCGTGACACGAGCCTTGGTGTCGTCGTCATAGCCGACGGCCAGCGGATTGCCCGAACCGCCCGAGTTGTCCGCGACGTACTGCTTCAACTGGTTGTAGTTGATCGCATCATGGTCGTCCGTCGCATCCGCGACGTTCTTGATCTGCGTCGGCCCCGCGCCATTGCCCAGCGTCACCGAGCCGTAGTTCGGCGTGCCGTCCGCGAGACGGTCGTACGTGACCGCGGCGATCGCCTTGCCGTCGTCGCCGATCAGGCCCGAGCCCTTCAGCTGGCTCACGTTCACCGCGTCCATGTCGGCAACACCCGCCTTCACGTTCGACAGCGTCGTGCCGTCCGCGCCCTTCAGCGTCACGGTGTCCTTCGCGTTGCCGTCGTACACGACAGCCAGCGATTCGCCCGTGACCGGGTCGATCACGCCGCCGTCCTTCAGCGAGTCCTTCAGGTCGCTCAGGTTCTGGTTCGTTGCGAACAGCTGCGAACCGTTCACGGCGTCCTTGCTCGTCGCCGACAGTTCGCCATCCTTGACGTTGTGGATCGCCACCGGCGTGGTCGCGCCCGTGCCGCCCAGCGTGATGCTGTCCTTCGCCGCGCCGTCGTACGTCACTGCAAGCGACGTGAGGTTGCCCGTGCCGTCGTCGCCCACCAGGCCTGCCTCCTTCAGCTGGCCAAGGTTCAGCGCATCGCCGTCGTCCGTCGCGTCCGCCACGTTCTTCAGCTGCGTCGGGCCTGCGCCGTTACCCAGCGTCACCGAACCGTAGTTCGGCGTGCCGTCCGCGTTACGGTCGTACGTGACCGCGGCGATCGCCTTGCCGTCGTCGCCGATCAGGCCCGAGCCCTTCAACTGCGAAACGTTCACCGCGTCCATGTCAGCCACGCCCGCCTTCACGTTCGCAAGCGTCGTGCCGTCCGCGCCGGCCAGCGTCACCTTGTCCTTCGCCGCACCGTCGTACGTCACCGCCATCGACGTCAGGTTGCCCGCGCCGTCGTCGCCCACCAGGCCCGCGTCCTTCAGCTGGCCGAGGTTCAGCGCATCGTGGTCGTCCTTCGCGTCCGCGACGTTCTTCAGCGCCACCGGAGCCGTCGCGCCCGCGCCGCCCAGCGTCACCGAACCGAGGTTCGGCGTGCCGTCCGCGTTGCGGTCGTACGTCACCGCGGTGATCGACTGACCGGTCACCGGATCGACCAGACCCGAATCGGCCAGTTGCTTGTTGATCACGGTGATGTTCTGCGTGTTCGTCGTCGTACGGCCGTCGAGGTTCGACAGCGCGTCTCCCACGTTGTTGTACGACTTCGACTGCGATGCATCCGCCGGATCGGCCAGCGAGTACGTCGGGCTCGTCACCGTGCCGTCCGCGCCCACTGCCGCACCGCCGCCGAGCGCGTCGGTCACGCCCTTCAACTGGCTGACGTTGACCGCATCGGTCGCCTGCGTGCCTGCCGCGACGTTGACGACCTGGCGTTCGGCACCCGCACGGCCGACGGACACCGAGTTCGCACGATTCGAGAACGCGTTCGCGCCGAGCGCGACGCTGTTGGCCGCGCCCGCGGTCGTGTTCGCGCCGAGCGCCATCGCGCCTTCGACGCCGCGTGCGACGTTCGCACCGGTACCCATCGCGATCGCGTTGGTCGAGCCGGCCCGCACGTTCGCGGCGTTACCGACGGCGATCGAGCCGTCGCCGATTGCCTGCGCACCGTTGTTGCCGACCGCCAGCGCGTAGTCGCCGTTCGCCTGTGCGTTCGCACCCAGCGCGACGGCCTGCGTGCCGTTCGTCTGGACGTTCGAACCCATGGCGACCGAGTAGTCCTGGCCGGCGCCGGTCTGCGCGAAGCTACCGATCGCGACCGAGTTGTTCGAACCCGCGCCGCTCTGGAGGCCGACCGCCACCGCATTGGCGCCGCTTGCCGCCGTCGACGAGCCGATCGCGGCCGCCGTTGCGGTAGCCGGATCCGCGCCGTTCAGCGACGCGACGTTGTTGCCCTGCAGGCCTTCGATCGCGACGAGCGGGTCGCTGACGTCCATCGTCTGCATCGAGCGCGAACTCACCTCGTCGATCGCGGCCTTCGTCTTCTTGTCGATCTCCGACGAGAAGCTGTCGATCGCCTGTTGCGTCTTCGAGCTCACCGACGTCGACAGGTCGTTCAGCGCCGCATACAGCTGGCCGCCGTTGACCGCGTCCGTGCTCTGGAATGCGACGTCGCCGTCCGCCACGTTGACGATCTTGCGTTCGCGGCCCACGTCGCCGACCGACACGACGTTGTTCTGGTTCGCGACCGAGTTGTAGCCGATCGCGACCGAACCGTTGCCGGTCACGCGCGCACCGCTGCCGAGCGCCAGCGAGTTCGCGCTGGTCGCCCGTGCGTCGGAACCGATGGCGACCGCGAGCGCGCCGCTGGCGACAGCCGGCGTGCCCGTGACCGGGTCGGCGTTGACCTTGACGAAGCGCAGACCCTGGCCGTTAATCTCGTCGCGGAGGTCCGACAAGCCCGTGTTCAGTTGCTTGACGTTGACCGCGTCGAGGTCGTCGACGCCCGTCGCGACGTTCTTGATCTGCGTCGGACCCGCGCCGTTACCCAGCGTCACCGAGCCGTAGTTCGGCGTGCCGTCCGCGTTACGGTCGTACGTGACCGCGGCGATCGACTTGCCGTCGTCTCCGATCAGGCCGGAGCCCTTCAGCTGCGAAACGTTCACCGCGTCCATGTCGGCCACGCCGGCCTTCACGTTCGACAACGTCGTGCCGTCCGCGCCCTTCAGCGTCACGGTGTCCTTCGCGTTGCCGTCGTACACGACAGCCAGCGATTCGCCCGTGACCGGGTCGATCACGCCACCATCCTTCAGCGAGTCCTTCAGGTCGCTCAGGTTCTGGTTCGTCGCGAACAGCTGCGAACCGTTCACGGCGTCCTTGCTCGTCGCCGACAGTTCGCCATCCTTGACGTTGTGGATCGCCACCGGCGTGGTCGCGCCAACGCCGCCCAGCGTCACGCTGTCCTTCGCCGCGCCGTCGTACGTCACCGCCATCGACGTCAGGTTGCCCTTGCCGTCGTCGCCGACCAGGCCCGCGTCCTTCAACTGGCCGAGGTTCAGCGCATCGCCGTCGTCCGTCGCGTCCGCGACGTTCTTCAGCTGCGTCGGGCCTGCGCCGTTACCAAGCGTCACCGTGCCGTAGTTCGGCGTGCCGTCCGCGTTACGGTCGTACGTGACCGCGGCGATCGACTTGCCGTCGTCTCCGATCAGGCCCGAGTCCTTCAGCTGGCCTACGTTCACCGCGTCCATGTTCGCCACGCCCGCCTTCACGTTCGACAGCGTCGTGCCGTCCGTGCCGGCCAGCGTCACCTTGTCACGCGCCGCGCCGTCGTACGTCACCGCCATCGACGTCAGGTTGCCCTTGCCGTCGTCACCGACCAAGCCCGCGTCCTTCAGCTGGCCGAGGTTCAGTGCGTCGTGATCGTCCGTCGCGTCCGCGACGTTCTTGATCTGCGTCGGACCCGCGCCATTGCCCAGCGTCACCGAGCCGTAGTTCGGCGTGCCGTCCGTGAGACGGTCGTACGTGACCGCGGCGATCGACTTGCCGTCGTCGCCGATCAGGCCCGAACCCTTCAGCTGCGAAACGTTCACCGCGTCCATGTCGGCAACACCGGCCTTCACGTTCGACAGCGTCGTGCCGTTCGTGCCCTTCAGCGTCACGGTGTCCTTCGCATTGCCGTCGTACACCACGGCCAGCGATTCGCCCGTGACCGGGTCGATCACGCCGCCATCCTTCAGCGAGTCTTCGAGATTGCCGACACGCGTGTTCGTCGCGAACAGCTGCGAACCATTCACGGCGTCCTTGCTCGTCGCCGACAGTTCGCCATCCTTGACGTTGTGGATCGCTACCGGCGTGGTCGCGCCAACGCCGCCCAGCGTCACGCTGTCTTTCGCCGCGCCGTCGTACGTCACTGCCAGCGACGTCAGGTTGCCCGCGCCGTCGTCGCCCACCAGGCCCGCGTCTTTCAGCTGGCCGAGGTTCAGTGCGTCGTGATCGTCCGTCGCGTCCGCGACGTTCTTGATCTGCGTCGGACCCGCGCCGTTACCCAGCGTCACCGTGCCGTAGTTCGGCGTGCCGTCCGCGTTACGGTCGTACGTGACCGCGGCGATCGACTTGCCGTCGTCGCCGATCAGGCCCGAGCCCTTCAGCTGGCTCACGTTCACCGCGTCCATGTCGGCAACACCCGCCTTCACGTTCGACAGCGTCGTGCCGTCCGTGCCCTTCAGCGTCACGGTGTCCTTCGCGTTGCCGTCGTACACGACAGCCAGCGATTCGCCCGTGATCGGGTCGATCACGCCGCCATCCTTCAGCGAATCCTTCAGGTCGCTCAGGTTCTGGTTCGTCGCGAACAGCTGCGAACCGTTCACGGCATCCTTGCTCGTCGCCGACAGTTCGCCATCCTTGACGTTATGGATCGCCACCGGCGTGGTCGCGCCAACGCCGCCCAGCGTCACGCTGTCTTTCGTCGCGCCGTCGTACGTCACCGCCAGCGACGTCAGGTTGCCCGAGCCATCGTCGCCCACCAGGCCCGCGTCCTTCAGCTGACCGAGGTTCAGTGCGTCGTGATCGTCCGTTGCGTCCGCGACGTTCTTGATCTGCGTCGGACCTGCGCCGTTACCCAGCGTCACCGTGCCGTAGTTCGGCGTGCCGTCCGCGTTACGGTCGTACGTCACCGCGGCGATCGACTTGCCGTCGTCGCCGATCAGGCCCGAACCCTTCAGTTGCGAAACGTTCACCGCATCCATGTCCGCCACACCGGCCTTCACGTTCGACAGCGTCGTGCCGCCCGCGCCCTTCAGCGTGACCTTGTCCTGCGTCGCACTGTCATAGGTAACAGCGTTCGGATCGCTGCCGCCGTTCGCGGCCAGCGCATCGAGCGCGTCGCCGACGTTGTGGTAGTCGGTTCCGGCCACCTTGTAGGTCGGCTGCGTGACGTTGCCACTCCCGTCGACCGCTGCCCCGCCGCCAAGTGCCTTGGTCACGCCGGACAATTGGCCGACGTTAACCGCGTCGGTGGCTTGCATGCCGGCCGCGACGTTCACGATACGGCGTTGCGTGGTGCTGTTACCCACCGACACCGTATTAGCCGTATCAGCCACGGAGCTGTTGCCGATTGCCACAGCGCTGTCCGCCGAGACACGGGAGCCGTTGCCCAGCGCGACGCTGTTGCGCGCATTGCCGCTGGTGGCCGACACGCGCGCGCCGTTGCCCAACGCCAGACTGTTCTGGGCGCTGTAGGTACCGCCGGCCGGGTTTGCGCCTTCCTCGATCACCGCATCCGTACCGATCACGGTGGTGGCGATGCCGTCTGCCCGTGCATTGATGCCCATCGCGATACTGCTGCGGCCATTCGCTTTGGCGTTCTGGCCGATTGCCGTCGCATTGCCGCCCGCCGCATCAGCTGCCGCACCGGTGGAATTGACCTTGAAATACGTGTTGTCCGCCTTCGTCGACAGCGCCGTATTCATCTGGCCGAGGTTCACGGCATCCGTATTCTGCGTACCGGCAGCCACGTTGACGATCTGCCGTTGCTGCGACGTCGACCCGACCGACACCGCATTGTTGCGATCGCCAACCGAGTTCGCGCCGAGCGCGACCGAATTCGTCCCGCTGGCCAGCGCCCCGCGACCGAGTGCGGTCGCAGTCGCGCCCGTCGCGCTCGCGCGCTCGCCCAATGCAACGCTCGACGCCGACGTCGCATTCGCGAGCACGCCGATCGCAACGGCGTTCGTGGTTGCATTGGCGGAATAGCCGATCGCGGAGCCGTAGGTTCCGCTGGTGCTCGCGCCGCGACCGACTGCGATGGCGTTCGCGCCGACGGCGCTCGCCGTCGTGCCGAGTGCCGTCGCGCCGTCGGCGCCCGCATAGGAGCTATAGCCGACGGAAGTCGCATTGGACGACACCGCCGCCGCGCCCCGGCCCATCGCCGTCGAATTGTTCCCCGTCGCGCGTGCGCTCACGCCAACCGCGACGGTTTCACTGCCGGTCGCATTCGCGAGCGTGCCGAGCGCCACGGCATTCTGGCCGGTCGCAACGGTATTCCCGCCCAGCGCCACGGCCGACGTACCACCGGCATTCGCGTTCGCCCCGATTGCCGTCGCGCTGCCGCCTGCGCGCGCCGCCGTTGCGGCCGCATATGTACCCGTATTCGTCACGACGTACGGGTTCGACGTCGTTGCAGCCGCTGCGATCGCCGAATTCAACTGATTGAGGTTAACGGCATCCGTCCCGGCCGTCCCTGCGGCCAGACCCGTGATGCGGTGGTTCGTCATGTTGACGTTGTTGTTGAAATCGGCGGGCCCGCTGATGTGCACGCCGTTCGCGCCGTACACGACCAGATGTCCATCAGTCCCCCCCATCACGGACGCCGTAGGGGCCGAGGCGCCAGTGCCGCTTCCGTTCGTGCCGGCATTGTTAGCGAGGATAAAAGCGGGCGCGTGCCCTTGGTACGCAGCCAGACTAGTATTAATTGGCGCACAGTTCGCAGCAGTCGTGTTCGACAGCGCACCAAAGGTTTGCCCGTACCTCACGCCGTTCGCAGCGGTCGTGGTCGAGCACAGATTAAGTCCACCTCCCGTCGCCTGCGCCATCGCATCGACAGACGCCGTGCCACCACCTACTCCGGCCATCACCGCCACGGCCGCCGTGACCGACGACCGCATCGCGGTATTCGACTTCGATTTCGTGCGCATCCGCGCCGTTTCGGCTACCGCCGTCCATGTACCCGTCGTCGCGTTCCAGACGGTGCGATAACTCTTGTTCATGTTGATTGCCTCTGTAGAGAAAAGGGAAGAAGGACGCTCCTCGTCCACAGATGCCAATGTATTGATCGCCTGTCATTTCGATAATCAGACGGCTGGACGTGCGACGACTTATTTCGTAGGCCCAGTCCTAACATGACGTTGCTTGACAATCGGCCGTGCCAGACACGGCACGACACGCCGCTCTCTCGAACGATTCCGTTTGACACGAGCGCGCGGCAAGCCTTATATACGCACCGCGCCGCCGATTGCCTGAATAGGACTGGTCCTATCCATCGCGCGCGAGTGTTTCGGACTGCCCTACATACAGACCCGCCCGCTATCCCGATAATTTTCCCGTTCCCCGAGCCGGCCGCGCATCGCGCCGCCGTCGTGCGGCTCGCGGATATCGTCCGCGTTCCGGCATCGCCGTAGCGCGTCTCCCGATTTGCGCATTGATTCACCGGTCTTCGTCTCATGCCCATCCGCCATCTCTTCGCGTCCCATACGGACGCCAGCGCGCCGTTCGCGTCGATCGACGACGATGCGCACGACCTGAGCCTGCTGAACCGGTATCAGCGCTTCACGCTGTACGGCGGTGCGGTCGTGCTGTCGCTCGTGATCCTGATCGCGGCCGGTATCCTGCTGGTCGGGTCGGTGCGCGACTACATCGCCGAGCGCCGCGACCTGTTCGCGACGCACAAGGCGCTCGTGCAACTGGAAATGGATGCGAAACAGGCATCGATGCGCCGCGCGGTGATCAATGCCGAGCTGTTGTGGAACGGCCATCCGCCGCATGCGCGCGAAGCCTCCGATGCACTGAGAAAAGACGGGCACGTGCTGCTCGCCCCGATGCCCGGCGTGAGCGAGATCTTCGTGGCCGCGTCGCCGAAGGCGCTCGCCGACCACGAAACCGATCGCTACGTGCAGTTGATGGAGCGCCAGACGATTTCCGTCGCAGCTGCCGAGCGGCAGACCGGCCGCGCGGTGCGCGGCTATGCATACAGCCCCGACCGCAACGTGATCGCGATCACGCCGCCGCCGTCGATGCCGTATCCCGACCTGCTCGCGCGCATCGGCGTGCGTGACACGCATGCGTTGATCCAGCACCTCGCATTCGACGTGGCCGACTGGTCCGATCCGGCTGTCGCGCGCTACTGGCGCCTGTCGCGCCGGATCGCATGGCAGGCGCCGGCGATCGATCCGCTGACCGGCAAGACGGTCTTCCGTCTCGTCGAACCCGCCTTCGACGGACAGCAGCATTTCATGACCTTCGTGAGCGACTTCGACGTCGACGCGATCGCCGATCGCATGAAGCACGCGCCGGCCGATGCGGTCGCGATGCTGATCGACGAAAACGGCCGCGTGCTGCTCGATGTCGACCGCACCGGCGACGCGGAAGACGGCGCCGCGCTGATGAAGCACGCGCTGGCGGAAGGCACGTGGCAGCGCGGTCTCGCGCATTTCGACGAAAGCTACCGTCACGGCGTGTTCACGATCAGCGACCGGATTTCGGACACCGGCTACGCGATCGTCTATGCGTACTCGTGGCGCACGATCGCCTTTGCGATCTGGTCGACGATGCTGCGCGAGTTCGGCACCACTGCAACGATCCTCATCGTGCTATGGATGCTCGTGATCGCGTTCGACCTGCGGGTGTTCGCGCCGCTGTTCCGCCGCTCGCGCCGCGTGTTCGAAAGCGAGCGGATGAGCCGCACGATCGTCGCGACCGCGCCGTTCGGCATCGGCCTCGTATCGCCCGACACGCGACAGGTGCTGCTGCGCAACCGGATGCTCGAACTATACGAACGCGAGGCCGGCGATCCGCCGCTGCACGAGCGGCTGCTGGCGCGCTATCGCGAACACGCGGACGCATCGCCCGTACAGCTCGACGTCGAACTGCCGGTGACGCTCGGCGACGGCCGTGCGCGCGACCTGCTCGTCAACTTCGTGCGCGTGCGCTACAAGGGCAAGGATGCGCTGCTGTGCAGCTTCTCCGACATCACGACGCGCGCCGACGCCGAACGCGCGCTCGACAGCGCGAACCGCGCGAAGTCGACGTTCCTCGCGACGATCAGCCACGAGATCCGCACGCCGCTGAACGCGATGCTCGGCAATCTCGAACTGCTCGACAAGGCGCCGGACCCGAGCCGGCAGAAACCACGCCTGCATGCGGTCACGTCGGCCGCGCGGATGCTGCTCGACATGCTGAACAACGTGCTGGACATGACGAAGATCGAAGCCGACCGGATGACGCTCGAAGCGACCAGCTTCCGGATCGACGAGCTGATGCGCGACGTCGCGGACCTGTTCGAGCCGGTGGCCGGCGCGAAGGGCATCGCATTGCGCATCGACGTCGATCCGGCGGTCACGCACACGTATCTCGGCGACCCGATGCGCGTGCGGCAGATCGTCGTCAACCTCGTCAGCAACGCGATCAAGTTCACCGACCGCGGCGCAGTGGCGTTGTCGGTGTCGGCGCCGTCGGGCGACGCGACGCCCGTGACGATCCGCGTCAGCGATTCGGGCATCGGCATGACGGCCGATCAGCTGGCGCACGTGTTCGAGCCGTTCGCGCAAGCCGACGAATCGATCGCGCGCCGCTTCGGCGGCACCGGCATCGGCCTCGCGCTGAGCTACAAGCTCGCCGAATCGATGGGCGGGCGTATCGACGCGAACAGCGTGCCGGGCGTGGGTTCGACGTTCGTCGTCACGTTGCCGCTGCCGCTCGATCGCCAGCCGGGCGCCGCGCAAGCGCTTTCGAGCGACGACGCGCCGGACGTACGCGTGCTGTTCGTCGACGACAATCCCGTCAACCGTTCGCTCGTCCACGATCAGCTGGACGTACTCGGCTATCAGGCCGATATCGCGTCGAACGTCGCCGACGCGCTCGATCTGGTGGACCGCCACGACTATGCGGTCGTGCTCACCGACCTCAACATGCCGGGCCTCGACGGCTATGCGTTCGCCCGCGTGCTGCGCGAGCGCGGCCGCGTGCAGCCGATCCTGGCGGTCACCGCGCATGCCGAACCGGACGAGTTGCGGCTGGCGTGGGAAGCGGGTATCGACGAAATCGTCACGAAGCCGACGTCGCTGAAATCGCTCGAGCAGGCGATCGCGAAGTACGCGGGGACGTGGCGGCGGCCGACGTATCCGCCCGTACCCGCGCGCGTCCCCGGCCCGTTGCCGAAAGACCTGCACACGGTGCTCGTCGATGCGACGCGACGTTCGAGCGCGACCATCGCGCGAGCGTTGCAGGACGGCGATCTGAAGGTCGCGCGTTCGGAGATTCACAGCATGCGCGGTGCGTTCGCGATGATCGGCGAGCGGGAGATTTCAGGGCTCTGCGCGTCGATGGAAGCGCTGGCGCTGGCCGGGGATGCGGCGGCGTTCGCGCGAGAGTTCGAGCGCTATCGACAGAGCGCGAACGAGATCCTGATGCGGCGTGCGGCAGGCTGATCGAATCGTCGACTGAAACGATTTCTGACACATCGGGAATGAATCGACGACGCATCCAGCCGACGCGATCGCGCCGGATTCGTTATGCAGCAAGCGTCGATGCATAGGCCGGATGGCCAACATCGATAAATTCGTACGTGACCGATCCATGACACCGGATGTTCTCGGCTACAGTGGTTGCACGTTTTCGCCAGGATTCTCCGGTCGCTTCGACATGCGATGCATGTGAGGAAGCGGTACTCGAAATCCGTTGCGTAAACGAGCGCGGCCCGCAGGTGAAACAGCACCTGCGGGCCGCTGACCACAACCAACTTCATAGGCGTTGACCATGGCTGGCGCGAATCATAACGCACCGACGTATTTCCGCGATCGTTTTGTCTCCCCGCGTTCGTCTCTACAATCCCGCCGTATCGTTCCGCATATCAGGCTCGCCGACATGGCGCCGCCTGTCGTGCATCTGTGGATGAAACTGTCCGGCCGATGGATCGAGGCGGCGGGTTTCGATCCCGAACAGCGTCTGCATATCGAGGTGTCGCACAAGCGGCTGGTGATCACGCCGATCGATGAGGCGGACCCGAGCCCTGTCGGAAAGGATGGATTTCCCGATGTCGATTGCGGCACCGGGCAACAGCGGCAACCGTCGATGATGGCGGAGGAGGCGTAATGAACTACGACGCATCGAATCAACACCCCGACAACGTGCCGGACGATTTCGACTATTACGACGTCGGCGAACTGGCGGCCAAATCCGTGCTCGTACTGAAGCTCAACGCATTGATGGCGTCGCGCGGCCTGACCGAGGAAGAGGCGGCGGCGCTCGCCGAAATGGCACGGCCGGTGGTCACGCCCGAGCAGCGCGAGCGGCTCCGGAATGTAACGCTGGATCAACTGATGCTGACGCTGGCGTCGTTCGGCCAGCATGTGGAGATCGTGGTGAAGCCGGCGGGGGAATTCGGGCCGGCGGGGATTACGGTTTCGGTCTGACGGGCTGACTAAGGGCCCGCCGCTACGGGCCTTCACGTCCGGCGTCGCGATGCTTCAGCCGGACGTGCGCTGAAATACGACAGTCCGACGCGCTTGTCTGCAACGGACAGCACGAGAAAAGCAACCAATCGCAATGATCAACGGGATGGACAGTCAACCGATTCGAACCGAAGCCGATTACGAGGCCGCACTGAAGGCGGTATCCGCGCTTGTCGAGTTTGATCCCGCGCCAGGCACACCGCAGGGCGAAGAACTGAAGGTTCTGGCGGACCTGATCGCACGCTACGAAGCGGAGCACTTCCCGATAGAAAAAGTGTGTGGCGGCCGGAAGCGCATCAGCGCTCGCATAAGGCAGCGTTAGGAGTAGTGCTAAAATACATAGCATGACGACGGCCGGGCCCAACGGCCGCCGCCGAAGCGGCTCCGGTGCCACACTCGATCAATTTAACGTGAATAACCGTTACAACCAATCGGACCAGGCTGATTCTGTTCGAGTCGTGCGCGAAGGGCAGCGAACTCATCCGCCATCTCATCGTATGCCGCCTTGATGGCCGGATCGGCAAGCAGGCGCGCCGTGTCGGCCGCGGTACGCGGCACCGGAACATACCGATCTTCGGTTGCGCAAGAATCTGTCATCGTTGATTGCCTCCTTCGATTACCTGTGGACAACACCCACAATGCTGCGCGAATGAAGTTCAAATAATAGCGGCCATACGTGCTCGACACAAAAGAAAAAAGCCGCCACCGTGGTTCACGGTAGCGGCTACCCCGGCGGATCACCGATCCACCGTCCTCCTGATACACCCACTTACTGCTGGATCGTCGCCTGCCCGGCCAGCTTGTCGACCAGCGCCGTCATCGCGCGCTGCTGCGCCTGCGCTTCCAGCTGCTGACGCAGCACGTTCTTCGCCGTCTCGAAGGTCGGCACGACCGTCGCACGCTTCTCGTCGAGTTTCACGATCGCGAACGCGTTGCCGACCCGGATCGGGCCCGCGACGGCGCCCGGCTGCAGCGACGTGATCGCCTGCGCGAGCGGCAACGGCAAACCGCCCGTCTTCCCCTCGGCCACCGGCGTGCGCAACTCGACCCACTGCGCGACGCCGCCGTTCGGCGTCGTGTTGTACTTCTTCGCCACCGCGTCGAACGCCGCGCCCTGCTTCAGCTCCGCGACCAGCGCGTTCACTTCGGCCGGATCGGCCACGGCGATCACGTCCGCGCGATATTCGAACTGCGCGGCATTCGCGACGACGTCGTCGTAACGCGCCTTCACCTGCGCGTCGGTCACCGCTTGCGGGCGCAGGTTGTCGCGCAGGTAGAGATCCGTCGCCGCGACCGTGCGCGCCCGCATCACGACGCGATTCACTTCGGGGCGGCTACCGTAGTTGGCCTTTTCCGCCGCCTGCTCGACCAGGTGCTGGGCGATCAGCTCGCGCTTGGCCTGCGCGCGCAATTCGGGCGTGGCGGCCTGCCCGGTGGCTTCGATCATGCTGTCCACGTCGCTGCGCGCGATAGGCGTGTCGTTGACGACCGCTTCGACGCCCGGCGGCAGCGGCGTTTCGGTTTTCGTGCCTGCGGCGCGTGCGACAGGGGCGCCGCAGGCGCACGCGAGTGCGATCAGGGTGGAAACAATGGAAATGTGATGCTTCTTCATGACGATTCCTTCATCGATGGAGGGAGGTGCCGCACGCGATGGCGGCCGTGTGGAGGTGCGGCAGCTTCACCGCGGACAACCGACCGGGTCGGTGTCTGACAGGCCGCGCGCGCGATCGCGTCACGACCAGACCTGAAGCGCGAGCCGGTCGAGCCGGCCGCGCGTTGCCGAGCAGAGTCACCGCCGTCTGCGAGGCACAGGTGACCGACGGAGGGAACGACAGAGATGAATGCCCTGCGCTCGCATGTGGCAGCGTTCTCCCAACCTGCGACCCGAACGGTGCAGATGCGACCGAGCCCACCGGTCGCCGCAAGGCATTCACCTCTCGCCATCCTGACCGGGCCGCGCCGGCAACGTCGCTCGTGCCGGCCTCGCGCGGAGAAAAATGCGCTGCCCGGCGAACGGGCAGCGCGTCCAACGAAGCGTGGCTTCGGATACGAGGTATCGGGCGCGTACCATGCAGCTGCCCGACCTACGCATTGTCGAAGCGCATACGGCATCCGCACAATCAGCCTGGTCCTATTCCGCACGACGTCACCGTTGAATCGTCGACGTCTCGCGCGCGTTCATCGTCACGGCGAGCGGTGGAAATGCAGCGACGCTGCGCATCGCGCCATAGAACTTGTTCATCGCAACGTCGATCCCGTAGTTCGGCAGCGTGCGGCCGAGCCCGTGGGAGAACAGCGTCTCCGGTTGCAGCGGAAAACAATGATCGAGCAGGAAGCGCGCACCAGCCGGCGAGATCGTGTACGCGCAGATCCCGTAGAACTCGAGCAGGTCCATCACGAGCACGGGCCCGCGATCGGTGCGGAAATCGTCGACGGCCTGCGCGAGCGCCGCCTCGTCGAAGCGCATCGTCACCGGCGTGCGGCTGTTGAAGATCGCGCCGCGCAGGATCGAATCGAAGTTGTAGCCCCATGCGACGAAGTCGTAACGGCCGGCATGCGCGGCGAGGAACTGCATCGCCGTTTCGTCGAAGTCCGGGCGAAAGATCGCGTCGTCCTCGACGATCGTCACGAGTTCGCTGCCTGCGGCGATGTCGGTCCACAGGCGATGCGTGGTCATCGCGATGCCGATCGCGCCGCGCGTGTACGGCAACGCCGGCGCGAACAGGCCGCTTCGTGCGATATCGTCGTCCGACAGCGCACGGCCGTCGATCGCGTCGACGAATTCGAACGCGAGCGTCGGATTGTTCGCACGAAACGCGTCGCGGCGGCCACGCTCGCCTTGCAGCGAAATCACGCGAAGCGTCTTGCTGACGGACGGCACATCGACGGCGCAAGCGCGTACAGGTGCGATGGTCGCGTCGCGAAGATCGGTAACGGGCGTCGACATCGTCACCACCCCGTCACGATCGAAATGCCGAACACGATGCCGACGACGATGCCGATCGTCCGTCCCTGCAACATCGGCTTCAACGCCGCCGGCTCGTAGAACGGATCGACCACATCGTTGCGGTTGCGCCATGCGGTCACGAGCGGCGGAACGAGCAGCAGCATCGCCATCAGCAACGCGGTCGCCATCGTCACGACCATGCCGCTCGACGACCAGCGCGTGCCGAACTCGACCGCCACGTGGACCATCCCGACCGTGGCCGCGCTCGCGACCATCCCGATCACGGTGCCTTTCACCAGAAAATCTGCTGCGCTCATCGTCAGTACTCCCTGTCTGATAGTTGCCGAACGACGTCGGCCGGAATACTGCGTATTACAAAGATCGCTGCACGCGATCTCTATCAGACGAGTCTTATTGGCGAGCGGCGAACCCAAAAATAGGACTGGGACTACAAACGCGACCGAACGGCGCGTTCGTTACCGGGGGATGCATCGCGGATGCCTCATCGATTCGGACTAGTCTTATTCAGTTGCCGGGTGCGGATCCATAAAGTGGACGTCAAGCCGGCGCCATGCTGCTTGTGCCCATGCGTGCAAGCCGCTGGCGCCCTCACGACGAACCCCGCCACCGGCCGCCGCCTCGAACGCGGCCGGCCCTCCGGAGCCCCGACATGCAGATCTCGCCTCACGACACGCCCACGCTCGCCGACACCGACGACACGATGCTCGCCACGCAGGCCGATGCCGCCTCGGTCGACGTCGATGACGACGCCGTCTCCACCGCCACACAAACGCTGATCGAGCGCGGCGAAGTCGAATCCGCCGCCCAACTGGCCGCCGCCCATTGGAAACTGCGTCCGGCGTCGCCGGCAGCGGCATTCAACTGCGGCTATGCGATGCAGATGGCGGGACGCCACGCGGATGCGATCGCGCCCTATCGCCGCACGCTCGAGCTCGCGCCCGCGTGGCCGTCGCTGAAGAACAATCTCGCGCTCGCGATCCGGCTGACGGAAGGCGATCCCGATCTGGAATTCGCGCTCATCGAAGGCGCGCTCGACGACGATCCCGACGACGCACGCGCGTGGACCAATGCGGTGGTCACGCGCATCGACCGCTTCGATCTCGACGGCGCATTGCGCGCGGCCACCCGTGCGGTCGCGCTGGCGCCCGACAGCGCGCTGGCCGTGAACAACGCGTCGACGGCGATGAAGGAAGCGCAATGGTGGGGCCAGGCCGAAACGCATGCGCAACGCGCGGTCGAACTCGCGCCGCACAACCCGACGTATCGCCACAATCTGTCGCTGCTCCAGCTCGCACGCGGCGATTTCGCGTCGGGCTGGCCCCATTACGAAGCGCGCTGGGAAGGCTCGGCCGAACTGCGCGGCAACCTGCCGGTGTTTCCCGGGCCGCGCTGGCGCGGCGAATCGCTGAAGGGCAAGACACTGCTCGTGTGGGGCGAACAGGGCCTCGGTGACGCACTGCAGTTCTGCCGCTACGTGCCACTGCTCGCGGAACGCGTGCATCGCGAAGGCGGCCGGATCGTGTGGAACGCGTTTCCGGTGATGGGCGGCCTGTTCGGGCGCAGTCTGGCAACGCATGTCGACGTGTTCGACACCAGCACGCGCATCGAGGATCTGCCCGCGTTCGACGTCGAGCTGCCGCTGATGAGCATCCCCGGGATGCTCGGCCTCGACGGCGATGCGCTCGCCGCGACGGCACCGTACCTCCACGCCGACGCGGCAGCCGTCGACGCGTGGCGCGCAGCGCTCGCGGGCGAACAGCGGCTGAAGGTCGGCCTCGCGTGGACGGGCAGTCTGTCGCACCAGCGCAACCGCTTTCGCCGCGTGGGGCTCGAACGTTATGCCGACGCGTTCGACCCTCTGCAGCAGGACGTCGCGTTCTACTCGCTGCAACCGGGCGCGCAGCACGACATCGAAGCCGCTCGCGCGGCGGGTTTCGTCGTGAACGACTGCACGCGCGAATGGCGCACGGTCGACGATACCGCCGCCTTCATCGGCGCACTCGATCTCGTGATCACCGTCTGCACGTCGGCCGCGCACCTGAGCGGCGCGCTCGGCCGGCGCACGTGGGTGCTGCTCGATGCGAACCCGCACTGGGTCTGGCAGCACGACCGCCGCGACAGCCCGTTCTACCCGAGCGCGTCGCTGTATCGGCAGACGACGTTCGCCGACTGGCAGCCGGTCATGGACGCGGTCGCCGCCGATCTTCGTCGGCTGGCCGGCTGACCGCCGCCACGCCGACAGGAGATTCGTCATGGATTACAACCTCTGCATCGTCCGCCCGCCCGGCTACGCGCATTCGGGCGCCTTCACGGAACTCGCCGAGGTGATCGCGTACGGGCTCGGCGATCTCGGCCACGTCGTGCACGTCAACGAGAACAACATGATGCCGGATGCGCGGAACATCCTGATCGGCTGCCATCTCGCCGATCCACGCGCGACCGAGCACGTGCCGGCCGACACGATCGTCGTCAACACCGAGCAGCTGCACGTCGACGAACAGCCGTGGAACGAGGCCATCTACCGCTGGGCGTCGCGATACGAAACCTGGGACTACAGCGAGCGCAACCTCGCGAAGCTGCACAGCCTCGGCATCGGGCACGCGCGCTACCTGAAGCTCGGCTTCCATCCGAAGCTGCGTCGCATTCCGGATGACGTCGAACAGGACATCGACGTGCTGTTCTACGGCACGATCGGCCCGCGCCGCGCGGCGATTCTCGAGGCGCTGCAGGCGCGCGGGCTGAACGTCGGGATCGTCAGCGGCGGCCTCTACGGCGCCGAGCGCGACGCCTTCATCGCGCGCGCGAAGGTCGTGCTGAACCTGCATCACTACGCGTCGCACATTTTCGAGGTGGTGCGCGCGTTCTATCTGATGACGAACGGCAAGGCGATCGTCGGCGAGGTGTCGCCGACGACGTCGGTCGATCCCGATTACGCCAACGGCTTCCGAGCGGCGCCGTACGACGCGCTGGTGGAGGCGTGCGTCGAACTCGTCCGCGATCCCGCGCAACGCCGCCGGCTCGAAGCCGACGCGCTGGCGACGATCGGCCGCCATCCGCAGGCCCGGTCGCTCGCGCCGCTGCTGGCCGCGCACGCGGTGGCGGCATGACGACGCCGCATCGCGAGCCGCCGTCGTCGGCGCGATCGCCACAGCGCGCCGACAGCGTGTGCTGGTCGCCTGTCCACAGGCGGTTTGACAATCCCTGACGCCATCGGGCACGAGTCCTAACCCGTTGAAGCGCAGTCCGATCGAAGTGCCCTTTCTGATCACCCGCAGTCCGATGGTCTCGCCCCGTCATCGCTCCTAGACTCGCCGTACTGCCCGAACGCACCGTGCAACGCGCCGGGCAGCACCTCGCTCTGCGGAGCGTTGCACGAACGCGGACGCGCCGCCATTCCGGACGGTGCGCGACGGCAAGGATGGCGGATGAAATGAACAAGAAGCACGGGCCGCGCAGCGAGATCGTCGTCTGCATGGTCGATGTCGCGGCGATCGTCGCGATCGCGGTACTCACGCACCACGGTTCGCTGTGGAATCTCGACGCGCTCGCGATCGAATGGCTGCTGATCGGCGTAAGCGCGCTGCTCGCAGCGTTCCTGCTGCGCCTGGCGGGCATCGGCCTCGATGGCCGGCCGCGCCCCGCGACGCGCTATGCGGTCCGCACGCTCGCGCTGTGGCTCGTCGTGCAGGGTTTCGTGTTCCTGAAGATGATCGCGCTGACCACCGCGACCGTGATGATGCTGACGTGGTTCTTCGACTGGACGATCGAGGTCGGGATCGTACTGGTCGTATTCCGGGTCGCACTGAGCATCGCGCGCCGGCGCAGCCTGCGCGTGCCGGCGACGCCCGCCCGCATCGCAGTCGTCGGCAGCAGCGAGCGCCTCGCGCGGATCGTCGCGTCGCTCGACGCGGCCGGCGATACGCGCTACCGGCTCGTCAGCGCGTATTGCACGGCCGGCCGCGCGACGACGCTCGCCGGCGACGCGCTCGTCACGACCGATCTCGCCTCGTTCGCCGTGTGTGCGCGCCGCCAGCGCGCGGACGAAGTGTGGATCGCGCTGCCGCTCGCGGAGGACGCCGCGATCACGCGCGTGATCGACGAATTCCGCAGCGACTTCGTCGAGCTGCGCCTGATGCCCGACGTGAGCCGGCACGCACTGTTCGGCAGCCAGGTCGACGAAATCCTCGGCGAGCCGGCGATCTCGCTCGCCGCGCCGCCGCTGTCGCGCGGCGCGCTGTGCGTGAAGGCCGTCTTCGATCGCATGTTCGCGGCTGCCGTGTTGATCCTGCTGATGCCGCTGCTGCTCGTCATCGCCGCCGCGATCAAGCTGAGCTCGCCGGGCCCGGTGATGTTTACGCAGAAACGGCGCGGCGGCGACGGCCGCACGTTCGACATCTACAAGTTCCGCACGATGCGCGTGCATGTCGAACAACCGGGCAAGGTCGAGCAGGCGACCCGCAACGACCCGCGCGTGACGAAGGTCGGTGCGTTCCTGCGCCGCACGAGCCTCGACGAACTGCCGCAGTTCATCAACGTGCTGTTCGGCGACATGTCGGTGGTCGGTCCGCGTCCGCACGCGGTGGAACACGACGCGCAGTACCGCACGCTCGTCGACGGCTACATCCACCGCTACCGGATCAAGCCGGGCATCACCGGCTGGGCGCAGGTCAACGGGCTGCGCGGCGCGACCGAACAGCTCGAAAGCATGCAGTCGCGCGTCGAGTACGACCTGTACTACCTGCGCAACTGGTCGTTCGCGCTCGACCTGCGAATCATCGGCGCGACGGTGCTGAAAGGGATCGTGCATCCCAACGCGTACTGAACGACGCATGCCGTTCGGCGCCGCGGCATCGCCGCCGCGGCTGCTTCGATTGACCCGGCGGCCCCTGCTTCGGCAGCCCGCTCCTGCGCCGCCGTCTCCGGCGCGCGGCGCAACTGGAAGGAACTCATGACACCCTCGATCGCATCGGCGGCCGCGCGCCGCCACGGTGCGCTCGCGCTCGTCCTGACGGCCTGCGTAGCGCTGTCAGGATGCGCGTTCGCGCCCGGCATGAAGATGAACACGTCGTATCTCGGCTGGCTCGCCGACGCGCCGGATGACGGCGCGCCCGCGCCGGCCGCGGCCGACTCGCGCGCGGCCGAAGCACGCGCCGCGGCCGCATCGACCACGGCCGGCACGCCGGTTCGCGCGCCGCTCGCGGGCGGGGATGCCGTCGCCACGCCGCCGATCGTCGACATCGATCCGTCGCTGATCGCGCGCCAGCGCGCGGCCCGCGATGCGGCCGCGGCGGCGTTCGACACGCCGGCCGCATCGCGCGCGTCGTCGGCCTACCGGATCGGCCCGGGCGACGTGCTGCAGATCACCGTGTGGGATCACCCGGAACTCGCGGCGGCCCAAGGCGGCGCACAGCAGACGCCGCCGCGCGCGGCCGACCCGGTTGCCGGCTTCGTCGTCGACGACCGCGGCAACCTGACGTTCCCGTATGCCGGCGCGCTGAAGGTCGCCGGCCTGACCGCCGCCGACGCGCAGGCGCGGGTGAAGCAGGCGCTCGGCAAGATCTACCGAGACCCGCAGGTCACGTTGCGCGTGGCATCGTTCCGTTCGCAGCAGGTGTACGTCGACGGCGAAGTCCACACGCCGGGCGCGCTGCCCGTCAACGACGTGCCGATGACGCTCGCCGACGCGATCGCGCGCGCCGGCGGCTTCACGCCCGGCGCCGACCAGAGCGACGTGACGATCGTGCGCGACGGCACGCCCGTGCGCATCGACCTGGCGCGCCTGATCGAGCGCCACCGCGACCCGTCGCGCATCGTGCTGCGCGGCGGCGACCTGCTGCGCGTCGGCGCGCGAGACAGCAACGGCGTGTACGTGATGGGCGAGGTCAACCGGCCGATGCTCGCGTTGCCGAAGCGCGACGGCCGTCTCACGTTGAGCGACGCGCTGCTGCAGGCCGGCAGCATCAATTCCAATACCGCCGACGCCGCGCAGATGTTCGTGATCCGCGGCGCGCAGGGCCGCACGCCGACGGTATTCCATCTCGACGCGCGCTCGCCGGTCGCGATGGTGCTCGCGAACCAGTTCGAGCTGGAGCCGAAGGACATCGTCTACGTCGACGGCAACGGGCTCGTCCGCATCAGCCGCGTGCTGAGCCTGTTGCTGCCCAGCGTGAACACGGGCGTCGCCGCCGGGATCGCCACGAAATGAGGCCGACCCCGCCCCCCTTCCTGCTCGCCGTCTGCGAAGGCAACGTGTGCCGCAGCCCGCTCGCAGCCGCGCTGCTCGCGGCGAAGCTGCCGCACGCGCGGACCGGCTCGGCCGGCCTCGCGCCGCCGAACGGCCGGCCGGCCGACCCGCTGGCCCGCGAGATGGCCGCCGCGCGCGGGCTGAACCTCGACGCGCATGCGGCCCGGCCGGTGACGGCCGCGCTGTGCGCGCAGGCCGACCTGATCTTCGTGATGGACGGCGGGCAGCGCCGCGTGCTCGAAGCGCGTCACCCGTTCCTGCGCGGCCGCGTGTTCCGTCTCGGCGAGTACGCGCGGATCGCCGACGGCGCGCCGCTCGGCCTCGACATCCCCGACCCCTACCGCGGTACGCGCGACGACTTCGTGCGCTGCGCGGCGCTGATCGATCTCGCGGTCGGCAGCTGGCTGCCGCGGCTCGCCGCGCGCTGGCCGCACATCACCGCCTCCTTCTCCGGATCCCAGTCATGACGAGTTCCGCTTCCCCCGAACGCGAGATCGACCTGATCCGCGTACTCGACGTCCTGCGCCAGGCACGCTGGACGATCGCGTCGATCACGGCGGCCTGCGTCGCCGCCGGCGCGCTGTATGCGTTCGTCGCGCCGCCGATCTACCAGGCCGACCTGATGATCCAGACCGACGACGCGACCGACGCCGCGTCGAAGAACCTGCTCGGCGATGCCGCGTCGTTCTTCAACGTCGCGTCGCCCGCGTCGGCCGAGGCGCAGATCCTGTCGTCGCGGCTCGTCGTCACGCGCGCGGTGGAAGACCTGCGCGCGTATATCGTCGCGGCCCCCGCCCGCGTGCCGGTGATCGGCGCGTTCGTCGCGCGCTTCAACGACGGCGCGGTGAAGCCCGGCCTGTTCGGTTTCGGCGGCTATGCGTGGGGGCAGGAGCGGATCGACGTCGTGCGCTTCGACGTCCCGACGCGCGCGGAAGGCGACACGTTCCAGGTCGTGCGGCTCGACGACACGCGTTACCGGCTTACCGGCGCGAGCCTGAAGGCCGATGCGGTCGGCACGATCGGCCGCACGGAAACCTTCGACACGCGCTACGGCCCGCTGCACCTCGACATCACCGGCTTCGACGCGCTGCCCGGCACGCGCTTCACGCTGGTGCGTCAATCGCGCGCGGAAACGATCGACACGCTGCGCACCGCGCTCGACGTCCAGGAGAAGGTGAAGCAATCGGGTGTGCTTGTCGCGTCGCTACGCGGCCACGATCCCGTCGACATCAGCGCGACGCTCAACGCGATCGCCAACCGTTACGTCGAACAGAACATCGCGCGCCGCACGGCCGAGGCCGCGCAATCGCTCGCGTTCCTGAACGAGCAGCTGCCGATCGTGAAAGGCCAGCTCGAGCGCGCGGAAACGCGTTACGCGACCCTGCGCAGCCGCACCGGCTCGGTCGATCTCGAGGAAGAAGGCAAGGTCGTCCTGCAACAAGGCGCCGACCTGCAGACGCGCCTGCTCGAACTGCAGCAGAAACACGACGAACTGTCCCGCCGCTTCCTGCCGACGCACCCCGACATGGCCGCGCTCGACGCGCAGCTCGCGACGTTGAAGCGCCAGCAGGGCGCGCTCGACGCGCGCATCGCCCGGCTGCCCGCCCAGCAAAGCGAGGAAGTGCGCGCCCGGCTCGACGTGAAGGTGAACGCGGACCTGTACACCGCGCTGCTGAACAACACCCAGCAACTCGAACTCGTGCAGGCCGGCAGGACGGCGAGCGTGCGCGTGGTCGATGCGGCCGTCGCGCCGGCCGATCCGGTGCGGCCGAACCGGCCGGTCGTGATCGCCGCCGCCGCGCTGGCCGGCCTCGCGCTCGGGCTGATCGCCGCATTCGCGCGCGAATTCCTGTACGGCGGCCTGACCGCCGTCGACGAGATCGAGCGCCACACGTCGCTGCCGGTGCGCGCGGTGCTGCCTGCCGCCGCCCGTCAGCGCAAGCTGATGCGCGCGGTCGAACGTCATGACGCGGGCCTGCACGTGCTCGCGTACGACGATCCGTACGAACCGGCGATCGAAGGGCTGCGCAGCCTGCAGACCGCACTGCACTTCGCGCTCGCCGATCGCGCGCATCCGCTGGTGCTGGTCACGGGCCCCGCACCCGGCACCGGCAAGTCGTTCGTATCGGTCAACCTCGCGGCGGTGCATGCGGCGAGCGGCCGGCGCGTGCTGCTGATCGACGGCGATCTGCGCAAGGGCTATCTGCACCAGTACTTCGGACTCGAACGCGGCGCGGGCTTCGCGGCGCTGCTCGCCGGCCGCGCGCACGCCGACGACGCCATCCGGCGCGACGTCGCGCCGAATCTCGACTTCCTGCCGACCGGCGAACTGCCGAGCGCGCCGACCGCGCTGCTGCAGCAGGCCGGCCTCGGCGCGCTGCTCGCGTCGCTGCGCGCGCGCTACGACCTCGTCGTCGTCGATTCCGCCCCGCTGCTCGCCGCCACCGACTCGACCTGGCTCGGCGCCCATGCCGACGCGACGCTCCTCGTCGCACGCGCGGGCTCGACACGGGCCGGCGAACTCGTCGAAGCCGCGAAACGCCTGCCGCAGCGGCCCGACGCGCAGCCCGGCGTCGTGCTGAACGGCCTCGATCCGCGCACGGGCGCATCGGCCTTCGGCTCGAAATACGGCGGCTACCGCTACGAAGCGTACCGCTACACGTGCGACGCGCGGCGCTGTACGCACCTCGCCCGCCTGCGCGCGGCACTTCAACGTCTGCTGCGGAGGTCCGCATGAGCGACATCGCATTCGCGCCGTCATTCGACGAGCGCGCGCCCCTTCAACCCGACACGCGCCCTCCGGCTTCGCCCCCCGCCGCGCCGCCGCTGCGCATCGCGCTCGTCGTCGAAGCCGCCGGCGGCGGTGTCGCCGTCCACCTGACCGACCTGATCGCCGGTCTGCACGCACGCGGCTACGCGGACATCCACCTGATCGCGCCGCTCGGCGAGCGCTTCGACGACGCGATGCTGGCCGACGCGGCCGCGCGGTGCAAGACCGTGCACCGGCTGCCGCTGCGGCGCGCGGTCGGCGCACACGACCTGCGCGGCATGCTCGCGCTGCGCCGGCTGTTGCGCCGGATCCGGCCCGACATCGTGCACAGCCACAGCTCGAAGGCCGGCGCGCTCGCGCGCCTGTGCCGCGGGCCCTGGAAGCAGGTCTACACGCCGCATGCGGTCTATACGCTGAACCCGACGCTGTCGCCCGCGAAGCGCGCGTTCTACGGCAGCGTCGAGCGCGTGCTCGGCAATGCGTGCTCGGACGCGGTGATCGCCGTGTCGCAGGACGAAGCCGATCACCTGCATGCGCTCGGCATCGCGCGCGAGCGCATCCGGCTCGTCGAGAACGGCGTCACGCCGCCGATGCTGCTCGCGCGCCAGGCGGCACGCATCGCGCTCGGGCTGGCCGATCACCCGTTCGTCGTCGGGTTCGTCGGGCGGTTCGATCACCAGAAGGGGATCGACCGCCTCGTGCGGATCGCGCGCGTACTCGACGAACGCTTCGGCAATCGCGTGCAGGTCGTCGCGGTCGGCTCGGGCGACTTCGACCGGGCAGCGGGCGACGAGGCGCACGACCTGCCGGCGAACCTGCGCATCGCGGGCCGCGTCGACGCCGCGCGCCGCTACTTCTCCGCGTTCGACCTGCTCGCGCTGCCGAGCCGCTACGAAGGGTTTCCGTACGTGTGCCTCGAAGCCGTCGCCGCACGGGTGCCGATCGTGGCGACGCAGGTGTCGGGCGCGACCGAGCTGATCGCCGACCACCGCGTCGGGCTGACGGTATCGAACAGCGACGATCCGGCCGCGTTCGCGTCGATGGTCGGCCGGCTCGTCGAGCATCCGGCCGCGCACCGGCTGATGCGCGAACAATGCGCACGCGCCTACCCCCATTTCTCGGCGGACGCGATGGTCGATCGCACGCTCGCCGTCTATCGCGACCTGCTGCGGGAGAACGCATGATGAGCCGCCCCGTTCACGTGGCGCTGCTGCACGCGTACAGCGCACGCAATTCCGGCGACGGGCTGCTCGTCGAGCTGTCGGTCGGGCTGCTGCGCGGCGCGTTCGGCGCCGACACGCGCGTGTCCGCCGTCGCGGCCGATCCCGCGTCGTTCCCCGCTTATCCGGACGTGCGGCCCGCGCCCGTGCTCGCCGCCGGCGCCGCCGGGCGGCTGATCGGCGCGGCGATGGCGGCGCTGCCCGTCGGCGCCAATCCGGCGCTGGCCGACCTGCGCGGCCTGCTGAAACAGGTCGACCTGATCGTCGGCGTCGGCGGTGGCTACCTGCGCGCGCGCAACAGCGTCGAGGCGCTCAAGCTCGAAGCCGGGCACCTCGTGCAGATGCGTGCGGCACGCGCGGCGCGCAAGCCGGCCGTCTATCTGCCGCAGAGCATCGGCCCGGCTGCCGGCAATGCGATGCTCGCAGGCCACCTGACGTCGCTGCTCGCGGGCTTCCACACCGTGTTCGTGCGCGACGATCGTTCGATGGCGCTGCTCGCCGCCAACCCGAACACCCGGCGGGCGCCCGATCTCGCGGTGCTCGAATTCGGCCGTCGGGCGGCCGGCCTGCGCGCGCACGCGCATGTGCCGCCGGCCCGCCCCGGCCACATCGCGCTGGTGCTGCGCCGTCCGCCCGCGTGGAGCGCCGCGCAATGCGCGCGTTACCACGCGCAGACGGAAGCGTTGATCGAACGGCTCGGCGCGTTCTGCCGCATCACGTTCGCCGTGCAAAGCACGGGGCGCGGCAACGACGACGCCGCGTACTACCGGGAACGCGGCTTCGACGATACGCGTACGCTGAAGGACGTGCTCGCCGGCGACACGCCCGATGCGGTCGTCTCCGTGCGCCTGCACGGCGCGCTCGAGTCGATCCTGCATGGCGTGCCGGCCTATCACCTGAGCTACGAGCGCAAGGGGTTCGGCGCGTATGCCGATCTCGGCGTCGGCCACTGGGTCGCGAACGCGGCCGATTTCGATGCGAATGCGGTATGCGACACGCTGTTCGCCCCCGACGCGCTGCGCCGCTTCTGGACGCAGACCGACACCGGCATCGCGCGGCTCGCCCGCGAACGCGAGCGAATCGTCGCCGCGCTGCGGGCTGCGCTCCACGACGGAGCGGCGCGATGAAGGCCGCATCGTCGCGCCTCGCGCTGCGGGTCGGTGCGCTTGGCCTCAAATTCGTGCTGACGATCGTCGTCGCGCGCACGCTCGGCTTCGAAGCGGTAGCCGTCTATGGTGTCGCGCTCGCGGTGTCGGTCGTCGCGTCGAAGGTACTCGGCCTCGGCTTCAGCACCGAAATCAACCGGCGGCTCGCCGGCCCCGATCCGCGCGATGCGATCCGAACCTGCATGCGGCTGTCCGTGCTGTATGCGGGCGTCTATGTCGTGCTGTGCGGCGCGGCCGCGCTGCCGGTCGGCGCGTTCTTCGGGCGGCCGCGGGCGGGCGCGCTGGCCGACGTGCCGCTCGTCCTGGTGACGCTCGTCGCATGCGCCGAACATGCGGCGCTCGAAGTCAACACGTGGCTGTTCTCGCTGCATCGCGCCCGCGCGGCGTCATGGCTGCTGTTCGTGCGGACCGGCGCGTGGGCCGGCGTCGCGGTCGCCGCGCTCGCGACGCGCGCGATCGGGTCGATCGACGCCGTGTTCGCACTCTGGTTCGCCGGCGACATGCTGGTTGTCGCGCTCGGCTGGCTGCTGATTTCGCGCACGGCGCGCCGGCTGCCGGCGATGCCCGCGCTGTCGGCCACGCGCTTGCCGCTCGCGACGGTCTGGCGCAGCGGCGCGCCGTTCTTCGTCGCGTTGCTGCTGCTGTCGGTGCTGCAGTATCTCGAACGCTTCGTCGCATCCGCGATGCTCGATGCGGGCGAGCTCGGCCGCTACGTGTTCGTCTGGTCGATCGCGAACGCGATCCAGACGATCGCGTCGGCCACCGTCGCGGCGGTCGCCGCGCCGCGCCTCGTGCGTGCGCTCGACTGTCCGCGCAACGCGCCGAAGGCATTTCGCGGCGAACTCGCGCAGGCGCTGCGCGGGTCGGTGATCCTGACCGGCGCGGCCGCGCTCGCGATCGTCACCGTGCATCCGTGGCTGTTCCGGCTCGCGCATGAAGGCAACGACCTGCCGTCGACGGTCATCCTCGCGATCCTGCTGCTGTCGTTCGTACTGCGCGCCGCGTGCGACGTGCTGTGGGCCGCCGCCGTCGCGTTGCGGGCAGGCCGCGTGGTCGCGTGCGTGATGGCCGTGCTGACGCTCGCGTGCGTACCGATGACGATCGCGCTCGTGCATGACGGGCACGCGATCGGCGCAGCCGTCGCGCATCTCGTCGCGAGCATCGCGGTGTTCGCGTGGCTCGCATGGATCGTGTCGTCGCGCGCCCCGACAGCGCGCCGCGCCATCCGGCCGGGAGCGGCCGATGTTGCGTAACCTGATCGCGAGCGGTCCGCTGCTGAGCCGCGGCTTGCGCAATGCCGTCGCCGCGTGTCTCGCGCTGCTGTACGTCGGCGTCTATGCGAATGCGCGCGCGCTGCTGCCGGAATTCATCTTCCGCGACGCGGACAAGATCCAGACGCAGATCGGCGGCGGCTCGACCTACGACGGCTCGTCGTTCGACGCGGTCGGCAAGCTGTACCAGGCGCTCGGCGGCGCCGGCACGGCCGTGTTCGTCGTCGCGCTGGGCGTCGCCACGATCTGGATCGCGCTACGCGCGACACGGCGGCTCGGCGCGCTGGTCGCCCATCTCGCGTTGATTGCGCCGTGCCTGTTCTTCAACCTGTTCGTCGCGAGCAAGGACACGCTCGTCGTCGCGATGTCGATCGCGGTGCTCGCCGTTGCGCGCGTACGCGGCACGACGGGTACGATGCTGATCGCCGTGCTGCTGTACCTCGGCTACGCGGCCACGATCCGCGGTTACTTCGCGTTGATCGTCGCGATCGCGCTCGCGGCATGGGTGTTGCGCCGGGTATCGACGCTGCCGGGGCTGGCCGGCGCATTGCTGGTCGTCGCCGTGCTCGTCGCGCTGCCGAATGCCGCCTATACGCTGCTTCAGCAGCCGCGCGACCTCGCGGTCGACTATCTCGTGTATGCGTCGCCGTTCGGCGCGCGCACGAGTTTCTACAATCCGTTTCCGCCCGATTCGTTCGTCCATTTCGCGGGCAACTATGCGTATTCGCTCGTGCGGCTCAACCTGCCGGTGCTGTTCTCGTTCGATCCGAAGGGATTCGCGATGCAGGCGCTGGTCGCGCTGTTTCTCTGCGCCGCATGGCGACGCGTTCCCGTGCGGCGTGCCGGTGAAGGCGGAAACGCACTGCCCCGCAACGGCGAACTGCTCGCGTGCCTGCTGCTCGGCCATGTCGCGGTCTCGATGCTGTTCGAGCCGGATCTCGGCAGCTACCTGCGGCACCTGTCCAGCGTCGCCTTGTTCGCCGTCGCGCTGTGGTCGATCCGCACGCGCGAGCCGGCTTGACGGTCGGCTACGGCTTCGACGTCGTCGCGCGCAGCGACGCGCGGGCCGCCTCGAGCGCGGGCTTCGGCGACCGGTCCGCGCGCACGAGCCCGTAGCTGCGCTGCGCCGCATCGCTCGCATTCGCCGTATCGGCCCATTCGTAGACCGACAGCAGCGGCGTGCCGAGCGTCGCGCGCGCATCGAGCAGCATGCGCACACGGCGCGCCTGCCGCGCGTCGCCGTCGACGCCCGCCGACGCTGTACCGTCTTCGGTCACGAGCGCCGGCAGGCCGTAACGTGCGCGAATGTCGCGCGCGGCATCGCGGATCTGCGGCGGCGTCATCCCGTACGCGTGGTACGACACGGCGTCGAGACACGCGGGTGACGCGGCAACCATGCCGGCCAGCAGGCGGTCGGGCACGCTGCCGGGCAGCGGCGGCCGTGCGAAGCCGAAGCCGACGACCGGAGCGGACGGCCGGCGCGCGGCCAGGCCGCGGCACACGCCTTCGACAAACGGCGGGAAGGTGTGCGCGACGTCGCCGGTCGGCCAATAACGGCCCAGATCCGGTTCGTTCCACAGCTCGATCGCCACCAGCGCGCGGTCGTATCGCGCGGCGAGCTGCGTCACCACGCCGGCCAAACGGGCGCCGGCCGCCACGAGCGACGGGCGGTCCGTCTTCGCTTCGCGCGCTCCATCGTCTTGCCCCAGCGGCGCGAGCATACGCACGGTCAGCAACACCGGCAGCCGAGCCGCACGCGCCGCCGCGAATGCCTCGTCGACCTGACGACGGTAGTCCGCACGATCGAGACGATCGGTCCATACGCCGAAGCGGATGAAGTCGAAGCCGGTCTGTCGGATCTGCCGCGCATCGGCGAGCGTCAACGACTGGATCTTCGTCTGGACGCCGACAAGCGGCCGGCCGTCGGACGCGGCCGGCCAGCGCGCGCGGTCGTCGGCATGGGCGGGCGGAAGTGCCACGAAACACGGTACGACGGCGACGAACAGCGTGGAAATCCGGAGCATGGGCAGGAGAACGATCGGGCATGCCGGCAGCATGTGACGCGTTGCGCAACGAACCTGCACGCGCACGGCCGGCGGAAAACAGGGGCATCGTGGCCGATCGTGCATTGTTGCAGAGCCGCGCGCTCGCCACCATCGGACCGGTCCGAGCGCGTTCGGCTCCGTGCCGGCGCACCGCCCGCGGGCACGCCTGCCCGGCCCGTTGCGGCCCCCGCCGCTACGCCTTCTTCCTCCCCCTCAACACGAACGCCGCCGCCGTACACCCGATCATCGCGATTCCCGCGATCAGGAACGTATCGCTGTACGCCATCAGCAGCGCCTCGCGCATCACGCGCTGGTTCACGAGCCCGAGCGCCATCTCCTGCACGCCGGAGATCGATCCGCCCGGCAGCACGTCCGCGCGCGGTGCATGCACGCGGGCAAGCAGCCGCGCGAGCATCGCCATCCGTTCCTGGAACGCTTCGGAGAACGGCGTGACCGTCTCGCCGATGCGCATCGCGTGCAGCTTCTGCCGCTCGACGACGATCTGGCTCATCACCGCGATGCCGATCGCGCCGCCGACGTTGCGGACCATGTTGAACACGCCCGACGCGGAGCCGAGTTGCGCCTTCTCGATCCCGTCGACAGCCATCACGGCCAGCGCGATCACGACGAACGACTGCCCGATCCCGCGCACGATCAGCGACGGGACGATCACGTTCGATGCCGCATCGGCGTCGAGGTGGATGTTCATCAGGCAGCCGGCCGCGACCAGCACGAAGCCGAGCACGATCGTCGTGCGCGGGCTGGTGCGGCGCATCAGCGGCGGCGTCAGGAACGACATCGCGAACTGCACGAGCCCGTACGGAATCATCGCGAGGCCGATGTCGCGCGCGCTGTAGCCGTGCAGCTCGGCGAAGTAGTTCGGCACGAGAAACACCACGCCGAACACCACCGCGCCGAACAGGAACTGCATCAGGCTCGCGATCCCGAAGTTGTACTGGCCGAGCAGCCGCAGGTTGATGAACGGCTCCTTGCGCCGCAGCTCGATCGCGACGAACGCCGCCAGCCCGAGCGCCGCGACGATCGACAGCTCGACGATCAGGTCCGACGCGAACCAGTCCTTGCGCCCGCCCTCCTCCAGCACGATCTGCAGCGCGCTCAGGCCGACCGCCATCGTCGCGATGCCGAACCAGTCGGCCCGCCTGAGCATCCCGAGCTGCACCGGCACGGGCCGGATCGCCCAGCCGATCGCCGCGACCAGCGCGATCGCCGGCGGAATCTGCAGATAGAAGATCCAGCGCCACGAATACATGTCGGTGAGCCACCCGCCGACCGACGGCCCCGCCGCCTGCGCGACGTTGTTCGCGATCGCGAACAGCGCCATCCCGAGCGGATGTTTCGACGGCGGCAATTCGGTGACGATCAGCTGGAACGACAGCGGGATCAGCACGCCGCCGAACGCGCCCTGCAGCGCCCGCGCGACGATCATCGTCGAGATGCTCGGCGCGACCGAGCACGCGAGCGAAAACGCGAGAAAGCCGGTCGCGCCGACCAGCAGCACGCGTCGCGCGGAAAACACCTGCACGAGCCAGCCGGTGAGCGGAATCACGACGATCTCGGCGACGAGGTACGCGGTGGTGATCCACGAGCCTTCCTCGAAGCTCGCGCCGAGCGAGCCGCGGATGTCGGGCAGCGACGCATTGGTCACGTGCACGTTCATGCCGGCCATGAAGCAGCCGAACACGCCGCCGAGCACCGCGACCCACGCGCGCAGCGAAACGGTGTCTTCGTGCGCAGCCTGCGCGGTCGTCGTGCTCACGTGCCGGCCCCCTGCGTGCCGCGCGTGTCGACGCGCGCGATCACCGACATCCCGGGCCGCAGCACGACGCCGGCCGGCGGCGCATCGACGCGGATCTTCACCGGGATGCGCTGCACGATCTTCGTGAAGTTGCCGGTCGCGTTGTCCGGCGGCAGCAGCGCGAACTGCGCGCCCGAGCCCGGCGCGAGGCCGATCACGCGACCGTGCAGCGTATGGCCCGAATAGGTGTCGACGTCGATCTGGACGGGCTGGCCGTCGTACATCGCGCCCAACTGCGTTTCCTTGAAGTTCGCGACCACGTACACGTCGCTCAGCGGCACCACCGCGAGCAGCGGCATCCCGACTTCGACGTACTGGCCCGCCCGCACCGCGCGCTGGCCGACGCTGCCGTCGCGCGTCGCGCGGATCACCGTGTGGTCGAGATCAAGCTGCGCGAGCGCCAGCTTCGCCTGGGCCGCGGCAAGCCGCGCACGCGCCTGCGCGATCGCGGCCGCGCTCTGTTCGCGGCGGCGCTGCAGCACGGTCTGCTGGTCGGTCTGCACGCGCACGGCCGCCCCGGCGCGGGCCAGTTCGGCGCGCGCCTTCAGCGCGTCCGCGTGGGCCTGCTCCCAGCGCTGTCCGCTCGCGGCGGATTCGGCCAGCAGTTGCTTGTAGCGCGTCGCATCGGCGTCGCGCCGCGCGGCTTCGGCGCGCGCGGCGGCCGCGTCGGCATCGGCCTGCGCGATCTGGCTGCGCTGCTGGCCGATCTGGGCGTCGAGCGTCGAAGCCGCTGCCTGCTCGGCTTGCAGCGTCGCGTCGGCCGCTGCCACGGCGGCCTGCGCATCGTCGACCTTCGCGCGATAGTCGCGATCGTCGAGCCGCACGAGCACGTCGCCGCGCTTCACCGGCTGGTTGTCGTCGACGGCGACCTGCGTGACGTAACCCGACACGCGGGAGCTGACGGTCACGACGTCGGCGCGGACATATGCGTCGTCGGTGCTTTCGATGAAACGGCCGACGGTCCACCAGTGCCAGCCGAACACGGCGAGCGCGATGACGGCGAGCACGACGCCCGCGGCGATCAGTTGGCGCCGGGAGAACCGGGCGGTTTTGGCTTTTTCGGGTACGGCAGTCGTGCTCATGATCGGAATGATGGGTAGGCGTGCAAGAGAACGGACAGGGACGCGGCGAACGCGGCCGGCTACGGTTGCCAGCCGCCTCCGAGCGCCTTGAACACGGCGACCTGGTCGAGCGAGACCTGCTGCGTCGACTCGGCCAGCGCCGAATCGACCGCGACGAGGCTGCGCTGCGCGTCGAGCACGCCGAGGAAATCGAGGGCGCCGGCTTCGTAGTTCAGCTCGGCGAGACGATAGGCGCGCGCATGTTCGGCGCGGGCGGTTTCGAGCGCGGCGCGACGGCGCCACGCGGCGCCGTAGCGAGCCAGCGCCTGCTCGGTTTCCTTCAGCGCGCGCAGCACCTGCGCATCGAATTGCGCACGGGCGAGCGTGTCGTCGGCGCGGGCCTGCGCGAGCCGCGCGCGGCTCGCCGCCATGTTCGGGAAGCGCCACGTGATCAGCGGGCCGACGCCCCAGGCGATCGCGTACTTGTCGCCGAGCGTCGACGGATCGCCGCCGGTCGACAGCCAGTTCACCGAGCCGCCGAGCGAAATCGACGGATACAGCTCGGCCGTCGCCACGCCGATCCGCGCATTCGCGGCGGCCAGCTGGCGCTCGCTCTCGCGCAGGTCGGGGCGGCGGCGCAGCAGCGACGCGCCGTCGCCGACCGGGAACGGCCGCGCCAGCACGGGCGCGGTGCGGCAATGCGCGGCGGCGTCGGGCAGCGCGCCGGGCGCGCGCCCGGTCAGCACCGCCAGTTCGTACAGCGCGGCGCGCCGTGAGCCGACGAGCGCCGGCAAATCGGCGCGCGTGTCGTCGGCGAACGCGCGCGAACGCGCCACTTCGAGGTCGGACACGAGCCCGTGTGCGCGCTGCTTCGCCGTCAGCGCGGCCAGCCGGTCCGCGATGCCGACCGACTGCTCGGCCACGTCGATCCGCTCGCCGTATGCGCACACCTGCGCATACGCGGCCGTCGTCTCGGCGGCCACCACGACGCGCATCGCATCGGACGCGGCCTGCACCGCATCCGCGTCCGCCCGCGCGGCGTCGACCAGATGGCGCACGCGGCCCCACAGATCGACTTCCCACGACAGCGAGAACGACGGCGCGAAACCCCAGCGCGTGCGCGCATCGGTGTCCTTGGCCGCCGCAACGATCTGGTCGGGCGCGTGCTTGCCGTAGTCGACGCCGAAGCCGGCCGTCGTGTCGGGCAGCCGCGCGGCGCCGGCCTCGTCGAACACGGCGCGCGCGCGCTCGACCCGCGCCACGGCAGCCGCAAGATCGCGGTTCTGCGCGAGCGCATCGCGCACGAGACCGTCGAGCACCGGATCGTCGTACAGGCGCCACCAGCGTTGCGGCGGTTCGCCGGCGGCCGCGACCGGCACGTCGGCCACCGCGTCGAACGGCCCGGTGCGCGTCGCGTCGGACACCGGCGGCCGATACGGCTCGCCGACCGAACACGCGGCCAGCGCGGCCGACGCCAGCAGCACGGCCGCACAGGTGGCGCGCCGCACGCGCGGCAAGCGTGTCTCGACGGCGGGAGAAACGGGCGAAGCGGACGGAATGGACGGAACGCGCATCGGGTGGCAGTGGCAAGGAGGTCGAACAAACGATGGGCTTATGGTAATTTCGACCTATGCGGTCGATCTCGCGCGTAAAGCGCATTCGTCGTCGAGAAAAGGACAATCCCGATCAATTGGAAAATTTCTTCATCGCACTCGAGCGCCAGGCGCGCGACAAGCAGATCGCCGTCGTCGCCTCCGACTCGCCGGCGGGCATGGCGTACCCGCCGCATTCGCACCGCCAGGGCCAGCTGATCCACGCGATTTCCGGCGTGATGATCGTGCACGCGGACGCGGGCAGCTGGGTCGTGCCGACGGGCCGCGCGGTGTGGGTGCCGGGCGGCACGCAGCACGAGATCCGCTCGGCCGGCGACGTGCAGATGCGCACCGTGTTCGTCGGCCCGGAAGTGCGGCCGAGCCTGCCGACCGAATGCCGGGTGATCGAGGTCGGCACGCTGCTGCGCGAACTGATCGTGACGGCCTGCGACCTGCCCGCCGACTACGACCTGTCGCACCGCGCAGGCCGCGTGCTCGCGCTGATCCTCGACGAGATCGAGATCGCGCCGTCGCTGTCGCTGCACGTGCCGATGCCGCGCCATCCCGCGCTCGTCGCGCTGTGCACGCGGCTCATCAACGACCCGTCGTCGGCCGTCACGCTGCAGGCGTGGGCGCGCGACGCGCACATGAACGAGCGCACGCTCGCCCGCGCGTTCAAACGCGAGACGGGCATGACGCACGGCGCATGGTGCCGCCACGCGCGGCTGCTGCTGAGCCTGCCGCGCCTCGCCGCCGGCACGCCGATCCTCGAACTCGCGCTCGAACACGGCTACGACAGCCCCAGCGCGTTCGCGGCGATGTTCCGCAAGGCGCTCGGCGTCGCGCCGAGCGAATACTTCCGGCGGCGCTGAGCCGGGCGTCGATTGTCCGTTTTGCGACGATCGATCGCTGATGCGCGCGCGCGGCGTGCCGTGGCCGTCGCTACAGTAGCGGCATTGCCATACGGCCAGCCGGAGGTTTCGTTATCCCGATGGATCTGATTCAAAGCATGCAGGCGTTCGTCACGCTCGCGGACGCGGGCACCTTCACCGAGACCGGCAAACGGCTCGGCATCACGACCGCGCACGTCAGCCGGCTCGTCGCGTCGCTCGAGCATCGTCTCGGCATCCGGTTGCTGAACCGCACGACGCGTTCGATGTGCCTGACCGAAGCGGGCGAACGCTATCTGGCGCGCGCCCGCGACATCACGCTGGCCGTCGATGCGAGCGAGCGCGAGGCGCGCGACGCGCGCGTGCATCCGCACGGCCGGCTGCGCGCGCATTGCAGCGCCAGCATCGCGAACCATTTCGTGATTCCGCTGATCGGGCAATTCCAGGCGCGCTACCCGGACGTCAGCGTCGACCTGACGCTCGCGCCGCACCTGCCGAAACTGGTGCGCGACAGCTACGACGTCGCGGTGATCGCGATGCCGAGCCTGCCGAGTTCCGAGCAGGTCGCGATCGACGTCGGCCGCATCCGCAGCGTGCTGTGCGCGTCGCCCGCGTATCTCGATGCGCACGGCATGCCCGATTCGCCGGGCGCGCTGGTTCACCATCGCTGCGTGCAACTGGTCGCGCCCGCCTATCACGAGCGCATCTGGACGCTGTGGAACGGTGCGGAAGCACAAACCGTGGACGTCGATCCGTCGATGACGGCCGACGTCGCCGCGTCGCTCGCGATCGCGGTGCGCGAAGGCGCGGGGATCGGCTTGCTGCCGGACTTCGTCGCCGCGGCCGACCTGCGCTCGGGCGCGCTGGTGCGCGTGCTGCCCGACTACCAGGCGGAAGAAATCGGCGTGTTCCTGGTGTACGCGTCGCGCCAGCATCTCGATGCGAAAACGCGCGCCTGGGTCGACTTCATGAAGGCCGCGCTGCGCGACGCGTTCGCGCAGGTGCACGACGACGCATGCGCACCACCGGCCGGGAAGAAAAACCACGCGCCGGGCAACGCCGGCGCGTGGGCCGGCGCCGCCGCATAGCGGCACGGCGCCGGCGGGCGATGCACTGTTACTGCGGCTTGAACAGCGCGCGCAGGTTCGTCATCGCCATGTCGAGGAAGCCGGTGACGAACGCGTCGAATTCCGGCTGGCGCGCGGCGCCGCCGTGCGACGGTTCGCCGGCGATGTCCCACGTCACCGTGCAGGCCTGGTCGCCGCGCGGCTCGACGCGCATCAGTGCCCACAGATTGCCGATGTCGAACGACGTATGAATCAGGCTCCACGTCATCACCATCGCTTCGTCGTCGTGGCTGTTGAGCTGTTCGACGACGACGTTGCCGTCCGCGAAATGCTTGATGCGCAGCGAGCGCACGCCTTCGCCGATCATGTCGGTATGGTCGAGCCCCGTGATGAAGCGCGAGAAGCCGGCGAAATCGCCGACCACGCGCCACGCGTCGCGCGCCGGCACGTCGAGATCGGCCGAGCCGGACAGGATCGGCGTTTGCGGCGCATAGACGAGCGTGGACGGACGGGGTTGCGTTGCAGTACGTTGCAGCATGATGCCTCCTTGATGAATGATGCGATGACAGCGATTGATCGAACGGGGTACGTCTTCACCACGCGGGTTCGGGCTCGGCGTCGCGGCGGGCGTCGTTCGCGCGCGGCGCCGGCTCGGGCGGCGGCGGCATGAAACCGCATTCGGCGAGATAGCCGAAATGCGCATCGAGCAGCGCGTCGTCCTTGTCCGGATACGTGACGCCGAGCCGTCGCAGCGTCGCCTCGGTGCGCGCGTGGTCGATCACGGCCATGTCGCCGATATCGTCCTGCCGGTCGTCGAGATAGAACGCGACGACGTCGAACAGCGCGTTCGATTCGTCGATCGACAACAGCCGCTCGCGCCAGACCTCGGGCGCCTCGAATCGCAGCGGATAGCCGCGCCGCGCGAGCGCGCGCAGGTAGCCGGCCCAGTCGAGCGGGCGCGGGTTGTGCAGATGGAACACGCGCTCGGTGCGCGCGCCGTCGAGCGTGCACGCGACGATCGCCCGCGCCAGGTAGTCGACCGGGCTCAGGTCGAACAGCCCGCCCTCGCTCGCGAGCGGCGCGCAGCCCAACTGCACCGCGCCCTTGAGCAACAGCAGGATGCGGTTGCGTCCCGGCTGGCACAGCCCCGTGCGCGAATGGCCCGTGATGTTGCCGGGCCGCAGGATCGTCGTGTCGATCCCGCGCGCAGCCGCTTCGGCAACGAGATGCTCGGACACCCACTTCGTCAGGTTGTAGCCGTTGTTGACGAAGGCAGGGCCGGCCTCCGACGGGGCCGCCTCGATCAGGCGGCCCGTCGGGCCCGTCGCGCTCGCCGCGGATAGCGTCGATACGAAATGCAGCGCCTTGCGGCGGCCGCTGCAGCACAGGCGGAGCAGTTCGAGCGTCGAGCCGACGTTCTCCGCGTGCAGGTACGGGTAGTCGTACACGTGGTTCACGTGTGCGCCGTTGTGATGAATCGCGCCGACCTCGGCCGCGAGCGTCTGCCACACCGCATCCGACAACCCGAGGCGCGGCGCGCCGAGATCGCCGCGCAGCACCCGCACGCGCGGATGCCCGCACAGATGGCCGAGCCCGTTGACGAACGCCGCTTCGTCGAGCCGCCGGCGCGCGCTCGCATCGTCGTCGCCGCGCACGACGCAATAGACGATCTGGTTCGTGCGGCTGATCAGCTCGCTGAGGATGAAGCTGCCCAGGAAGCCGTTCGCACCGGTCAGCAGCACCGCGCCGGGGCCGTCGCCCGCCGGCTGGTCGGCCGGCAGTCGCACGTCGTCGGGCAGGCGGCGATCGTCGTGCACGCGCGCCGGCACGTTCGCGCCGCGCTCGCCCGACTCGTCGGTCAGCAGCGCCGCGAGCGCGGCGATGGTCGGCCGCTCCATGAAACGCGCGAGCGCCGCGTTGCCGCCCAGCTCGCGCTTCACCGCCAGCATCAGCCGCGACACCAGCAGCGAATGGCCGCCCAGTTCGAAGAACGACGCATCGCGGCCGATCTCGTCCGGCGCGAGTTCGAGCAGCGTCGCCCACATCTCGGCGAGACGCATCTCCAGCGCGCCGCGCGGTGCATCGCGCGTGTCGCTTCCCGCACGCGACACCGGCAGGCGCGCCAGCGCGGCGCGGTCGATCTTGCCGTTCGGCGTCGCGGGCAGCACGTCGAGCGTCGTGATGTCGTACGGCACCATGTAGTCGGGCAGCGTGGCGGCCAGCACGGCGCGCAGCGCATCGGGCGTCGCCGCCGCGTCGACCGGCTTCGCGGCGAACAGGCGGATGCGCTTGCGCTCGTCGGGCACCACCGCGCACTGGCGGTACAGCCCCGCCGCCAGCGCGGCCGTCTCGATCTCGCCCGGCTCGACGCGAAAACCGCGAATCTTCAGTTGCGTGTCGCGGCGGCCCACGTAGCGCAGCGTGCCGTCCGGCTCCCAGCTGGCGATGTCGCCGGTCCGGTACATCGTCGCGCCCGGCGCGCCGTACGGATCGGCGACGAAACGCTCGGCGCTCAGGTCGGGCCGGCCGAGATAGCCGAGCCCGACGCCCGCGCCGGCGATGCACAGCTCGCCCTCCTCGCCGGTGAGCGTCGGACGGCCATCGGCCGCGAGCACATGGCAGCGCGCGTTCGCGATCGGCCGGCCGATGCGCCGGTTGCTGTCGCCGGCGCGCAGTTCGCCCGTCGTCGCGAGCACCGTGCATTCGGTCGGCCCGTAGATGTTGTGCAGCCGCCGGTTCGCGCTCCAGCGCGCGATCGTGTCGGGGTCGCACACGTCGCCTCCGGTGACGAGATGCGCGAGCGCGGGCCAGTCGCAATCCGGCAGCGCCGCGAGCAGCGCGGGCGGCAGGAATGCGTGCGTGATGCGCGCGTCGGCGACGAGCGTCGCGAGCGCGTCGAGTTCGCGGCGCTGCGCTTCGCTCGGCGCGACCAGCGTCGCGCCGGCGAGCCAGGTCGGGAACATGTCGAGCAGCGACGCATCGAACGCCACCGTCGAGAACTGCAGCACGCGCGACGACGCATCGAGCGACACGTGTGCGCGATACCAGTGGCAGAACTGCACGATGTTCCGGTGCGACAGCATCACGCCCTTCGGCACGCCGGTCGACCCCGACGTGTAGATCGCGACCGCGCAGCGCGCAGCGCGATCCGCATCGCGTTCGAGCGGCCACTGGCCGGCCAGCGCATCGGGCGAGGCGTGCGCGTCCGCTTCCGCGTGCGCGCCGCAGTCGATCACGTCGAGGTCGAATCCGTCGAGCAGCGCCGGCTCGACCGCCCCGCCGACGACGAGCGCCTGCGCCCCCGATTCACGCAGGATCGTGCGGGCCCGCTCGGGCGGAAACGCGGGATCGAGCGGCACGCAGGTCGCGCCGGCGCCCAGCACGCCGACGATCGCCGGGTACAGCGCGACGCCCTTGTCGAGCCGCACCGCGACCACGCGCGGCGCGGCGGGCCGCGCGGCAATGCGCGCGGCAACCTGGCGGGCCCGCGCGACCAGCTCGCGATAGGTCAGCTGGCCATCGGCCGCGACGAGCGCGCAGGCGTCCGGCGCGGCGGCCGCCGCACGTGACACGAGTTCCGGCAGCGACGGCTCGCACGGCCACGCGGCGGCCGTGTCGTTCGACGCATGCCAGCCGGCCAGCCGTTCGAGATCGAGCGCGATATCGGCCGGCCCCGGCGGCGTGGCGCGCGGCGCGTCGTTCGGATCGCTCAGCTCGCGCGCGATCCCGCTCGCGACTTCGTGCATCAGATCGACCGCGCATGCGGCGATCTCGTCCGCGAGGTCGGCGCCGTTGAGCGCCGCGCCGAACGCGAGCGTCGCGTCGGCCAGCACGCGCGTGTCGCCCGGCGCCGCGTCGGTCAGCCACGCGACGCGTACCTCGCGCGGCGGAAACGCATCGGCGACGATCTCGCAATGCAGCGGCCGTGCGTGCGCGCAATGCACGGCCGGGTCCGGCGCGCCGCAGACGATCGACCACTCGGCCGCGTTGCGCAACGGTTCGGGTGCCGGCGCCGGCAGCAGCAGCGCATCGGCCGCGTCGCGCAGCGGGCCGTCGCGTCCGTCGGCGATACAGACGGTATGACCGGTCGCCTCGAGTTCAGCCGCCAGCCGTGCGGCGAGACGGGTCTGCCCGCCGATCGCAATGATGATCGCTTTCATCGACGTGACTCACAGGTAGTCGGACAAGGCCGCGCGGGTCGGCGCGTGATCGAGCAGGCCGCTCATCCGGAAGAACTGCCGGATGTTGACGATCATCGGATGCTGACTCGTGATCGGATAGGCGCCGACCATGTCGTCCGCGATCCGTGCGCGCTCGGCGGCCGGCAAATCGAGCGCATCGATCAGGCGGCGATCGAACTGCAGTTGCAAATCGGCGCTCAGGTACTCGCGCAGGAAGCACGGCAGCCCTTCGCCGAGCGCGAGCCGCGCGGGTTCGTCGATCTCCGACCAGTACAGCTTCACGAGATTGATCCAGAACGCCGAGTGACGGCCTTCGTCCGCGAGGTGATCGGCCATCACGCCCTTCACCGAGCGCTTGAGCGTCGCGTCGCGCGAGAACGCCGCGACTTCCGCCGTGACCGTGTTCTCCGAGATCGCGACGCACAGCAGCTCCATGCCGTCGCGATACTGCGCGCCGACCCGCTCGACCGCGCGCGGAATCGCCCGCGACAGCTCGATCTCGCTGTTCGGCGGCAGCGGCGCGATGCCGGTGGCCTCCTCGACCTGCCGCAGATAGTCCATCGCGACGTACGCGTGGTAATCCTCGTCGATCACCACCGTCATCGCATCCTGCCGGCACGCGAACGGAAACGGATGCGCGAAGCGGCCGCGCGCGATCCGCAACGCGGTGGCGTTGACGATCTCCGTCTCGAAGATGATCACGTCCTGGATGTACTTGTAGAAGCTCTGCAGCAGGACGAAATCGCGCACCGCATCGCCCGCGTCGACGATCGCCGGGTGCGCGCACAGCGGCTGGCGTTCGAGCGGGTAGTAGCGCAGTTCGTCGTCCTCGACGATCCGCCGCGGGCGCGATCGCACGGTCGCGCGCGCCTCCCAGCGATCGACGTGGCTCACGTAGGTGACGGCGGTCGTCATCGCGTGTCCTCCGGGGAACCGTAGTAATGGATTTCGAGCAGCAGGCAGCCCGCGTCGCTGCGGAACGGGCCATGCGGCGTGCCGGCCGGGCGCACGAAGTAGCTGCCTTCCCGATACGTCGCGCGATACTCGCGCGTCGCGACGTCGACCAGGCTCTGGTCGCCGTCGATCAGGTGCACTTCCTCGTGGTAGTCGTGCAGGAACGGCACGCTCGTGCCCGCGCCCGGATCGAACCGCACGATCCGGGTCCGGATGCCGCGCTTCGCGTGCTCGTCCAGCGTATCGACGAGCACGACCTGGTCGATGCCGTCGTCGAACGCCGCCGGGTGCTCCCACTCGAGCGCCGCGAAATCGACGATGCGCTCCGACAGCCCGCGCGCGTTCATGCCGGCACCACGTTGCGGGTCTGGCCGAGATGCGCGAGCAGCCCGTCCCACAGGCGCATGCGCTCGTCGATCGCATCGAGCCCGGCCTGCAGCGCTTCCTCGAGCTTCGCCGCGTCGCCGTCGGCCGCCTCACGGATCATCGCGCGCGCCGCCGGCCCGTGCTCGCCCGAATCCACTTCGATGTGGCGGTCGAGGTAATACACGAGCAGCGGAATCGACGAGCGCTCGATCTTCCATTCGTCGAGCAGCGTGCGGAACATGTCGGGAATCACGTTCTCGCGGCCGTAGAAGAAGTTGCCGAGCACCTGGTGCGTCGCGCCCGACGTGCACGCGACCATCGTCGCCTCGACGAAGCGGATCACCGGCTCCGGCGCATCGACGGCCTTCAGCGCGGCCGACACCGAGAAGCCCGAGCGCACCAGCGACACCATTTCCTCGATGCGCGACGTCGACGCGCCGACATCGCGCATCGCGTGCAGGTACAGGTCGTAGTGGCTCATGTGGCCGTTCGGCGTTTCGTCCGATTCCTCGCCGAGCACGATCTCGTTGATCAGGCGCGACGCGTTCGCGTTGCGCGGCGCGACCCACGGCACCGCGACGGTCGTCAGGTCCTGCTGCAGCCGCTTCACGAGCGACATGAAATCCCACACGGCGAATACGTGCCATTCCATGAACACGCGCAGCTCGTCGATGGTACGGATCGATCCGAACACCGGATGATGCGCGAGCCGCTCGTGCTGCTCGCCGATTTTTCGCTCCAGCCCTTCCAGTTGATTCACGGGACTCTCCTAGTAATGTCCGCTCGCGCCAGCCCATTGCGCCGGCTTCCGGCGCCGGAAACCGTTTCCGGCGAATTGCCTGCAGGCCGTTTTCGGCTTGCGCAGCAATTTCAGGCGTCGATGCTAAATAAGCTGTCAATTTGCCGCCTATTCAAAACGGACATTCTCATATTCTTTCCGGACCAGACTATTCACTCATCCACCAAAGCCTTTACTGGCAAGGACTTTACGAATTACCGACAAAACCGCACGGAATTGACAGCCGCAAATTGGACTGTCTAGGATAAGAATTGCGATTCATCAGAAAATGAAATGCACGATGCGAATATGTATTTTTCATTAAACAAATACACGCATTTAATTCATCCACCGGAATAAGCTTTCCAGGAGAAACGACGTGATCGATTCGACGCTTCAATTGCCGCTGTCCGCGCCGCAGCGGGATTTCTGGGAGGCCGCCCTCGCGTATCCCGTTCCGTCGACGCATATCTATGCGGCCGAGTATTTCGAGATTCGCGGCGTACTCGACACCGACGCATTCGAACGCGCGCTGCGGCAGGTGATTCGCGAGGCGCAGACGCTGCACACGACGCGGATCGTGCTGGATGGCGACACGCCCGTGCGCGTGCTCGACGCCGCGCTCGCCGACGACTGGACGCTCGAACGCGTGGACCTCGCCGGCACGAAAGATGCGCACGCCGTCGCGCTCGCCGGCATGCGCGCACACTGCACGGGTGCGATCGAACTGGCGCGCGGGCCGTTCTTCCGCCACACGCTGTACCGCATCGCACCGGATCACTACTACTGGTATCACGGCTACGCGCACATCCTGGTCGACGGCTATTCGGGCAGCCTGATCGCCACCCGCGCCGCCGAGCTGTACAGCGCGTTCGCGGCGGGCGCCAAGGCGCCGCCCGCGCGCTTCGCGTCGCTCGCCGAGCTGCAACTCGACGAAGACGCGTACCGTGCGTCCGAACAGTTCGCGCACGATCGCCGCTACTGGCTCGAACGCTTCGCGGACCAGCCGCGCACGGTCACGCTCGCCGGCCCCGCGCGCTTTCCCGAGCGCGACGACGGGCCCGACCTGCGCGAGACGCGCATCGCGAGCGCGAAAGAGAGCGCACGCATCGAGGCGGTCGCCAAGGGGCTGTTCACGTCGACGGTGCCGCGGCTCGTCACCGCGCTGACCGCCGCCTACCTGTACCTGAACACCGGCGCGCACGACATCGTGCTGTCGGTCGCCGCGATGGCGCGCACGTCGGCGCGCGAACGCCGCACGCCGACGCAGTGCGCGAACATGCTGCCGCTGCGCCTGCACGTCGAGCCGGGCCACACGCTCGACGACCTGTGCCGCCAGGCGAACCGCGAGATGACCGCGCTGCGCCAGCACCAGCGCTACCGGATGGGTGACCTGCATCGCGAACTGACGTCGCTCGACAACGGACAGGGCGTGTTCGGCCCCGAGATCAACATCATGGCGTTCGACTACGACCTGCGGTTCGGCGACTGCGTGACGACGTCGCACAACCTGTCGGTCGGCACCACCGACGACCTGATGGTGAACCTCACCGACCGCCGCAACGGCGAACCGCTGCGCTTCGACTTCGACGCGAGCCCGCAGTACTACAGCCGCGACGCGCTGAACGCCCACGTCGGCCAGTTTCTGACGTTCATGCGCGTCGCGCTCGACGAGCCGTTCGCGACGCTCGGCGCCCTCGAAAGCCGGCTCGACTTTCAACCGGCGGCGCTCGCCGGCTGAAAATCGTCTGCGTCACCGTGTTGCCCCATCCAACCGAATCACTACGGAGTCCTGTCATGTCCTATTCGGAATCGCGTTTCTGGCATCCCCGGCAACATCCGCTGGCAGCGTCGCGCTCGCCGATCCGCATCACGCGCGGCGAAGGCTGCTACCTGTACGACGACACCGGCCGGCCGTATCTCGACGCGGTCGCGTCGCTGTTCAACGTATACGTCGGCCACGGCCGGCGGGAGATCAAGGAAGCGATCGTCCGGCAGCTCGACGAACTCGAATATCACCCGGTGTTCGCCGGGTTCAGCCATCCGCGCGCGGAAGAACTGTCGGCGCGGCTGATCGACATGCTCCAGCCGGAAGACATGAGCCGCGTGATCTTCGGCTCCGGCGGCTCGGACGCCGTCGAGGCCGCGCTGATGATCGCGCGGCAGTACTGGAAGGTGTCCGGGCAGCCCGAGCGCACCAAGTTCATCGCGCTGCGCCAGGCCTATCACGGCTCGCACTTCGGCGGCAGCTCCATCACCGGCAACACCGTCTACCGGCGCAACTACGAGCCGACGCTCGCCGGCTGCTTCCACGTCGAGACGCCGTGGATCTATCGCAACCCGTTCACGCATGACCCCGAAGAACTGGGCCGGCTGTGCGCGTCGCTCGTCGAGCGCGAGATCCTGTTCCAGGGGCCCGACACCGTGGCCGCCTTCATCGCCGAACCGGTGCAGGCGACCGGCGGCATCATCGTGCCGCCCGCGAACTACTGGCCGCTGGTGCGCGAGGTGTGCGACCGCCACGGCGTGCTGCTGATCGCCGACGAAGTGGTGACGGGCTTCGGCCGGACCGGCGCCGCGTTCGGCAGCCGCGGCTGGGGCGTCGCGCCGGACATCATGTGCCTGGCGAAGGGCGTGTCGTCGGGATATCTGCCGCTCGGCGCGACCGTCGTCAACCGCCGCATCGAGAACGCGTTCGCGTCCAACCCGGGCGGCATCGGCACGCTGATGCACGGCTACACCTACTCGGGCCACCCGATCGTCTGCGCGGCCGCGCTCGCGAACCTGCAGATCATCGTCGACGAGGATCTCGCCGGCAACGCGGCGCGCGAAGGCGCGTACCTGCTGGAGCGGCTGCAGCCGCTCGTCGACCGCTATCCGGTCGTCGGCGACGTGCGCGGCAAGGGGCTGCTGGTTGGCATCGATCTCGTGAAGGACAAGGCGACACGCGAATCGATCGAGCCGTCGGACGGTTATGCGGCCGCGCTCGCCGACGCGGCGCGCGATGCGGGCGTGCTGATCCGCTCGCTCGGCAACCGGCTCGCGATCGCGCCGCCGCTCGTGATCGGTCGCGAGGACGTCGACCGGATCGTGCACGCGGTCGAGCATGCGTTCGAAACGGTGCCGCGCTGGACCGCACGCTGAGCGCGACAGCGGGGCAGTGGCGGCGCTCAGCGCGCCGCCGCTTCCGCGGCCGCGAGGTACTGGCTCGGCGTGACGCCGAACGCGCGCTTGAAGGTGGCCGCATAGGTGGTCGGGCTGCGATAGCCGACCTGATGCGCGGCCTGCGTGACGGGCATGCCGCTCGCGAGCAGCGCGAGCGACATCGACAGCCGCAGTTGCTGGCGCCACGCGGCCACGCTCATGCCGGTCTCGCTGCGAAACAGGCGCGCCAGGTGGCGCGCGCTCAGCGCGGCGTCGCGTGCGAGCGTGTCGAGCGGCAACTCGCAGTGCGGCTCGCGCTGCAGCCGTTCGCACAGCTTCAGCAAGCGCCGGTCGCGCGGCAGCGGCAGCGTGAGCGGCGTCTGCGCGAGTTCGCTCAGTTCGTCGGCGAACAGGCGCGCGAGCGGATCGTGGTCGACGCTGCAATCGAACGGATGCGACACGCGCGTGGCGAGTTCGCGCAGCAGCGGCGATACCGTCATCGCGCACAGCGTGGCCGGCAGCCGCGCGCTGAGTGCATCGCCGAGATAAAGCGAGTAGAGCTGGACGTCGTCGGCCACGCGCATCGCATGGACGGTGCGCGCCGGAATCCAGATCGCGCGCAGCGGCGGAGTGATCCAGCGCTGGCCTTCGACGTCGAGTACCAATACGCCGCGCGTCGTAAACAATAGTTGCCCGGCCTGATGCGCGTGCGGCGCATACTCGTGAGCAAGCGCGCGGGCGGGGGCCGACGCGCAGGGCGGTTCGATCGCGCGGATCCCGCCGAAGGCGAACGCGCGCGCACCGGCGCGCGCGAGGAGAGGCACGTCTTGAACGCTGGTCATGGTCGATCAGTCCTGATACGAAACCGGAGGGGTACCGCAACACGTGAAACGACGGGGGGACAGTGCCCGCACAAGCGGGCCCGTCGTGCGAACAGCCGCCATTAAACCGGCGTCGGCTTCGCCTCAAAACTGTCCTTTTGAACAGGATACGCGCGGGCCGCAATGCACGGCCCGCCCACACCGACGAGGATCACCGATGGACCTGACAATACTGCACGACTGTTTCGACGCACTACAACGCGCGCCCACCGCGGAAGCCGCGTTTCCGCCGATTGCCGCCGCCGCGGCCGCGCTCGGGTTCCGGTATTGCGTGTACGGCTTGCGCCGCACGCTGCCGCTCGCCCGGCCCGACCTGCAGATCGTCGGCAATCATCCACGCGAATGGGAACACCGTTATGTGAAATTCGGCTACGTGACGATCGATCCGATCATCAAGCGGGTCGCGAGCCAGCCGCGGCCGGTCGTATGGAATGCGTTCGACGAGCCGGGCGACACCGCGTTCTGGCACGACGCGGCGTGCTTCGGGATGCGTTACGGCTGGTCGCACGGCGGCTACGACCGGGCCGGCAATCTCGGCGTGCTGACGCTCGTGCGCGACACGACGCCGCTCGACGCGGATGAAATCTCGCGATTGCGCGCACCGTGCGCGAGCCTCGCGCATGCGGCGCACGCATACCTGATGCCGCGCCTCGCCGATCCGATCGCACCGGTCGGCACCGGGCTGACGCTGCGCGAGCGCGAGGTACTGGCGTGGACGGCCGACGGCAAGACGGCCTACGAGATCGGGATGATCTTCGGGATCGCGGAGCGAACGGTGAAGTTCCACCTGCAGAACGCCGTCGTGAAGCTGGACGCGATGAACAAGACGCATGCGGCCACCAAGGCCGCGATGCTCGGGCTGCTGCCCTGACGGCGCGCACGCGCACGCCGTGATCTGAAAGGAAAACCCGGGCCGGCTCGCCCGCCCGGGTTTCGACCCGCTTATGCGACGGCCTGCACCGCCGGCTGTTCGGCAAAGAAGGTTGCCTGCACAACTTCATCCGCACGGGCATACGCGCGGTTCACGCCGCTGATCACCGCACGAATCGACGCCGTCGTCAGGTTCGCATCGACGCCGACACCGAACGCGCTGCCGCGCACGCCCGTACCGGCCAGCTCGGCGATCGCGATCGCTTTCGCATCGGCGCCTTGCGACAGCGCGCGTTCCTCGTAATGCTGAATCCGCAGCGGCGTGTGCAATGCATGCATCAGCGCATCGAGCGGGCCGTTGCCTTCCCCACGCAGCACACGGCGCTCGCCGTGCACGTCGGCGATCAGCACGATCGTCTCGCGGCCGTCGCGTTCGGTCAGCTCATGGCTGACGTAACGCAGCGGCGTGTCGCTTTCGACGTATTCCTGCTGGAACAGCGCCCAGATCTGCGCGCTCGTCACCTCGTGCCCGCTCTCGTCGGTCAGGCGCTGCACGGCCGCGCTGAAATCGACCTGCATGCGGCGCGGCAGCGCGACGCCGTAGCCCTGTTCGAGCAGGTACGCGATCCCGCCCTTGCCCGACTGGCTGTTCACGCGAATGATCGAATCGTACGTGCGGCCGAGATCGTTCGGATCGATCGGCAGGTACGGCACTTCCCATACGGTGTCCGCGCGCTGTACCGCGAAGCCCTTCTTGATCGCGTCCTGGTGCGAGCCGGAGAACGCGGTGAACACGAGGTCGCCGACATACGGATGACGCGGGTGGACCGGCAACTGCGTGCATTCCTCCGACGTGCGCGCGACTTCGTTGATCTGCGAGAAATCGAGGCCCGGATCGACGCCCTGCGTGTACAGGTTCAGCGCGAGCGTCACGAGATCGACGTTACCCGTGCGTTCGCCGTTGCCGAACAGGCAGCCCTCGATCCGGTCTGCGCCGGCCATCACCGCGAGCTCGGCCGCCGCGACCGCGGTGCCGCGGTCGTTGTGCGGGTGCACCGACAGGATCAGCGAATCGCGACGCGCGAGGTTGCGGTGCATCCACTCGATCTGGTCCGCGTAGTAATTCGGCGTGCCGATTTCCACCGTGGCCGGCAGGTTCACGATCGACTTGCGCTCGGGCGTCGGCTGCCACACGTCGAACACCGCGTCGCAGACTTCCTTCGCGAAATCGAGTTCGGTCGCCGTAAACGTTTCCGGGCTGTACTGCAGCGTGAATTGCGTGTCGGTCGCCGCATCGGCGCATCGCTTGATCGTGCGCGCCGCGTTCACCGCCAGTTGCTTCACGCCGTCGCGATCGAGGTTGAACACGATCTTGCGGAATTCCGGCGCGGTCGCGTTGTACAGGTGCACGATCGCGCGCTTCGCGCCGCGCAGCGACGCGAAGGTGCGCTCGATCAGGTCGTCGCGCGCCTGCGTCAGCACTTCGATCGTCACGTCGTCGGGAATGTGGCCGCCCTCGATCAGCTCGCGGACGAAGTTGAAGTCGGTTTCGGACGCGGACGGGAACGCGACCTCGATCTCCTTGAAACCGATCGCCACCAGCGTCTTGAACATCCGCATCTTGCGCGTGGCGTCCATCGGCTCGAACAGCGCCTGGTTGCCGTCGCGCAGGTCGGTGCTCATCCAGATCGGCGCCTGCGTGATCGTGCGCGACGGCCACGTGCGGTCGGGCAGGTTGACGGGCGTGAACGGTCGGTATTTCGTCGCGGGGTTCTTCAGCATCATGATGTCGGTCCTCGGTCTGTTTGTCGGTGAAGCGCGGCGCGGCAGCCATCGGCATCGGGAGCCGGCTACGTGCGCAGCGGTGAAAACGGCAAAAAAGCGGCACAACGGCAAAGCGGTACGGCAAACGACGGCCTTGGCGGTTGGGCGACCGGGACGGAGCGGAGTGGTGACGGAAGAAAGACGAACTCAGGCGCCGGTCGACAACCGGGGCCAGGTCGGTGATGCGGGGAAAATCTGGCGCTTCAGGAAAGAAGCAGATGGAAAGCGCGCAGCCGCAGACCCAGCCCGGAGAAGCGGGCTAGTAGTCGTAGCGAGAAGAGGAACTGGGCGGCGTGCATGACCGGCATCAAATCACAGGGTGGCCACGGCTGTCAACCCGGTACGCATCCATCCCGCTCCGTCCTCGATGCGCGCGTTTGCGCAAAATCAGTCCCGTCCGATAGGCGGCGGCTTGCCCGGTCGATATGCTTCACGGGTGCGGTGCCGGTGAGGTCCTATTCATGTTCGGAGTGAGTCGGTCCATCCTCTTCGCCGGCGCCGCACACCCCTCCTTGCAATCGGGCTTCGGTGTGGGCGTTCGACGGTGGCCGGTGGGCGCGGCCACGACAGAGATGCCGATGTTGAAACGAAACGCTGCCATATGCGAACGCCGAGCGTCTGCTCCGAAGTCCGATTGCCCCCGCCTCTCCTGTCCCCCTCGCGTTGCGCGCCCTCGCATCATTCAGGAAAGCGATACACGCATCGATATAATTTCTCAAATATATCGAAACCCTCCCCATTAAACACATTTCATTAAATCGATTAGCGCTGTTTTTCGAATTACTGAACAATAACCATTCTCATCCGAATATTTTTTTATTTATTTTTCGTCATGCTCGGCATGTCGCGTTTCAAACGGCAAACGTTTGCGCGACGAGGCCCCTGGCCTTATCTAACAAGTCACAGGAGAACAGCATGGCCGACTCTCAAACGTCATCCAACCGCGCCGGCGAGTTTTCGATTCCGCCGAATACCGATTTCCGCGCGATTTTCTTCGCGAATGCCGCCGAGCAGCAGCACATCAAATTGTTTATCGGCGACAGCCAGGAACCCGCCGCGTATCACAAGCTGACGACGCGCGACGGCCCGCGCGAAGCCAAGCTGAATTCCGGCAACGGCAAGATCCGTTTCGAAGTGTCGGTGAACGGCAAGCCGTCGCCGACCGACGCGCGCCTCGCGCCGATCAACGGCAAGAAGTCGGACGGCTCGCCGTTCACGGTCAACTTCGGGATCGTCGTGTCGGAAGACGGCCACGACAGCGACTACAACGACGGGATCGTCGTGCTCCAGTGGCCGATCGGCTGATCTGACGCTCGTTCGACGACCGACCGCCGCCGGCCGCCTCCCAGGCGGCTGGCGGGTTTGCGTCGCGTTCAGCGGGATCTCATCCGATCCAGAACCGCCTCATCACCGGAGACTTCCATGCCGCTCCTTTCGGCTTCGATCGTCAGCGCGCCCGTCGTGACGTCCGAGGCTTACGTCGACATCCCCGGCCTCTACATCGACATCGCGAAGGCCGGGATTCGCGACGGGAAACTGCAGGTCATCCTCAACGTGCCGACGCCTTATGCGACCGGCAACAACTTCCCAGGCATCTATTTCGCGATCGCGACGAACCAGGGCGTCGTCGCGGACGGCTGCTTCACGTATTCGTCGAAAGTGCCCGAAAGCACCGGCCGCATGCCGTTCACGCTCGTCGCGACGATCGACGTCGGCAGCGGCGTCACGTTCGTGAAGGGCCAGTGGAAAAGCGTGCGCGGCAGCGCGATGCACATCGATTCGTACGCGAGCCTGTCAGCGATCGGGGAAACGGCCGCGCCCTCGTCGTCGCAAGGTGGCGCCAATCCGGGCGCCGAAACCGGTGGCGGCGAATCGGGCAACATCGGCGGCGGCGGCGAACGCGACGGCACGTTCAATCTCCCGCCGCACATCAAGTTCGGCGTGACCGCGCTCACCCACGCGGCGAACGACCAGACGATCGACATCTACATCGACGACGACCCGAAGCCGGCCGCGACGTTCAAGGGCGCCGGCGCACTGGACCAGAACCTCGGCACGAAGGTGCTCGATTCCGGCAACGGACGCGTGCGCGTGATCGTGATGGCGAACGGCAAGCCGTCTCGGCTCGGTTCGCGACAGGTCGACATTTTCAAGAAGTCGTACTTCGGGATCGTCGGATCGGAAGACGGCGCCGACGACGATTACAACGACGGCATCGTGTTCCTGAACTGGCCGCTGGGTTGATCGACGGCCATCACGAAACATCGCAATGGCGACGGGGCCAGCCACGCATTGCGCATCGTTCGAGCAGTCATTTGCAGTCCCACTGCTGTACACCGCGCGCGGTCCGGTGAAATCCGTTCGCCGGTCACGCGATGCGGAACCTTCCATCCAGACGAGGACGACATGTCACAACCCTTTACCCACGACGACCTTTACGCGCTGCTGCAACTCGCGGGCAACGACGCCACTGCCGTGCAGGCCAACGGCGATCAGGCCGTGCTCGACCGGATGCGTCAGTTCATGACCGCGCAGCTCGTCGAGAAACTGCCGCAATACGACGTGTTCGTCGATATCGCGACGATCCCGTACAGCTTCGACGTCGGCAGCTGGCAGAACAAGGTGAAAACCGATGCGGCAGGCGAGGTCGTTGCCTGCACGGTGACGTGGGCCGGCGCGCCGGGCGTGTTGCCCGGTGCCGCGGCGAAGTTCGGCGTCGGCGCGGTAGTCAATTACTTCTCGAAAGCGACACCGCAACCCGTGCAGCCGGAGCCCGTGCCGACCGGCGGCGGCGAACGCGACGGCGTCTTCAACCTGCCGCCGAACATCGCATTCGGCGTGACCGCGCTGGTCAATTCGTCCGCACCGCAGACGATCGAGGTCTTCGTCGACGACAACCCGAAACCGGCCGCGACGTTCCAGGGCGCCGGCACGCAGGACGCGAACCTGAACACGCAGATCGTGAACTCGGGCAAGGGGAAGGTGCGGGTAGTCGTGACGGCGAACGGCAAGCCGTCGAAGATCGGCTCGCGCCAGGTCGACATCTTCAAGAAGACCTACTTCGGGCTGGTCGGATCGGAAGATGGCGGCGACGGCGACTACAACGACGGGATTGCGATCCTGAACTGGCCGCTGGGTTGAGTCGCGGCCGCGTGATGAGCGTCGCCACGCCGCGCGGCGTGGCGACTGGTCTGCGCGTCCGGCATCCGCGCCCCGGGCGTGCGGGAAATCCGGTTTCAGCCCCCGCTGCTTACGCGGTGCCCGATGGATTGCATCGGCCGGTTTAATCCGCCGTACAAGTTGGACGCGTAGACCCCGAGACTCTATTCTTTCCCGCAGACATGCTGGCACGATAATCATCCCCCAGCCGGTCGCGCCGGACATGGCCATTCCACGCCAATCACAAGGAAAACCGATGTTCAAAGGAGCATTGTTCATTTTTGAAATACTCGTCGTTGCCTTGATCATCATCGAATCGATCATCGAGGCTATCGGCCACGCTGGTCCGGGTAGATGGTACTGGCTGACATGCGCATTTATGTCACTCGCCGGAGCGACGGGTACGGCTTATATCCTGATGTTCCCATTGAGATATGCCAGCAGCACCGACGATTCCTTATCAATAGCACATCCGGCGATCATTTCGATACAACTCGTCTGTATCGGAACCCTTCTTTCTCTGCTCGGCATAATTTATTCGTCGATCAAACGATTAACAAAAAAATCATGAAATACGAGGATCCCCCACCGGACACCGCCCCGTCCCGGGCTCCGACCGCCTCCGACGTATCCTTTTCGCAATCGGAACACATCGGCTACATGATGTCGCGGGACGCGCCGGCAATCCCTTTGCGACGGGCCCGGAAGCAGGAACCAAGCGGCCACGGCCAGCCGCCGCTTTGGGGGTAAATCCGGCCAGGGTCATGTTCAGGCGGCAATGATTGTCAGTCCACATCCAGTTTATCCGGCTTAAACCAGCCAGCACCGCTGGTATCGCTCAATTCGACAGAAAAAGAGGCCCTTGAAAGTCGTCGCGAGACGAGCGTCCACCATCAAGGCAGGCTTCGTTGCTTGATGGCATGCGTTCGAGCATGGCGCAGCCAGATCGAAACACCCTCGGTCAGCATTCAGAGAAATTGAATAATCGGCATGTGTCGAATAGCGAATCCCAGAACTCGCATTTACGGCAGAAAAACAATCACAAAGGATCAACAATCCACCGACTCATTTCAATCGGAAAATCAATTCATCGAGGAATTGAATATTTTTTCGATTTTTTTTATATAGTTTTCTCTAGCCACGTCAAGCGGCAATCCTTCTTCAGGCACGAACGCCATTGCATTACCCGTATCCACTTCCGGAGCCAATCATGTCCGACTTCAAACCGTTCTCCGATCGAAACGCCAACTTCACGCTGCCGCCCAACACGAAATTCCGGGCCGTTCTCTGGGCCAATGCCGCGGAACAGCAGCACATCAAGATTTTTATCGGCGACAGCGAAACGCCGGCCCTTTATCACAAGCTGACCACCCGTGACGGTTCGCGCGAAGCCACGCTGGATTCCGGCAGCGACGGCAAGGTTCGGGTGGAGGTGTCGGTCAACGGCGAGCCGTCCGCCACCGACGCACGGCTCGCGCCGATCAAGGGCAAATCCAAAGACGGCAAGGATTTCGAGGTCAATTTCGGCATCACCGTCTCCGAGGACCGCCACGACAGCGACTACAACGACGGCATCGTCGTGCTCCAGTGGCCGATTGGCTGACCGAGTGACGACCGCTGACCTGTCAGTTGCCCGGGCAGGTCAGCGGTATTGCAGCCATGCAACGCCGTCGAAGACCGCGTCTCCATTCAAGACGCACGCCGCTCCCTGTGGTGTCGACCGATTGCAGCGCGGATGTCGACATAGCCAAGGCAGCGACTGACGACGGCAAGCCGCGGGCCAGAAACGTGCCGACACGCCAGGCCCAGACAGCCACGTCAATGAGCAGCGGTCCTTCGATCAGCTATCCGATCGTATCGCGCCTATCCATTTCCGGAGCCAATCATGTCCGACTTCAAACCGTTCTCCGATCGAAACGCCAACTTCACGCTGCCACCCAACACCGATTTTCGCGCGATCTTTTTTGCCAACTCCCCGCCGGACTACCAGCAGCACATCAAGCTGTTTATCGGCGACAGTGCGGAACCGGCCGCGGAGTACAAGCTGACCACACGTGACGGCACGCGCGAGGCCACCCTGAATTCCGGCAACGGCAAGATTCGGGTGGAGGTGTGGGTCGACGGCAAACTGTCCGCCGCCGACGCTCGGCTGGCGCCCATCAGCGGCAAATCCGCAAATGGCACGCCGTTCACCGTCAATTTCGGCATCGTCGTCACGGAGGATCGCCAGACCGGCACCGACTATAACGACGGCATCGTCCTGCTCCAGTGGCCGATCGACAAAGCGGTCGAGCAATCGACCGGAGAGCATGAAGCGCAAACAGGCGGTGAAAGTTCGTCAGACCAGGCAACCGGTGGAGGTCAGCAGGCTGAGGCAGGCGATGGCAAGCCGGCGACGCAAGCACCGGGTGACGGCCCGGCGGCCCAGCCAGGCGGCAACGGTCCGGCAGATCAGGTCGCCGGCGGAGGTCAGCCAGCCCAGCCTGGCGGCACAAGTCCGGGCGCTCAAGCTGGCGGCGTCCCGCAAATCGACGCCAATACGTTGAAGTACGGCGACAGGGTTCACCTCCTGAACGGCTACAACAACTGGAATGGCGGCTATCTCGATACCTATGACTACGCCAGGCAAGCTGGCGCCAAACACGGCGTCATCACGTCCGGCTCACCGACCCGGGATGGCGGCAGCGGCACCTGGATCGTCGAATCCGTGACCGGAAAGGCAAAGGGCACGGCAGTCCTCAGCGGCGACGCCATCCGGTTGTTCAACTCGTACGGCAACAACGGCGGCTATCTCGACACGAACGGGCATGCCAGCGCCCCCGAACTCTATAACGTGTCTACCGCGGACAAGACAAGCCGCGGCGCCCACAAGACCCTGGACTGGGTCGTGCTTTCCGGTGCCGCCGGCGCCCCGGTAAAGATCGGTGACCAGGTCACGTTACGCAACGAATACAACCACGCCAAAGGCGGCTTCCTGGACACCTGCCATGTCTTCGAGGGGCAAACCACCAAGGCGTTCCGGAGGGGAACCAATACGAAGTATGCGGTGTACACACACGCCACTTCGAATCGCGCCGGACAAGGCACGGGAAGCTGGAAATTCTTGCGATCGACGGTGTAGGCGCACGTCATCGTGTGCGCCGATTTCAGTGTGATCGGCTTATCGCCGATCATCGTTCGCTTCAGGAGCAATAGCGATATTGCGCCTGAAGTATCCGGGTCGGGGCAACTCAGCCGACCACTACTCTTGCATGGAACTGATCATGGCAAATGCTAATGAAGCAACCAATGGACGCGACGACAAACTCAATGGCGAAACGGCACGCCAAGCCGAGAAGCACGCATTGGACACGACCTCCAGCGACTCGACGGGTTCGATCGGGATCAAGGCATCGGGCGATGCAGTGCTCAACGTGAATACGACCAACGCGAGCAGTCGTCCTCCGGTCGCGAGTTACGCCTACGACATAGCGCTTGGTCAGGGTGGTACGGCAACGGGAGGGTTGGTCGGGAATGCCTACAGGCCGGCCATTGCAATTGGGACGCCAGCAACTGCCATAGGTTATTGGGCAATATCGATTGGGCTAAGCGCCAGTGCGCGCAACGAGGCAGCAACCGCATTAGGTGCTTATTCGACTGCGAGCGGCGAAAATTCAATCGCCATTGGCCGCAGCTCCACTAGCTCCGGTACCAACAGCATTGTTGTAGGGGCTGGCTCCATCTCAGAAGGAGGGAATTCTGCCGCATTCGGTGCAAACGCGAGCACCGGCATTTCATCGGTGGCGATCGGCTTCGACGCAAGTACAGGCGGCAATTCCACCAACGCAAATGCGGGTGCTTACAACACCGCGATCGGTCACACCGCCAAGGTCATACAGCGCAACATTGGTGGTCAACTGACCAATTCATCCAACAGCAGCGCCATCGGCAACGGAGCCACCGTCAGCGGCACCGGCAGCAATGCATGGGGCAACGCCGCTACTGTCAATGCAGGTTCGGGTACGGCGCTGGGCCATGTATCCCGCGTGCTAGCTGACAACGGCACAGCTATAGGCGCGGTTGCACAAGTCACTGCGAATGGCACGAACGCCGTAGCGCTTGGCGCAGGATCGGTTGCGGATACAGCCAACACTGTATCAGTCGGCACCTCCGCCACGCAGCGACGGATTGTCAACGTAGCCGCCGGTGTGAATGGCACAGACGCTGTGAACTTCGGCCAGATGAATACAGCGATCGTCGACGTGAAGGCGGAACTCAATCAATACGTGGTGACTAATACTGGCACGTATGCGAGTGCGATCCCGGCGAAGGCAGGCGGAAGCGCAACTGCAATTGGCGCGAACGCAAACGCCAACAACATTTCGGCCGTGGCGCTCGGCGGAAACACCGTAGCGACCGGAGTGAATGCCATGGCGCTCGGCACACTCGCGAGCGCGACTAGCGCGGAGACTGTCGCAATTGGCGTGGGTGCCCGTGCGGCGGGAAACAATTCGACATCGTTGGGGCGGTCCGCAGTGGCGGGCGCGAACGATTCACTGGCCCTCGCGACTTCGGCGCAAGCGAACGCCATTGGTTCGATCGCAATCGGTGTGAGTGCGAACGCGCGTGCCGGAGCCGACAACAGCATTGCGATCGGTAACAGGGCGGCCGTAACCCAGAGCAACCTTGTCTCCCCGACCAACGCTATTGCGATCGGCAATAACGCGCGCGTGCTGGACGGTGGCGTCGGTTCCGTTGCATCCGGTTCCATTGCACTTGGCGACGGCACGACTGCGAGCGGCAACGGCGCGATCGTGATCGGTTCGGGCAGCCGGAACGTTAACTCCGGGACAGTAGTCGTCGGCGTCAATGCATACGCGGCTGGCGTTGGTGCCGTGTTGGGTTCAGGGGCGACGGCGACCGGAGGCACATCGGTAGCATTCGGCACCGATGCAACCGCGACCGCCACAAACGCCGTTGCGCTCGGCTCCTACAGTATCGCAGGTGCAGCGAATACGGTCTCCATCGGCAACACCACCACGCAGCGCCGGATCGTCAACGTGGGTGATGGTACGCAACCCACTGACGCCGTGAATCTTCGCCAACTGAACACCGTCGACGGCCGGGTGACGACACTCAACACCACTGTGGAAGGCATCAGCGTCCAGGTGGAGAACAATACCCAAGACATCACGCAAATCCGCGCCGACCTGAACGGCGGTGCGATCGGCTTGGTGCAGCAAGCGTCAGAGGGGGCGGATCTTACCGTCGGCAAAGCTACCGATGGTGCGGCGGTCAACTTTACCAGCACGGACGGCGATCGCAAACTGACCGGGGTGACCGAAGGCGAACTGTCGAGTGCCAGTAACGACGCGGTCAATGGCAAGCAACTGTACGCCACCAACGTCAACGTGAAAAACCTGTCAACCCGAGTGGATGACGTCGATGCGCGTGTGGCGAACAACGAAACGGCGGTCACGAACATCCGCAACGAGCTGGGCAACGGCGAGGTTGGCCTGGTCCAGCAAGACAAGGTGACGAAAGCGATCACGGTGGCCGCAGGCAGCGATGGCACCTTGGCCAACTTCGCCGGCACGGATGGCGTGCGCAAACTGACGGGCGTTGGCGAAGGCGAACTATCGAGTTCCAGCAACGACGCGGTCAACGGCAAGCAACTGAACGCCACCAACGTCAACGTGAAAAACCTGTCAACGCGGTTGGATGGCGTCGATGCGCGTGTGACGAGCAACGAAACGGCGGTCACGAACATCCGTAACGAACTGGGCAACGGCGAGCTCGGCCTTGTCCAGCAGAACCCGGACACAAATGCGATCACCGTGGCAGCGGACCACGGCGGCACGTCGGCCAACTTCGCCGGCACGGACGGTGCACGCAAGCTGATGGGCGTCGCCGAAGGCGAGGTATCGAGCGCCAGCAACGACGCGGTGAACGGCAAGCAACTGAACGCCACCAACGTCAACGTCAAGAATCTGTCTACCCGTGTGGACGCCATCGACGCGCGGGTAACGGAAAACGAAACGGCAGTTACGAATATCCGCAACGAGCTTGTCAGCGGCGAGGTCGGCCTTGTCCAGCAGAACCCGGACACGAATGCGATCACCGTGGCAGCGGACCGTGCGGGCACGTCGGCGAACTTCGCCGGCACGGACGGTGCACGCAGGCTGATGGGCGTGGCCGAAGGTGAACTGTCGACTGCAAGTACTCACGCGGTGAACGGCAGTCAACTGCACGCCACCAATGAGATTGTCGCGAAAAATGCTGCCGACGTCACCAACTTGAACACCAGCGTGAGCAACCTCAGCGATCGCGTGAAAATCGTCGAGGATGATCTCGCGGCGATTGACGTGAAGTTGAACGAGCTCGAAAGTGGAACGGCGGGTCTGGTGCAGCAATCGAGTGCAGATGCAAATTTGACCGTGGGCGCGGCGACCAACGGCGCGGCGGTCGACTTCCGGGGCTCCACGGCTGAGCGCAGGTTGACGGGCGTTGCAGATGGCGTACAGGACGCGGACGCGGTCAATCGGCGCCAAATGAATACCGCCCTGTTGGCGAAGGTAGACAGAACTTACATCGACGTCAAAGGTATCAATACAGCGGCCACCGCAAGCGCAAACTCCATCGCGATCGGTAACGCAGCAGTCGGGGGGCCAGCGGGCGGCAACTTCGCGGCTACCGCCATTGGCTATGCCGCGACGGCCACGGGAGAGGGCGCAACTGCACTGGGCCGCAATACACAAGCTAGTGCGTGGGGCACAATTGCGCTTGGTTGGAGAGCAAACGCAACCCCGCAGCGATCCATTGCTATCGGCAGCTCAGCGACCGCTAGCGGCGAAAACAGTATAGCGATTGGCTTCAGCTCTGTAGCAAATCTCCCGAATACGCTGTCTGTCGGTACGGCAACGCAGCTGCGTCAAATCGTCAATGTTGCGGACGGAGAACAGTTGACGGACGCGGCGACTGTCGGCCAACTTCAACACGCACTTCACGTCGAATCGGAAAGGGTCATTGCTGAATTGAGAGCCGAGTCGGAAAGGGTCATTGCCGACCTGAGAGCTGAATCGGCAAACTCGAGAACTGAGTCGGCAGAGGTCATTGCCCAATTGAGAGCTGAAATCCAGGAACTCCAAGGTCGCCTCAACGCGAGCTGATTTCTCTTCATGGGTAACGCCAATTGCGTTCTGCTACAAAGTATTGCGGCTGCATTTGAAGCACATTGGCGCACCTGCGGCGACGCTCTCTGCAACGCTGCATGAAAAAAGGGCTCCGGTACTCCGGAGCCCTCCCCCTAAGTTGCGCACGATCACCGCATCGCCCTCACTGAAAGGAGGCGTGAACAAGGATCGGGCGAGACACAGCTCTCGTACGCATTAGAGCCAGCTGACCGCTTACCAGCGGTACCCCACACCCGCACCAACGGCTACGGTCCCGCGAGTGTTGGTCGAACCGGACGCCTTGATGACCCACTTGCCATTCCGGGTCGCGGTCGACACCCCAAACGCTGCCGCCGATTCACCGCTGTACGTCCCGCCAGCAACCGACACCATGCTTTCGCCAGGCAGCGATGCCTGCGGAAGGTTGGCGATCGCAACCGCACTAGCTGTCCCGCCGGCCGCGTCACGTCGATTGCTGTCGATCTCCGAACGCACGCTGTTGATGTTGTCGTTCAACTGCTGCACATTGACCGCATCGGTCGGCGCCGTACCTGCCGCGACGTTCGTGATCTGACGTTCGTTGCCCGCCGAGCCGACCGATACCGCGTTGTCGCGATCCGCGACCGAGCCTGCACCGAGCGCAACCGAGTTGTTGCCGGATGCTTTCGCGTTCTGGCCGACCGCCGTGCTGTTGTCGCCGGAGGCAACAGCGCCTTGACCGATGGCCGTGCCGTTACTACCCGAAGCGACTGCACCTTGACCAATGGCCGAACCGTTGTTGCCCGATGCAACCGCTCCCTGGCCAATCGCCGAGCTGTTGGAGCCGGACGCGTCCGCGCCGTCGCCGACGACGATCGAGCCGGGACCGCCGGTACCCGGGCCACCGATACCTGGGGCGCCACCACCACCGCCGGAGTTACCTGCCTCGAGCTCGCCAACGCGACCCGACAGATCGCCGTACTGCTTCGCGAACTCTTCCTGCAGAGCATAGAGTTGGCTGCCATTGATCGCATCCATGCTCGTCGCGCTGATGTCACCCGCCGCGACCCGCATCAGTTTCGTGCCATTCGTGCCCGCAAAAGTCACGCTGTCGAACGAAAGACCGCTGTCGTAGGTCACCGCGCCGACTTCCTTGCCCGTATAGTCAATCAGACCAGTAGCGCGCAGTTGCGACACCGTCACGACATCGTCATCGGCGACGCCGTTCGCGACGCCAGACAGTACGCGTGCACCGCCGGTGCCGGCGAAGTTCACCACGGCGCCGCTGCTGGCCGCGCCAACCGAGATCGCGCCGGTCGTCGGATCCTGCTGGACGAGGCCGAGCGTGCCGTTGCCGATCTGCGTCGCGAGATTCGTGATGGAACCCTCATTGATCGTCGTGCGACTATCGAGATTGGTCACCGCATCCCCTACCGAGTTAACAATCTTCGTGCCGCCGCTACCATCGCCGACCGTAAAGCTCGGTGCGGAGACGGAGCCGTCCGGGTTGACTGTTGCGCCACCGCCGATTGCTGATGCGACGCTTCCGGACACGCCGTGCAGTTGCGAGCCGATCACCACTTCGTTGCTCGTTGCCGACACGTCGCCGGCTGCCACGCCTGCTAGCTTGCGCGCGCCCGCGGTGCCGGTGAAGTTCACCGCAGCCCCGTCGGTGCTCCTGCCGACCGTGAGGTCATCGCCCGCACTGGCCTGCTGAACGAGGCCAAGCGTGCCGCTACCGACCTCGTTCGCAAGCTTCGTGATCGCGCCTTCGTTGACCGTCACACGTCCATCGAGATTGGTCACAGCGTCCCCGACCGAGTTGACGACCTTCGTGCCGCCGCTGCCGTCGCCGACCGTGAAGCTCGGCGCAGAGATCGAGCCGTCCGGGTTGACCACCGTACCACCGCCGATCGCCGACGCAACGCTTTCGGACGCTCCATGCAACTGCGAACCGTTCACCGCTTCGGTGCTCGTCGCCGACACGTCACCGGTCGCTACCCCGGCAAGCTTGCGTGCACCCGCCGTGCCGGTGAAATTGACCGCTGCGCCGTCGGTGTCCTTGCCCACGGTCAGGTTTGCGCCAGCGTCGGCTTGCTGCACCAGGCCGACAGAACCCGAGCCCACTGCGGCTTGCAGGTCACCGATGTCGCTTTCCGCGGTGTCCATGCGGCCAGTAAGGGCAGTCACGTTGCCATTCGTGGTCGTCAGCGCAGTATCGAGGGCGCCGAGCGCACCGCCGATGGTCGTCTGCGAGCCGCCGTTGGCGAGCGTGTACGTCGGCCCCGTGACGATGCCGGTCGTCGGATCGATCGCCGCGCTTCCGCCGAGTGCGGCCACGACCGGTTCAAGCTGCGAGACGTTCACGGCGTCGGTCGACTTCGTGCCGGCAGCCATGTTGGTGATCTGTCGCTGCAGCGCCGCCGAGCCGACCGACACGGAGTTTTCGCGATCCGTGGTCGAGCTGACGCCGAGCGCGACACTGTTGACGTCTTGAGCGCTTGCGCTACCGCCAATGGCAACGGCGTTCTCAGCGGTTGCCTTCGTCAGATAGCCAAGAGCCGTGGTTCGATTGGCGCTTGCACTTGCGCCCCCCCCGATTGCCACGCCGCGACTCACGGCGTTCGAGCTCGCGCCAACGGCAAGAGCATTACCGATAGCATTGGCATTGTTACCGATCGCGGTTGCTGCATAGGCCGCGCCTGTCGCATCGGCGTGGGCGTTGTTGCCGATTGCGATTGCACCAGCGACCGTCGCGGTTGCTTCGACGGTGCCGTTCACCTTGACGTATGCGTTATCGACCTTCTTCGACAGTTCGGCGTTCATCTGACCGAGGTTCACCGCGTCGGTGTCCTGCGTACCGGCTGCCACGTTGGTGATCTGTCGGCGCAACGCCGATGAACCGACCGATACGCTGTTCTCACGGTCAGTAGCCGAACCGGTTCCGACCGCCGCGGATTCCTTATGGCTGGCGGTTGCGCCGTAGCCCAATGCGGAAGCGTGATCGGCGCTTGCTATGCCGCCGAACGCCACGCTCGCACCGCCCGTGCTAGTCGCGGTGAAGCCGATAGCCGTGCTGTTGTTGCCGCTGGCGAGGGTGTTGTTACCGAAGGCTGTCGAGTAGGTGCCGGAGGCGCTCGTGTTCGCGCCGACGGCAATCGAGCTTGCAGCGGCTTGTGCGGCGTTGGCGCCGGATGACGTACCGATCTTGATATACGTGTCGTCGATTGCGGCCATCGTACCGACTGCCCCCATCGTACCGAGTGCCCCGACCGCGGACGGGTTACATACACCGGCCGTATCGATCATGCCGCTCTCCCCGTCGTTGGTCGTGCAAACTTCGGCGGCAACTGCGCCACCGATTGCTGCACCGCCCAGCGCGAGGGCGATCACCGCTTGCCGCGCCGCGCGCGACGAACCCTTCGAATTCGACTTCGCCGTTTCGGCCGCCGCCGCCCATGTGTTGGTCACGGCGTTCCAGATGCTGCGATAGGTCTTGTTCATTTTCCCACTCCTTACAGTTTGTCAGGAAACAAACTCATGGTAGGGATGGGCTCAGTCCTAATCTGTCGTCCGGGACTTATTCGAGATAGCGACTATGTAGGCCAAGTCTTACAACGTATCTTCGAACGCGAAACCGAATTGCGAGCAGCAACTAATCGGCTCGAAACACGAGGGCGTCCTCTCTGGTCGTCTACGACATCGTGCAGTTCGCGTTGAATAAGGCACCTCTGCCAGGCTGCGACTCTGCTGTCATTTCGTTGGTCTGTTGTTACCCCTGCGTAACGAAGCCCGTCGCAACAATCAATGTTGTTCTAGCGACTTATCTGCAAGAGGCGTAATGAGCCACCGGACATCAGCGGCGCGACGAGGTGCTGTGGTATACCTACCGCAAGTACGGCGGAAATCGCGCTGCACGGAGACCAACGGTCAACCTCGGGCAGACCGTGCTGCACAAGGCCGGCAAGGCGCTCGGCATGGCCATCCCCTCCGGAGCGAGGATTATTCCCCTCCCCGTCTGATCGGGCCGGCATGCTCAAGGTTGTACTGCTATCCCACGATTGTCTTTGGACAGATCTCGCCTCGAATGCTTGCCCACTATATCAACTGTCCTCGTCCCCGGGAACAGCCCTTTTCCTCGATTCCAGTGCGAAATTGCACAATCGCAAATGCCGGCCTCTGATGACCACACCCTGAACAACGACCTAAATGCGCAGAGAATCAGCCCCGTCCGATAGGCGACAACGCGCCTGATCGGTATGCTTCAATACTGCGACGTTGGTGGAGTCCTATTCATGTCGGAGTGAGTGTGGTCACCATCTTTCCCAGTACCGCACTTTGTCCTTTCACAGTTCGGTTTCGGTGTGAGCGTCCGGTGGTGGGCGCGACCACGACAGAGATTGTCGATGTTGAAACGCAACGCTGCCATATGCTAGCGCCGAGCGCTCGCTCCGAAACCGAATTCCCCGCCGAACTCCATTGCCGCCCCTGGCACGATGACGTCGAAACATCGGCTAACATTCTCTCAAGCCAATCAACGACAAGAAATCGGCCGGCTAGCCACACACGAGCTACATCAGGATCATCGAGTCTGACTACAGGCACGACAACGTCTACCTCGATAGCATCGCATCTTCTGAACTGGCGGTCGGGTTGATCGTTTTGCCCGAATGTTAATCAGTGACGCGCAACGAGCGCACTGATAATTGTTAGACTCCGCGCGGGCCTGAAGATGCGAATGACACATTACCGATCGACCCGATGACATCATTCATGCCGGCATCAATGCTGCTGCACACGAAATAATCTCCACATCCATTTCGAAACAGCACAACATTATTTTGAAACAATTTAATCGCGTGAGCATGATCCCGATCAACATAAGTTAATAATCCTTGAAACTTACACGACGATTTTCTAAGCTTCGTTGACTCACAAATCGACAACTGTCGAATGAGCCTTGATTGACGTAATTTTTTAAATCTAAACAATCAAATCAATATTTTCAGCTCCAGGAGTGATCAGATGTCGTCGATCCCGTCACACCAGAAGAACACCCCGCTTGCGCGCAAAGTTGACACTGCAGCGCTGATTCCCGACTTTCCGTTTCACTATGGCGCCTTTCTGGAAAAAGCAAAGCAACTTGACGAGCCCCTCTTCGAGCTTCCACCCGATGGAAAAGGAAAAAGGGTGCTTATCGTCGGTGCCGGCATCGCTGGCGCAATCGCTGCCTACGAATTGCTGCGCATGGGGCTAAAGCCGGTTCTTGTTGAGGCGTCCGGTCGCATCGGCGGTCGCCTCAACGCACATCGCTGCGCACCGGATACATCGGAAGAAGTCATCGCCGAACTCGGTGCGATGCGCTTCCCGAAATCGGGCAAAGCCGGTCTGCATTATTTCGGGAAAGCTGGCATGACCGATCCCGGAAGATGTGCGGATTTTCCAAATCCGGGTAGTCCGGCTGCGGTCTGCACGGTCGTCGACTATCAGGGCGAGACGAAGTACTACGAAGTCGGTGATGAAGAAGGGGCCGCCGAGTATCCGAAACCGCCGGAATACGATGCTCTCGAAAATGCGATGTTCGGCGAAGGAGACGGCTGGCTGGACCAGAAGCCGATCGACTTCTACGCAGTTCAGGACGCCATGTCGGCAGCGGCACCCGATGAGGCGAAAATCAAACAAGTATGGAACGCGCTGATCAACGATCACGGGTGGGACGACGTCAGCTTTTACGGCGGACTGATCAACCAGTCTCGCTGGACCAAAGCCCAAATCGACCTGTTTGGCCAGATCGGCTTCGGCACGGGCGGATGGAATACCGACTATCCGAATGGATTCCTCGAAGTACTGCGAGTGCTTTACACCGGGCTCGACGTCGATCACCAACTGATGTACGACGGCACGACCACGCTGCCGGACAGTCTCATAAGGAAAACGCCAGCACAGCTCGGAGATCCATCCGATCCGGCCACATCGAATACTTCCGTATGGGAAACAACCCGGGAAAATTTACAGAATGAGTTTCCGGACGACCCGACACCGCTCAACAAAGAAGTCCGGCATTTCCAGCGGCTGGAAGACGGTACCATCGCAACCTGGATCATCGATACCCGTACTGGAATCGAAGTGCGGAAGGTATTCGATGCGGTTATCTATACACCGCATCTGCGCGTACTCGACAAGTTCCGCAGCTACCCCGGGAAGATCGACGGTGGCGAGACCACGAAATACAAGGCGACTACGGAGCTGTTCGACCAGACCCTGTGGGAAGCGATTCAGTACACGCATTACATGCAGTCGGCAAAAATTTTCGTTGCCGTGAAGGAGCCCTTCTGGGAAGAACGTCACGATCCCGAACCCGGCAAGAAGGTCGGCAAGCGCAAGATGGGTATTACGCTGTCCGACCGGTTGCCGCGCGGCACTTATCTGGTCAGTTACGACTATCCTGACGGAACGAAGCGACACGGTATCTTCCTGTCGTACACATGGAATGACGACTCTGTAAAATTCGATGGTGATCGCAATATCCCTCAGGCGTTGCTGACTCACGTCCAGATGTGCATCGAAGTGCTCGAGGACATCTATCCCGGCCTCAATTTGCACGACTATCTGGTAAATCGCGGCGACGCCCAAGTCGAAATCAACTGGGAAAACCAGCCGCTTTTCCTCGGTGCATTCAAGATGAACCTGCCGGGCGACTACGAGAAACAGCGCCGATTGTTCTCGCAGTTCATGGACGGGATCAATTCCGATGGCACTCCCACCGCCACTGCGGATCGGTTCGTGCTGGCCGGTGACGATGTGTCATGGGTGGCCGGTTGGATCGAAGGTGCGATCTCGACCGCGATCAACGCAGTCAACAAGGTCGCCGTCGTGTTCGGCGGGAAGGATGTTGCGGGCAATCGGGGGCCGATTGCGCGATGGACTGAACTTCAACCGGTCGAACGCAAAAGCCATGCCCCTCACGCGAAAGCATGATTCGTAAGCGCCGTGCCAGCACTTGACCGCTGGCACGCAGTGAAAAAAACGATCGGCACGTCCGGCGGCATTCCCGCTCCGGCATGGGCCGATCGCCCAACCCCATTTCCGGATGCATCACCGCATCCTGCCCCCAACTTCGGATAGCCACCTCACATCGCCCATGCATCGATCCGGATCGATGTTTACGTCGATATATTCGCATTCCTCTTTTCCGCTCATCCGCGTACAACTACGTCCTGTGGCGACGCGGCTCATCGCGGCGGACGCCGGCAATACGCGCTTGCCGATCGCGCGAAAGGAGACAAAAAATTGAGACAGCTGATGCGGTGATCCTTGCCGATGCCGTTCATCCCGACATGTCGGCGCTTGCCGCGTCGTCGACACCGAGCGGCCGGTTCATCGCGCCGGGCCGACACGCCGATTCCCGCGTACGGCCTTTCGCCCCACGCAGTCCCTGACCATACGAACATTCATCAAGCGCCACGCTCGTCGGCGCGCATACATGCCGTCCCCCGCGGCATGCACACGGAGACATCGTCGTCATGCATCGCCCCGAGACCCTCGACCTCGTCCGCGCCGAACCGACCGGCCTCCAGATCGAGCATCATTCGATCGACTACATTCCGGAAAGCGAGCGCCATGCGAAGCTCGCCAGCCAGGGACCGTTCTGGTTTCTCGGCAATTTCCACTTTTTCACGATCTCGATCGGTTTCGTCGGGCCCGGCATGGGCCTGTCGGCGGGCTGGACGACGCTCGCCGGCGCGCTCGGCATCATGTTCGGCACGCTGTTCATGGCGTTCCACGGCTCGCAGGGGCCTGAAATGGGGCTACCGCAAATGATCCAGTCGCGCGCGCAGTTCGGCTATCGCGGCGTCATCGTCGCGCTGCTCGCCACGCTGTTCGTGTTCGTCGGCTTCAATGTCGTCAACGTGTCGCTGATGGTGGACGGCGTGCACAACGTGTTCGGCATCGACGGCGGTTTCGTCGCCGTCGCGGCGGTCGCCATCGGCGCACTGCTCGCGATCTACGGGCATGACCTGATGCATCGCACGTTCACGTGGGCGCTCGTCGCCACGCTGCCGCTCTATGCGCTCGTCACGCTCGCGCTCGTGTTCGGCCATGCCGCGCCGTCGAGCGCGCCCGTGTCGTCGACGCCGCCCGGCTTCAACTGGATCGGCTTCGCGACCCAGTTCGCGATTGCGGCGAGCTACAACATCTCGTACGCGCCGTACGTATCCGACTATTCGCGCTATCTGCCGAAACAGACGAGCCGCGCAAAGCTGATCGCGGTCATCTTCGCCGGCGCATCGCTGTCAGGCGCCTGGATGATCGGCCTGGGGGCATGGCTCGCCCAGAAACTGCACGCGGCCGATGCGCTAGTGGCGATGAACGACGTCGGCGCGTCGCTCGTCCCCGGTCTCGGCAAGCTGATCGCGTTCGTGTCGCTCGCGGGGTTCCTCCCGATCATTGCGCTCAACGCATACAGCGCAATGCTGACGGTACTGACCGGCATCGATTCGATCGTGCCGATCAAACCGACGCGCCGCGCGCGGGTCGCGTCGATTCTCGCGATCAGCACGTTCGTGCTCGCCTGCGTGTTCGCGATTCGCGGCAACGGCATCGCGCTGCTTCAAACCTTCCTCACGCTGATGCTCTACTTCCTCGTGCCGTGGACCGCCGTCAACCTCGTCGACTACTTCTTCGTGCGTCGGGGCCATTACGCGATCGCGCACTTCTTCACGCCGCGCGGCCTGTACGGGACGTGGCAATTGCGCGGCATCCTGTCGTACATGATCGGATTCGCGTCGATGGTGCCGTTCTTCTACGTGTTCGACGCGGAGGCAAACCGGGCGGTATTCGTCGGGCCGGTTGCGCGGATGCTCGGGGGCGTCGATGTCGCCTGGCTCGTCGGGTTGATCGTCTCCGGTGGCGTCTACTGGCTCATGTCGCGCTCGCTCGATCTCGATCGCGAACGCCGCATCATCGCTGAAACGCCCGCCGTCGACGTGCCGTCCAACTGAGCCTGCCGGTCAACCTGTCCCGGCTCTGTCGCCGGAACAGCTTCCGTCATCCCCGCCATTAACTGTCATCGAGTACCGACAATGAGTATCTTGCGATTGCGCCTGATCCAGTCCATCCTGAAGGACGGCGCGCACGCGTCGAATCTTGCTCAGGCCCTTGCGCATATCGAAGCGGCGCGCGGCAACGCCGATCTGGTCATCTTCTCCGAGACGTACCTTCCGGGGTTTCCGACACCGGATGACGTCGCCCAACTGGCCGAGCCGCTCGATGGGCCGTCCGTACGGGCAATTCGCGCCGCCGCGCGTGACGCGCACGTCGCCGTCGTCATCGGATTCGCCGAACAGGACGACGGGCGCTACTTCAATACGGCGATTCTGGTCGATGAATTTGGCGAGCTCCGGCTGCGCTATCGCAAGTCCCACATGTACGAATCGGATGTGGGCGTCTTCGAAGCGGGCGGCACGTTCGATGTGTGCGAATGGCGCGGCATCAAGGTCGGCATGTTGATCTGCTTCGATCTGGAATTCCCGGAAACCGGCCGGGCGCTCGCGCGGGCCGGCGCGGATCTGATCGTGATCCCCGACGGCATGATGCAACCTCATGGCCACGTCCACCGGAAAATGATTCCCGTACGCGCGCTCGAGAACCAGGTCTTCGTCGCGATGGCCAATCGGGTCGGCCCGGGCGATCGCTATACGTTCAGCGGAGAAAGCATCGTCGCTTCGCCCGAAGGCGACGTCATTGCCGCGGCACCGCCGGACCGGGACGCGGTGGTCGACGTCGGTATCGATCTGGATGAGATTCCGCGCAACCGCGCCGCTTTCCGCTATCTCGATCTGGTACACCCGGCTCTGTAGTGCGCATGCCAGGTCACCTCGACCGGCGCGCCGCCACGCGTTGCATCGAACGCCCGCTTCACGGGATTCGGTCAAATCGGACCAGGCTGATGGGCCTACGTTGCGCCCGACGCTACTCCGTCGCTGCGCGGTTCCGGTTCGACAAGCTGCCGACGGCCCGGGTTTTGCGGTGCAGGCCGCGACCGCTGGCCATCGGGAACCGCGCACGATCCGACCGTGGCACGGGCGTTCGAGGGTGGTCGATCGGCGCGGCCACATGGTTCGAACCCTGTTGTACGCCGACTTTCAGTACGCTGCCTGATGCGCGCTCGAGCGCTCGCGCCACGGCCGGTCCACCCTTCGCGGCAGACCATCGATCGATGGGCCGCCTCGTCACCATGCCCACCGCACGCCCGCATTGCCAGTGATCGTGCGCTGATGCTCGCCGCCGAGGTTCGTCAGGTAGCTGACCGTCGCATACACGCTGCCGCGCTTCGTCAGCTGCGCGACGAGCCCCGCGCCGATCTGCCCGGCCGTCTGCCCGACTTGCGTGCCGATCGTCGTCGAGCCGCCGAACGTCGTCCTGTCGTCGCTGCCGAACGAACGCAGCACGTTCACGCGCAAGTACGGCTTCCAGCTCACGCCGTTCGCATCGAACGCGTATTGCAGCCGCGCGCCGATCCGGCCGAGGAACGTGTTGCCGTTGTTCCACGTGACGTCCGACACGCCGTCGTTGAATCGGGCCAACGACAGCCATTGCCACAGCAACTGCGCCTGCGGCTCCAGCGTCAGCCCATAGCCGAGCGAGATCGGCACGCCCGCTTCGACCGAACCGGTGACCGCGTTGCCGTCCGTCGAACCACTCACATTGTTGTTCGAATGCGTGCGTACGGTCAGCACGCTCCCCATCACCACTGCGTCCGTATACCAGCCGCCCGGGCCAACGTGTGTCCAGTATCCGCCGAGGTTGTACGCATTCGCCTGCAGCGAACCCACGCCCAGATCCGGCTGCGCGAGCGCAAAACCGTTCACGTCCCCAATCGCGCGCGAGAATCCGAGGAAGAAGCCGTAGTGGTTACGGTGTCCGCTCGGTCGGTTGTCCGCATAGAGATCCTGCCCGACCTGCATCCCCCATACCGTTCCGTCATAGGACGGCGTCACATCGCCATTCTGCTTGATGTTGCTGTAGCCGCCCCATACACGTGACCACGACACGGGCACCGAGCCGTTTTCGGCCAGCAGTCCCTGTTCGCCCTGGCGATCATGGAAGGTATCGATCTGCAGCAATCCAAGCTGGCGCGCGACAGCCGGCACTTCCGAGTACAGCGGGACTTCGGGACGGTAAACAGGTTCCGGCTTGGCGTCGGGCGCCGCGTTCTTGACAGCCTCGACGATCGATTCCGGCGTACCGTCGGCAACACTGAATGGCGGTTGCTGCGTTGGCTGATCCGGCCGCGGAGGAACCGTGCTGCGCAGATACCAGTCCTCCCCCGTCAAGGCGGTAACCCCGCCTTTCACCAGATAATAGGAGTAAGCGCCAGCGCTGACCGTACCGCCCGCCAACGTAAACGCGTTACCCGTATTCGCAAAGTTCACGGCGTAAACCAACCGAATACCGTCGGACTTGGTCAGCGCACCGGCACCACCGACGTTCGTTACGTTCAGTGTCGTCTTGCCGCTTGCCGTCGCCACTGCCGGCACACCGCCGATCAGCAGCGTGTCCGATGGCGCACCGTCGCCGGCAAGCGTCGTATTCATGTTGACCGCTCCATTCTGCCCGACATAATTGCCCGACACGGCCAATCCGTTACCGACAACGCGCCCACGGAGCTCCACAACTCCCGCATTCGTCAGGGTTCCGAATATCTGGAAGTTTCCCGGCAAACCGCTGGCCAGACTGGGCAGCGCATTCGCGACTGAAATCGTGCCATTGTTCGTCACGTTACCCGTCACACTGCCATACCCGCCAAGCGTCGCACCGGGCGCGATGGTCAAGGGGCCACCGCCCCGCAGTCCCGCCGCCGCATCGAGATCACCGACAATGAGCGTGCCGGCAGCCACGTTCGTTCCGCCCGAATACGTGCTGTGTACGCCATTCAATGTCAGCGTGCCGTCTCCCAGCTTGGTGAGTCCGCCCGAACCCGTGATGTCCTGCATGATCGTCGTGTTGAACCCCTGCGTATCGATCGCGCCGTTGTTCGAAGTGGTCGAGATCGCGCGGCTCGACGCGAGATTGAACGCGCTGCCGAACTGCAGCGTGCCGCCGTTGAAAGTCAGTCTTCCCGACGAAGCGCCGAGCGCATTGTCGGCCGCGACCGACAGCGTGCCTTGCGTGATCGTCGTGCCGCCGGAATACGTATTGCCGCCCGCCGCGGACGGCGTGAGCGTCAACGTGTCCGCGCCGGTTTTCTCCACCGCACCCGACCCGCCAATCGTGCCCGTGTACGTGCCGGCGCTGTCCTGCTGGAAGCGCACGAGCCCGTTGTCGGTGACGGACAGCGGCAGGTTCGACGCATTCGCCTGCAGTGTCGCGCCCGCGTTGACGGTCGCGACGACCGATGCCGTCGTCGTGCCGAGCGTGCCCGTAAGGTTCAGCGTGCCGCTCTGCACCAGCGCGGTCGAGAACGTGCCGGTGCCGGCCCACGTCCAGTCGGTGCCGGCCATCGTCAGGCGCTGGAAATTCGTGAACGCATTCGACGCGGTGCCGGTGCCCTGCAGCGTCACGGTGTTGGTGCCCGCGCCGCCGTTGGCCGTGCCGACGATCTGCGAGCCCGTCTGCAGGATCAGCGTCACGTTGCCGTTGCCGCCCTGGATCGCGGTGCCGCCGCCGCCCTGGATCAGCCCCGCGTTGGTGATCGTCGTCGCGCCGTTGGTCGAGCGCACGCCGATGCCGTTGTTGCTGACGATCCGGCCGCCGGCCTGGTTCGTGATCGTCGCGGTGAACGAACTGCCGAGCGTGTTCGATACGACGGCGTCGACGCTGCCGCCGCTGGTCGCGGTGCCGGTGGTCTGGATCGTGCCGCTGTTGACCAGCGTGTCGTTGTTGCCCTGCATGTAGACGGCCGGCGCATCGCGGCCGTTCGACGTCAGCGTGCCGCTGTTGGTGATCGTCCCGTTGCCGCCGAGCAGCGACGCGGCGCGCGCGTTGTTGCCGGACGTCGTCACGGTGCCCGTGTTGACGATCTGGTTGCCCGATGCGCCGGGATTGCTTTGCCCCCACGCGGCCGTCATCCCGTACGCGTTGTTGCCGGTGGTCGTGATCGTGCCGTTGTTGACCAGCGTATTGTTGTTGCCGTTCGCGGCCATCCCGTCGTTGTAGGTGCCCGACGTCGAAATCACGCCGGTCGCCGCATTGGTGAGCGTGTTGCCGTTGTTCACGCCGAGCAGCACCGCGCCGCGATTCGCGACGCCCGTGCCGTTGCCGGACATCGACAGGCTGCCGTTGTTGGTGATCGTGCTCGACGTGTCTACGGAGAACGGCGTCGGCGTGGACGTCAGCACATAGCTGCCCGTCACGGTCGAATCGAGGTTGATCGTCACGCCGGTGCTGCCGGCCGTGGCCACGACCGACGGCGCATTCGCGCCGGTACACGTCACCGTCGTGCCGCTGCCCGGCGCGGTGGCCGAGCACGCCGCATACGTGCTGACCGGCACCGCGCCGGTCAGAATCGCCATTCCACCCAAACCCAGGTTCCGCGCCTTTCTTTTCATTTTTCCGCTCGCATTTATTGGTGACGTTATTGCTGCAAATCGGTGCGTGAAACGGGTTATATCACTTGTCTTGAAATAATCGCAAGATCCATTGGCGTGATATCGGAAATCACGTGGCAATTCATTGCGGAACGAGAAATAAGGAAAATGGTCGCGTTGTTGCGTCGCGGAAAATGCTGCGGCACCGGCATCATGAAAGCGAACCGGTTTAATTTTCCGGTTATCGCGAGACTCCTGAAAGTCGTGACGACGAGATTCGGGCGAATCGGAAAATATGACGCGATACCGCAATCGCACGGGTCGTGCAAAGCAACATGGACAATTCGGCCATGTTGCCTTGCACGAAGCAATGCCACCCGCTTTGGGACGACTACATGGCCAGAGGTGTTCGTCGATGCGCTCGACGATCCCGCCAGCAGATGTTCCGGATAGCTGGACGGCCGCCGTCGAAGCCGCCATGCGACGCCGACGCACTCCGCCGACGATCGAACGACGGGCTACTTAACTACGCTGCCGTCCACCGCGTGCCATGCTGGAAAAAACGCCGTCCCGGTAAATCCACGCATGAACCAGGGCAGCCGACAGATGGGCCAGCACGACGACGAACAGCAGTCGCGCCAACAGGCCATGCGCATCGCGCAACCATGCAAAGAGCGTCGGGCTGGCCGGTACGATCGCAGGCAGGTTGACGCCCTTGAACAGGACAATCGGGAAACCGCCCGCCGACAACAAGGCCCAGCCGATCAGCGGCAATGCCAGCATCAGCACATACAGTGCCCAGTGCGACGCTTTCGCTGCGAGCACCTGCCAATACGGCAGACTAGCCGGCAGTGCCGGCGGCCGGCTGCGCACCCGATTCGCGACGCGCAGCAGCGCCAGCACGAGGATCGCGATACCCAGCGGCCGATGCAGGTCGATCAGCCAGATCCGGTGACGCAACGACGTCATCATGCCGGCGCCGATGAACAGCATGGCCAGGATCATCGCGGCCATCAGCCAGTGCAGACCGCGCGCCAGCGCGTTGAAATGGCGCGGTGCGCCGTTGCTCGCGAGCTTGTGCGTATTCATTTGACCTCCTGCTTGCCGACCGCCTCGGTCGCCTTGCCGTAGCCGATTTCGCGTTCGCGGCGATTGAACGAATGCGCGTACGCTCCCGAGCGCGCGTTCAGGATCGGATCGTTCGACACCGCGACGCCCGCAGGCACGATCGACGGATCGAAGTTGATGTCGCGACACGCGCCCTCGGCCTGTTCGACGACACGCGTCATTTCCAGCGTGCCGGCGACGAGCTGCTTGCGATCGGCCGGCCACGGCTGCGACGCGTCGTCGACCGGATCGCCCGGCTGCGCGAGTTGCAACACGTAGTCCCAATGGAGCGGCTTGCGCGCGAGCCGCTCGCGCACGCCTTCGAACAGGAAGTCGTGGTCGGCCTTCTGCCGCTGCGCATCGCTCATCGGAATGAACGGATCATGCGGGCGCATCATCCAGCGCACCGGCTGCCGGTGGCCGTCGGCGGCCACGAGATAGAAGGCATTGACGCTGTAGAACGTCGCGCCCGCGAAACTGCCGGGCGCCGGTTCCTGAGCCGCCCATTTCATGAACTTCTCCGCCTCCGGGTACGCTTTCAGGAACGCGGACACCCGCGCCGGGTCGGGCTGACCCGTGGCCGGATCGGGCGCGGTCGCCTGCTGCATGGCCAGAAAGCCCTCCGGTTCGTGTGTCGCGAAGTACGGCTGGTTGTTCATCGCCATGCGCCATTGCTGCTTGTCATCGGTCGTCAGCAGCAGAGCCATGCTCAGCGTCGTCGTGGAGTTGTCGGCCGCGTACGGGCTGCCGGTGCCGATCGAGAGTCGTCCGACGACCGGGATGTCCGCCTGCGTGAAGACACGCGCGGTCGACAACGGCACCGCCGCGCGGTCGGGACGGAACGTGCCGACGAAGCAGACGCCCTTGCCGTGCGCGCGGCGAAAGCCGGGCGGAAACGGCTGCGGGGTTTCCGATATCAGCGATACGCTGGTCGTGCGCGAACCAATCCAGCCGGCCGTCCACGCAAGGGTCGACATCAGTGCGCCGGCAACGGCGGCAATCGCCGCCAGCGCCCCCCACGTGCGTGTCGACCTGAAATCCAGTTTTGACATAGATGGTTTTCATCCCGTTGTGTCGTCGTGCGTGCCGCGCCATGTTTTGCCCAGCGCGGTCGTCTATGCATGAAGCGCGCGGCCGCGCTCACGAGCGCCGCCGGGTGCGCACGATCGAGTCGATTGAGGTACGAACGCGGTCGCGATGACCCGCTGTGGGAATCGCCACGCGCGTTGCATCCGAAAATCTTAGCGACGGGGCAAAAGCGGAACCATCAGACCAGGCTGAAATCGTCAACGGGGTGTGGGACCAGTCCGGCCGCGCGCGCAGCGTCGTTGCGCGCATGCCGAGACGGCGGGTGTCGGTTGGCCCATGCAACGATGCCGGCCATTGCGGCCAGCATCGAGGAGCGGGCAACTGCTAGCGGTCAGCCCGCATGGGATGCGGAGCGCGTCGACATCGCCACGGGTTGCGCCCAAGTGGCCGATGCTAGCTGAATGCGCGCATCACGCGCCACGCGGTTGAACGCCACGCGTTGCGCACCCTTCAGTTTCGCCGCTCTGGCTGCGTGCACGAGCTCGATCGGATCGACGAGGCGCGCATGCCGGCGCACCTCGAAGTGCAGATGCGGGCCGGTCGCCGTTCCCGTGCTGCCGACCGCGCCGACGCGTTGACCGCGCATCACGCGCGCGCCGGTTCGCAACGTCGGCTCGAACGCCGACAGGTGCGCGTAGTACGACGCGTAACCGCCGTCATGACGAATCACCACGTACTTGCCATAGCCGCGCGGCTCGGTGCCGATGAACGTCACGACGCCGCGCTCCGACGCATGAACGGCGCGGCCCGCCGGCGCCGCGAGATCGACGCCCGAATGCACGTGACGCGCACCGCTCACCGGATGCACGCGCGCGCCGAACGGCGAGCTGATGCGCGTCGCGGCGACCGGCATCGAGAAGCGTGCGCCGGCGAGCGGCATGCCGTCGAACTCGTAATAGGCGCCCGGCGAGCCGGCCTGCGCGGCGAACCACACGGCCGCGACGCGCTGCCCGCGAAAGCGGACATCGAGCGCCGTCACGCGTACGCGGCCCGGCCGCGTTGCGCCGTGGTCCGGCTCGAATGCCACGCGGAAGGTGTCGCCCTGCGCGCCGCGCTGCTTCGGATCGATGCGCCCGGCCAGCATGCGGGCGATCTGCGCGGCAACACCGGCCGGCAGATCGGCGCGCGCCAGCGACGCATGCAGGCTGCCGACGATCGCGCCGGCGCGCGTGCCGCGATCCGGCTGCGCGAGCGTGAACGGCTCGGCGGAGGCCAGATCGACCGGACCGTGCGCGAACGCCGGCTGCGCACCCGTCGCGGGCAGCGCCGACGCCAGCCCGTAATCGAACCGCGCCGCATAGCCGCGTTCGACCGCACCGCGCGCGGTATCGCACAGCACGCGATATGCAACGCAGGCGCCGAAGCGCACCACCGGATCGTCGCGCCCGATGCCTGCCGACACGTTCCACGCATGCGATGCATAAGCGACGTCGAGCGGCGCGGCGGACGATACACGCAGGCCGCCCCACGTCGTGCGCGCGGAATTGAAGAAAGGCACGTCGCCAAGATCGGTGATTTCCGCCGTCGCGGGCGCGGCCGGCGCGGCGTCGTGAAACGCCTGCGCTGCCGCGCCCTGTGCGCCGGCCACGCACGCCGCCGCGACGATGCCGCGCAGGAACGCACGACCCATCGGAAAACGGTGAACGCCGCGGGACGCGGGTTGACCTTGCTCGCGTGCGACACGGAAACGCAGGTCTGACCGCATGACGTCGTCACTCGCTATTCAATGAAAAATCGGGAAAGAACCGGACATCGCGGAGGAACGATCGTCGCGATCCGGCTACTCGACAGCGAGTGTATCGGCGTGGTCGAAACGGCTAAATAGGACTCGTCTTATTTGTTAAGAATGCCGCTTAATACTCGTACCAAAACAATGCCGCCGGGACGCCATGCATTCGCGCGAAACCCGCCACGCCGTGTACAGTCGAGGGCTGCCGGCGCACGACACGCGCCGCGCACTGTGTCCTCAACACCGGAATCCCGTCATGTTTCTCGATCATCTTCATCCGGAACGCTGGACGTTCCTGTGGAACGCATTGTCCACCCTCTCTCTCAAGCTTGCCGCCGGCCTGGCGCTGCTCATCGTCGGCTGGTGGCTGTCGAAACGCGTCGGCAACTGGCTGAACCGGCTGCTCTCGAACAAGGAGCGCGTCGACGACACGCTGCGGCCGATCCTCTGCGACGTCGCGGTATGGGGCATCCGCATCGTCGCGATCGTCGGCGCGCTGTCGCAGCTCGGCATCGAAACCGCGAGCATCGTGGCGGTGCTCGGCGCGGCCGGCCTGGCCATCGGCCTCGCGTTGCAAGGCACGATGCAGAACATCGCGGCCGGCATCATGCTTCTGCTGCTGCGGCCGTTCAAGGTCGGCGACTACATCGACGGCGGCTCAGGCGTCGCGGGCACCGTCGAAGAGGTCGGGCTCTTCATGACGCGCCTCACGAAGCCGGATGGCATCTGCGAGTACGTGCCGAACAGCGCGCTGCGGGGCAGCTCGATCCGCAACTACACGCGCAACCCGACGCGCCGCCTCGATCTCGAAGTGGAAGTGTCCGTGCACGACGATATCGATCGCGCGCTCGCTGCGCTGCATGCGCTGGCCGTGGCCGATCCCGACGTGCTGCAGGACCCCGCGCCGGACGTGATGGTGATGCGCTTCGACGACAGCACGGCCGTCGCGAACATGCGCGTGTGGACGCATACCGACAAGTTCTGGACGATGCGCTGGCGCCTCGCGCGCCAGGTGCGCAAGACGCTCGCCGACGCGGATTGCGCGCTGCCGATCCGCACACGGGAGCTGCACATCGTGCACGACGCGGCACGCCGCGCGGACGATACGCGCGTGCGAGTTTCGTAAGGCTGCGCGGCGGGCCGCGCCCCGCTGCGACGTTACATCCAGACGATGTCGAGCAGCACCTTCCTGCCGCTCTTGCAGGTGAACACCGAGATCGCGCCGTGCTTCAGGTCGCCCCGCGGCGTGATGCGCGTTTCGCCGATCGCGCCGCGATAGACTGTGACCGGCATCGCGGCCAGCATCTTCGCCGGGTGCCTCGAGCGCGTGCTGAGGAAGCAAGCCGGCGTGTCGTCGATCCAGTCGAGCCTCGCGTTGCGCGAGGTGAAGTTCTCGTCACGCGTGCCGGTGCCGGACGCGTGACCGTTCATGCCTTTCAGGCGCCCACACACGGGCATCCGCCGTCGATCGTCATCCCATGGAGCGCTACCCGATGAAACGTTACTTTCCCACCGCGTCGTTTGCCGCCGCGATCGCCTGCGCATTCGCATTGAGCGCCTGTGCGGCGCAATCGTCCACGCCGGCTGCTGCTTCGGCACCGGCCGATAATGCCGCGCCAGTGGCCCCGCCGCTGGTCGGCGGCGATCGCGACGCGCACGGCTGCATCGGCTCGGCCGGCTACGCGTGGTGCGAGCGGACGCAGCAGTGCGAGCGTCCGTGGGAACTTGCGAAGGCGCGGGGTTTCGCGAATTCGGCGCAGGCGTATGAGCAGTTCTGCCGGAGCGGCGGAGCGAAGTGAACTGATGCGAGTGAACGGGTCGCGGTGCAACGCCGCGATCCGATGATGTTCCGGTCTGGTGCATGGCCCCTCCATCGCACGCATTCGACCCGCCGATCCCCATCGATTTTCCCGCGTCGCGCCCCGTCATTCCGGAAACCCGGACGCGCAAAAAACCCCACGAAAACAGGGATATTCGCCGCCTGCGACACGTTGTCCGAGTTCGGTTATATTACGCGCCCCTTGCCACCCCGCCCCCGCAAAACGCGTCGCACGCGGCCCCTTTCAACGCAGCCTGAAGCGCCGTTCGCTCAGGCTTGCCGCCCGGGCCCGGGCGCGTGGCGCACCCTCGCGAAGCAGGCGCTTGCCTGCCCGCGGGAAGCCGATCCGAAGGTGTCCTTCCGAATCGCTTCGCGTGCGCAAATGCAACGGCGCGCCGCGCCGATCCGGAATTCCGGATTCGCGCTCCGAATCTCCGGACCCGCGTTCCGGCGCCACGGAACCGCGCGCCGGGCGGCATGGCAAACCGATGCATCCAAGTTGAAAAAGGGATCTGCTGTGATCAAAACGTTACGGGTAATACTGTCGGCGCTCGCGCTATGCGTCGCGACATCGTCGGCGCACGCCGCCGATACGAAGAAAGTCGATGTCCTGCTGGTGGGCGGCGGCATCATGAGCTCGACGCTCGGCGTCTGGCTGCACGAACTCCAGCCCGACTGGTCGATGACGATGGTCGAACGCCTCGACGGCGTCGCGCTGGAAAGCTCGAACGGCTGGAATAACGCCGGCACCGGCCACTCGGCGCTCGCCGAGCTGAACTACACGCCGGAGAAGGCGGACGGCAAGGTCGACATCTCGAAGGCGATCGAGATCAACGAGTCGTTCCAGATCTCGCGCCAGTTCTGGGCGTGGCAGGTCAAGCAGGGCGTGCTGAAGAATCCGCACTCATTCATCAACTCCACGCCGCACATGAGCTTCGTGTGGGGCGACGACAACGTGCGCTTCCTGAAGAAGCGCTACGAAGCGCTGCAGGCCAGCCCGCTGTTCCGCGGGATGCAGTATTCGGAAGACTACGACCAGATCAAGCAGTGGGTGCCGCTGATGATGGAAGGCCGCGACCGCAATCAGAAGGTGGCCGCGACGTGGACGCCGATCGGCACCGACGTGAACTTCGGCGAGATCACGCGCCAGTTCGTCGGCTACCTGAAGACGCAGCCGAACTTCACGCTGTCGCTGTCGAGCGAAGTGCGCGAAATCACGCGCAACGCCGACGGCACGTGGCACGTGTCGTGGGTCAAGCTGCATTCCGACGAACCGCCGCAATCGGTCGACGCGAAGTTCGTGTTCATCGGCGCGGGCGGCGGTGCGCTGCACCTGCTGCAAGCGTCGGGCATCCCCGAGGCAAAGGACTACGGCGCATTCCCGGTCGGCGGCTCGTTCCTCGTGACCGACAACCCCGAGGTCGTGAAGCAGCACCTCGCGAAGGCGTACGGCAAGGCGTCGGTCGGCTCGCCGCCGATGTCGGTGCCGCACCTCGACACGCGGATCATCGACGGCAAGAAGATCATCCTGTTCGGGCCGTTTGCGACGTTCTCGACCAAGTTCCTGAAGAACGGCTCGTACTTCGACCTCGCGAAGAGCACCAACCTGCACAACGTCGCGCCGATGATGCGCGTGGGCGTCGACGAATTCCCGCTGGTGCAGTACCTCGCCGGCCAGCTGATGCTGACCGACGACGACCGCTTCAACGCGCTGAAGGAATACTTCCCGAACGCGAAGAAGGAAGACTGGCGCCTGTGGCAGGCCGGCCAGCGCGTGCAGATCATCAAGCGCGACCCGGTCAAGGGCGGCGTGCTGAAGCTCGGCACCGAGATCGTCGCGTCGCAGGACGGCAGCATCGCGGGCCTGCTCGGCGCGTCGCCGGGCGCATCGACCGCCGCGCCGATCATGCTGAACCTGATGAAGAAGGTGTTCAAGGACAAGGTCGCGACGCCCGAGTGGCAGCAGAAGATCCGCCAGATCGTGCCGAGCTACGGCACCAAGCTGAACGACAGCCCGGCGAAGGTCGTCGAGGAATGGACCTACACGAGCGACGTGCTGCAACTGTCGCCGCCGCCGAAGATCGACCTCGGCGCGCCGTCGCAGCCGACCGGCAACGCGCCGGCCCGCCCGGCGAAGGCATCGGCCGACATGGCGCTGTAAACGCGCCCGACGCCGCGCAACAGCCGCGCGGTACCCATGCGGCACCGTCATGCCGCCCGACACGGCCGCCCTCCGGGGCGGCCGTTTTTCCTGGTGCGCGCCGGGCGGGAGCACCGGCTTCCGCTAGAATTGCGGCACGCGCGACCCCGTCGCCGCCCGATCCATCATCCGCATCGACACAACCCGAGCCACCGCCGGTGCGGCCCGCGCCCGAGCCGCGCGAGCGCCGCCCGCCGTGGCCGCGCCCGCCCGGGCGCGCCATCAACCGAATTCAGCTGGAGAAAGACCGTGTTTACCTGCCGAAACCAGAGCTGCGGCACGCAGTGGGAGCAGTCCGACGTCGTCATCAAGGACGAAGGCCAGGGGCTGCTGTTCCGCTGCCCGCTGTGCGGCGCCCGCAACTATCTCGAACGCTTCGAGGACGACGAAGGCAACGTCGTCTACGAGCAGATGGAAGGCCGCCCCTACCTCGGAGACCTGTCTTGACCCAACCGACCGCCACGCCGTTCAGCGCGCTGCCGCTGACGCCCGCCACGCTCGCGAACCTCGCGCAGCTCGGCTATGTCGACATGACGCCGATCCAGGCCGCGAGCCTGCCGGTCGCGCTGGCCGGCCAGGACTTGATCGCGCAGGCGAAGACGGGCAGCGGCAAGACCGCCGCGTTCTCGCTCGCGCTGCTCGCGCGCCTCGATGCGCGCAGCTTCGACGTGCAGGCGATGATCCTGTGCCCGACCCGCGAGCTCGCCGACCAGGTCGCGCAGGAAGTGCGCCGCCTCGCGCGCGCCGAGGAGAACGTGAAGGTGCTGACGCTGTGCGGCGGCACGCCGATGCGTCCGCAGGCGCAGAGCCTCGAGCACGGCGCGCACATCGTCGTCGGCACGCCGGGCCGCATCATGGATCACCTCGACCGCGGCAACCTGAAGCTCGACGCGCTGAACACGCTGGTGCTCGACGAAGCCGACCGGATGCTCGACATGGGCTTCTTCGACGACATCGCGAAGGTCGCCCGGATGTGCCCGACGACGCGTCAGACGCTGCTGTTCTCCGCGACCTATCCGGACGGCATCGCGAAGCTGAGCCAGCAGTTCCTGCGCAATCCAAAAGAGATCAAGCTCGCGGAACGCCACGACGACAGCAAGATTCGCCAGCGCTTCTATGAAGTGACCGAGGACGAGCGGCTGCATGCAGTCGGCCAGTTGCTGAACCACTACCGGCCGGTGAGCACGATCGCGTTCTGCAACACCAAGCAGCAATGCCGCGATCTGCTCGACGTGCTGCACGCGCAAGGCTTCCACGCGCTCGCGCTGCACGGCGAGCTCGACCAGCGCGAGCGCGACCAGGTGCTGATCCAGTTCGCGAACCGCAGCTGCTCGGTGCTGGTGGCGACCGACGTCGCCGCGCGCGGGCTCGACATCGCGCAGCTCGAAGCGGTGATCAACGTCGACGTGACGCCCGACCCCGAAGTGCACGTACACCGCATCGGCCGCACCGGCCGCGCGGATCAGGACGGCTGGGCGCTTAGCCTCGCGAGCATGGACGAGATGGGCCGCGTCGGCGCGATCGAACAGGCGCAGAAGCGCGAGGTCGAATGGCATCCGCTCGCTGAACTGAAGCCGGCGGACGACAGCGTGCTGCTGCCGCCGATGGAAACGCTGCAGATCCTCGGCGGGCGCAAGGACAAGATCCGCCCGGGCGACGTGCTCGGCGCGCTGACCGGCGACGCCGGGTTCGACGGCAAGCAGATCGGCAAGATCAACGTGACCGAGTTCTCGACCTATGTCGCGATCGAGCGCGGCGTCGCACGCGACGCGCTGCGCAAGCTCAATGCGGGGAAGATCAAGGGCAAGCGCGTCAAGGTCCGGTTGATGGACGAGGAGTAACACCGAAGCGCGCCGCGACCCTCACGCGGCGCGCTCGCGCAGCATCGCCAGGTACGCCCGTACCGCCCCCCATTCCCCGCCGATCCGGCTGAGCGCGACGAGTTCCGAGCCCGGCACGTTGCCGGCGAGTGTCCGGTACACGATGTTCGGCGCCGCGATCCGGCTCAGCGGCGACGGCACCAGCGCCACGCCAAGCCCGGCCCCCGTCAACGCCAGCACCGACAGCGTGCTGCTCACCTTGTGTGCGATGCGCGGCGCCTTGCCGAGCACCTGCCGCAAGATCGCAAGCTGCCCTTCGTCGTCGCCGTCCGCCGCGTAGAAAATGAACGGCTCGTCCGCGAGTGCCGCGACACTCACCGTGCGCCGCTTCGCCAGCGCGTGCCGGTCGGTCATCATCACGTCCCACGCCCAGCTGCCGACGGTCCGCACGGCCAGCTTCGAATCGAACGCCGTGCCGAACGCCGGGCAATAGCCAATGTCGAGCCGGCCCGCGAGGATCGCGTCCTGCTGCGCGGCCGGCGCCATCTCGTGCAGGTCGAGCGTCACTTCCGGCCATGCCGCATGAAACGCAATCAGGTCGTCGGACAGCCGCCCCGTCGCGACCGCATTGCCGACGAAGCCGATCCGCACCACGCCCGTCTCGCCGCGCGCCGCGCGCCGCGCGCTGCACCAGCGTCTTCGCACGCTCGGCCTGCTCGAGCGTGTGTCGCGCCTCGGTCACCAGCAGCCGGCCGGCGTCGGTCAGCGCCACCTTGCGCGTGCTGCGCTCGAACAGCGGCGTGCCCAGTTCCTCCTCGAGCGCGCGAATCTGCATGCTCAGCGCGGGCTGCACGATATGCAGCCGCTCCGCCGCGCGGCCGAAATGCCCCTCTTCGGCAACCGCGAGAAAGTAGCGCAAATGGCGAAGGTCCATACGGCGGTCGATTCATCACTGAAAACGATCAAGTTTGAAATTTAATCTATTGGATTGAAAAATCAACCACGCGCATCCTGACGATCAGACGTTGCACCGCAGCGCACTTCCACAGGAGCCGAATCATGTCCGACCGCAACCGAATCGATGTTCACCAGCATGTCGTCCCGCCGTTCTGGGCCGACGCGCTGCCCGCCCACGGCGGCGACCCGTCCGGCTGGGGCAGCCCGACCTGGAGCTCGGAAAGCGCGATTGCGTTCATGGATTCGCTGGAAATCCAGACCGGCGTGCTGTCGCTGACGGCACCCGGCGTGCAGGGCTGGAACGGCCAGGCCAAGCGCGACATGGCGCACCAGGTCAACGAATACGTGGCCGGTCTCGTCGCGCAATGGCCGACCCGCTTCGGCAACTTCGCGACGCTGCCGCTGCCCGACGTCGACGGCACGCTCGCCGAAATCGGCCACGCGTTCGACACGCTGCAAGCCGACGGCGTCGTGCTGCTCAGCAACTACGGCGGCACGTATCTCGGCGATCCGGCCTTCGAATCCGTCTGGGCAGAACTCGACCACCGCCGCGCAGTCGTGTTCATCCACCCGGCGAAGCCCGCGATCGACGCGGTGCCCGGGATGCCCGGCCCGCTGCTCGACTATCCGTTCGATACGACGCGCACGGCCGTCCAGCTCGTGCTGAACGGCGTGATCGCGCGGCATCCGAACGTGCGCATCATCCTGTCGCATGCGGGCGGCTTCCTGCCGTACACCGCGTACCGCTTTGCCGAACTCGCACCGGGCGTGCGCAACGACGTCCCGAATCGCGACGGGCTGCTCGACCTGCTGCGCACGTTCTACTTCGATACCGCGCTGTCGGCGCCGTCCGCCCTGCCGAGCCTCACCGCGTTCGCGCAACCCGATCGCATGCTGTACGGCAGCGACTTCCCGTACGCGCCGCATGCCGTCAGCACATCGTTCACTCACGCGCAGGATGCGTATGCGGCGCTCGATGCAGACCGGCACGCCGCGATCAACCATGCGAACGCATTGCCGCTGTTCCCGCGTCTCGCGGCGCTCGCGCGGTAACGCATGACGCCGTGTTGCGTGACGCGCCGAACCCGCGACGGCGGCGCCGCGCGCGCAACCGGCTGCCCGCCGTCAGCTCAGAACGGGATGACGGCCTTCGCCCACACGGCCTCCCCGGCCGGCCGGTTGCGCACGAAGAACTCCTTCACGACGCGCGCTTCCACGCTGATCTTGCTGAACTGGTAGCGAAACCCCGGCCCGATCGCGAATGTCTGGCCGCGAAAGCCGTCGCCTGCGACCGGCTGCCCGTTCTGCATGTCGTCCGTCGTCTGCTTGACGAAGTAGCCCGACAACCCGACCCGCGCCTTCGGCGTGACCGCATAGCTCGCCGAATAGTCGACGTGAAACAGGTTCCCCGAGTGATAGTGGGTGTCGTTGTTCGGCGAGTTGAAGCTGTACGTGATCTTCGCGGACACCTCGACCTTGTCGTTTGGTAACCACGACACGCCGAATACCGGCCGCGCGGTGTGGTAGTGCTTGCCGGTGTTCAGCGCCGAATGTGCATCGTACTGCCCGGTCGGGAACACGAACTCGATCGCCGCGACCGTGCGCAGCGCGCCTGAACCCCACGCGATCAACGCGGGGCTGACGATCAGGTCGCCGAGGTTGGTGCGATCGAACGACGCGCCGCCCGCATCGAGCGAAAGGTGCTGCATGGGCAGCACCGCATACGCGCCATAGCGCCCGCCGAGCACCGACAGGTTCGACATCCAGACCACGCGCGGAATCAGCACGTCCGCATCGAGCTTGAAACCGGGCACCGACCCGTTGCCGTGCGAATCGTTGAAGCGCGACGCGTGGTAATGCGTGTAGTACAGCAGCGCATACAGCCCGGCCGGCGGCAGTGCGCCGGCAAAAAACGCCTCGGCGCCCTCGCCGATCGTGTCGCCGCCGCCCTCCGTCGCCCATGCGCCCGTGCTCAATGCGAGGCCCGCGCATGCGGCGAGCGAACACAACCCGAATGCAGACTTCCGTTTCATCGATGTCTCCAATATTCGTTCTACTGAATTGACTTTTTATCGAGGTGCCGTCATGAGCACCTGCGTTGCCGCCGCTTGCGCCGGTACGCGCGACGCGACGGCAACCCGTCCTGCCAATGGACTACGCGCTGAAATGGTCGATGACGAGCTGGTTGAAGCGCGCGGCGTGTTCGATCTGCGTCCAGTGCCCGCACCGGCCGAACACGTGGAGCTGGGCATTCGGCAGGAGCTCGAGCAACTTCAGCGAACTGTCGAGCGGAATCACGCGGTCCTCGCGCCCGTGCACGATCAGCGTGTCGTGCGTCAGTGCGCGCAGCTTCGCCTCGTCGCTCGCGAGCGCATCGACCCAACGCTGGCGCGGTGCCGGAAACATGTTCGCGAACGCCTCCTGGTAGCAAGGCCGCACACTCGCGTCGTAGCGCAGCTTCGCGAGTTCGTCGTTCACGAGCTCGCGATCGAACGCGAAGATGTCCAGCAGCGCGCGCATGTTCGCGATCGACGGCGTATAGCCCCAAACCGCGTCGAGCCCTTCGGTCAGCGTGAAGCGCGTACCGGCCGCGCCCATCAGCACGAGCCGGCCGACCCGCTCGGGCGCCCGGATCGCGAGTGCCAGCGCGAGCGCGCCGCCGAACGAATTGCCGACCACGTGCGCGCGCTCGATGTCGAGCGCGTCGAGCAGGCCGAGCGCGTGATCGACCCAGTGGTCCATCGAATAGCGGTATCCGGCCGGGCGCTCGGTTTCGCCGAAACCGGCCATGTCCGGCGCGATCACGCGAAACTGCCGCGCGAGTGCGGGCATCGTGAGCCGCCAGTTCGCATAGGCGGTCACGCCCGGCCCCGAGCCGTGGATCAGCAGCACGGGCGGCCCGTCGCCGGCGTCGTGATAGTTCGTGTCGATGCCGCCGGCGACGATCCGGCGGCCGATTTCAGGATTGGATGACATGACGCTCCTTCAGTCGATTCATGGGGACGTGGCGTGTTACCGCCCGCGCTGCTTCGCGCTCTGCCCGCCGATCCCGAAATGCGCTTTCGGCATCTCGGTGATAATCACGCGCACCGATTCGACCGGCGCGTCGAGCGAGCGGTGAATGGCCTCCGTGACTTCGGCGATCAGGCGTTCCTTCCTGTCGTCGTCGCGGCCTTCGAGGATGTAGAGATGAGCAACCGGCACGATGGCCTCCTGGGTGGTCGTGTTTCGTTCAGGTGAAACGCAGGCCGATCGAGCCGACGTCCTGCACGCGCAGCGTCACGCTGTCGCCGGCCGCGACGGCCACCGCCTCGGTGATGCCGCCGGACAGGATCAGGCTGCCCGCGGGAATCGATTCGCCGCGCGCGCCCAGGTGGTTCGCGAGCATCGCGACCGCGGCGGCCGGATGCCCGAGCACCGCCGCGCCGGCGCCGAACGCCACGGGCAAGCCGTTCTTCTCGAGCACGACGCCGAGCGTGCGCAGGTCGACGCCCTCCACCGCAAGCGGCCGCCCGCCCGCGACGAAGCGCGCGGCCGACGTGTTGTCGGCCACCACGCTCTTCAGGTCGAACTTGAAGTCGCGGTAACGGCTGTCGATCACCTCGATGCCGGCGATGACGAAATCGGTCGCGGCGAGCACCGCACCGATATGGCAGCCCGGCCCTTTCAGCTCGGCCTTCGTCACGAACGCGATCTCGGGCTCCACCTTTGGATGGATCAGCGCCGACGTGTCGCACTCGCCGCCGTCGGGCAGGTTGTAGATGTCCGTGAGGAAGCCGAACACGGGCGTGTCGACGCCCATCTGGCGCATCTTCGCGTGCGACGTCAGGCCGGCCTTGTAGCCGACGATCCGCGCACCGCGCCCGAGTTGCCGGCTTCGGATGGCGTCCTGCACCGCGTAGGCATCGTCCCAGTCCATCTCCGGATGGCGGTCGGTGATCTTCGGCGTGTCGCGCGCGTCGCGCATGCAGCCGTCGAGATGCGCGGCGAGCGATTCGACGATATCGGGGGTGAGGTTCATGCCGCCTCCCGCTTGGCTTGCGCTGCGCGCGCCTTCGCGAGCGTCAGCGCGGTGTCCTCGATCATGTCCTCCTGCCCGCCGACCATCCCGCGCCGGCCCAGCTCGACGAGGATGTCGCGTGCCGGGATCCCATACTTGTCGCCCGCGCGCTTCGCGAACAGCAGGAACGAGCCGTACACGCCCGCGTAGCCGAGCGTCAGCGCGTCGCGATCGAGCCGGATCGGGAAATCCATCATCGGCACGACGAGATCCTCCGCGACGTCCTGGATCTTCCACACGTCGACGCCGGTCTCGATGCCCATCCGCTCGCACACGGCGACGAACACTTCGAGCGGCGTATTGCCGGCGCCCGCGCCGAGCCCGGCCGCCGCGCCGTCGATCCGGGTCGCGCCGGCCTCGATCGCGGCGATCGAGTTCGCGACGCCCATCGCGAGGTTGTGATGGCCATGAAAACCGAGCTCCGTCTCCGGCAGCAGCGCATCGCGCACCGCGCCGAGGCGCGCCTTCACGTCGTCGGGCAGCATGTAGCCGGCCGAATCGGTGATGTAGACGCAGTTCGCGCCGTACGACTCCATCAGCTTCGCCTGCTTCACGAGCCCGTCCGGGCTGTTCATGTGGCTCATCATCAGGAAGCCGACGGTATCCAGGTCCAGCTTGCGCGCCATCGCGATGTGCTGCTCGGCGACATCGGCCTCGGTGCAGTGCGTCGCGACGCGAATCGTATGCACGCCGAGCACGTGCGCCTCCTTCAGGTGGTCGACGGTGCCGATGCCCGGCAGCAGCAGCGCCGATACCTTCGCGCGCTTGAGCAGCGGGATCACCGCGCCGAGGTATTCGGCGTCGGTGTGCGCGGGAAATCCGTAGTTGACCGACGAGCCGCCGAGCCCGTCACCGTGCGTGACTTCGATCAGCGGCACGCCGGCCGCGTCGAGCCCGGTCGCCACCGCGCGCATCTGGTCGAGCGTCATCTGGTGACGCTTCGGGTGCATGCCGTCACGCAGCGTCATGTCGTGGACGGTGATTCGCTTGCCTTTGAGGTTCATTGCCGTTTCCTTGTTCGTCCGGTCGTGGGATAAGCGCGCGTCAGGCGGCCTGCACGGCCGGCTGGAGCGCGAGGCGGCCAGCCAGCAGTTCCTCGGCGAACATCTCGGCGGTGCGCGCGGCGGCGGCCGTCATGATGTCGAGGTTGCCGGCGTACTTCGGCAGGTAGTCGCCGAGGCCTTCGACTTCGAGGTAAATCGACACGCGGTTGTCGTCGAACACCGGCCCGTTGACGAGCCGGTAGCCGGGCACGTAGCGCTGCACGTCGGCGATCATCGCGTGCACCGATTCGACGATGCGCGCCTCGTCGGGCGCGTCCTCGGTCAGGCAGTGCACGGTGTCGCGCATGATCAGCGGCGGCTCGGCCGGGTTGATCACGATAATCGCCTTGCCTTCCTTTGCGCCGCCGACCTGCGCGACCGCCGCCGCCGTCGTGCGCGTGAATTCGTCGATGTTCTTGCGCGTGCCGGGGCCGACCGAGCGCGACGACACGGTCGCGACGATCTCGCCGTAGGCGACCGGCTGCACGCGGGACACCGCGCGCACCATTGGGATCGTCGCCTGGCCACCGCACGTGACCATGTTCACGTTCATCTCGCCGGAGCCGATGTGGTCCATCAGGTTGACCGGCGGCACGCAGTACGGGCCGATCGAGGCCGGCGTCAGGTCGATCATCAGCACGCCGAGCGCATTGAGCTTGCGGCTGTTTTCCGCGTGCACGTAGGCGCTCGTCGCGTCGAACGCGATCTGCACGCCGTCGGCCTGCACGTGCGGCAGCAGGCCGTCGACGCCCTCCGCGGTCGTCTTCAGGCCGAGTTCGCGCGCACGCTTCAAGCCATCGGAATCGGGATCGATGCCGACCATCCACACGGGTTGGAGCACGGGGCTGCGCATGAGTTTGGCGAGCAGGTCGGTGCCGATGTTGCCGGGGCCGATCAGCGCGCAGCGGATCTTTCGGGTCATGGAGAATTCCTCGTTTGCCAGTGAAAGGGGAACGGCGCCGCTCACGCGAACCGCACCGAACATGCGCCGATCCCGCCGATCGACACACGGAAGTTGTCGCCGGGCCCGGCCGGCGCCATCGCGGCGAGCGCGCCGGACAGGATCACTTCACCCGCTTTCAGCGGAATGCCGAGCCGGCCTACCGTATTGGCGAGCCACGCGATTGCATTGACCGGCGAGCCGAGCGCGGCCGCGCCGGCGCCGGTACCGATCACGTCGCCGTTCTTCTCGAGCACCATCCCGCAGGTCGCGAGATCGACGCGGCGCGTGCTCACCGCCTGGTCGCCGAGCACGAACACGCCGCACGACGCGTTGTCGGCCACGGTGTCGCCGATCCGGATCTTCCAGTCGCGAATCCGCGAATCGACGATCTCGAAGCACGGCATCACGCATTCAGTCGCGGCCAGCACCATCGCGTTCGTCACGCCCGGGCCGAGCAGGTCGCGCTTAAGCACGAACGCGATCTCGCCTTCGGCCTTCGGCTGGATCAGCGTGTCGAGCGCGATGCACGCGCCGTCGCCATAGACCATCCCCGACAGCAGGTAGCCGAAATCGGGCTGGTACACGCCGAGCATGTCCATCACGGCCTTCGACGTGACGCCGATCTTCTTGCCGATCACGGTTTCCCCGGCGTCCAGGCGGCGCTGCACGAAGCGCTGCTGGATCCGGTACGCGTCGTCGACCGACAGGTCCTCGTGCTGCGACGTCAGCGGCGCGACGGGCGTGCGCGAGGTCATCGCGTCGTACAGCCGGTCGCCCAGCGCGGTAATCAACGTGGAGTCCATATGAGTTTTCCGGTCATTAACGGGTGGGGCAGAGCTTGATGCAGACGTTGCGCAGTTCCGTGTAGAACTCGAGCGAATGCACGCCGCCTTCGCGGCCGATGCCCGATTGCTTCGCGCCGCCGAACGCGGTGCGCAGGTCGCGCAGGAACCACGAATTGACCCACGCGATGCCGACGTCGATCGATGCGGCGACGCGATGCGCGCGGGACAGGTTGGTGGTCCAGATCGCGGTCGACAGCCCGTACGCGTTCGCATTCGCGCGGCCGATCACCTCGGCCTCCGAATCGAACGGCATCACGAGCGTGCACGGCCCGAAGATCTCGTCGCGCGCGATCGGCGAATCGTCGCTGAGGCCCGTCCAGATCGTCGGCTGCACCCATGCACCGTCGCGCAGCGCGTCCGGCATGTCGGGCACGCCGCCGCCCGTCACGACCGTCGCACCGAGTTCGGCGGCCTGGCGGTAGTACGACAACACCTTGTCGCGGTGCTCCTGGCTGATCAGCGGGCCGATGCCGGTCGTGTCCGCTTCGGGGCGGCCCGGCCGCAGCCGTTCGGCACCGGCCTTCAGCGCGGCGACGAAACGCTCGAACAGCGGACGCTCGACATACACGCGCTCGGTACCGAGGCACACCTGCCCCGCGTTCGCGAAGCACGAGCGCAACGTGCCTTCGACGGCCGCGTCGAAATCGCAGTCGGCAAACACGATCGCCGCGTTCTTGCCGCCCATCTCGAGGCTGACGGGTCGTGCGCCGTCGGCCGCCGCTTTCATGATCGCCGCGCCGGTACGCGTCTCGCCCGTGAACGTGATCGCGTTCACGCCCGGATGTGTCGTCAGGAATTCTCCGGCCGAACCGGGCCCGAAGCCGTGCACGACGTTGTAGACGCCGCGCGGCACACCGGCCGCGTTCATCACCTCGCCGAGCATCGCGGCCGTCTGCGGCGTTTCCTCCGACGGCTTCACGACCACCGTGTTGCCGCACGCGAGCGCGGGGCCGACTTTCCACGTCATCAGCAGCAGCGGCAGGTTCCACGGGCAGATCACGCCGACCACGCCGACCGGGCGGCGGATCGCATAGTTGAGCGCGCGCGCGCCGTCCGGCATCGCCATTTCGAAGGTTTCGCCCGGCACGTTCTTCACGACGTCGGCGAACACCTTGAAGTTCGCCGCGCCGCGCGGGATGTCGATATGGCTCGCGAGGCTGACGGGCTTGCCGGTGTCGGCCACCTCGGCTTCGAGGAAATCGTCGAAACGGCGCGTGATGCCGTCGGCCACCGCATACAGGAGGTCGACGCGCTGCGCGACGGTCAGGCCGCCCCACGGCCCCGACAGCGCCGCGCGCGCCGCCTGCACGGCCGCGTCGACGTCCGCACGGCTCGCTTCGGCCACGCGCGCGATCACGGCGTTGTCGAGCGGCGAGCGCTTGTCGAACCAGCGGTCGCCCGCGCGATAGTCGCCGTCGATGAAGTTGCGGACGCGCCGCGGTTCCGGCTGCCCGCCGGCGGGGCCGCGTGTCGCGGCGAGAGGTTCCGTGTCGTACATGATGTGATTGCCGATAGTCGTGAATCCGTGGTCCGATGCGGTCGCGAAGGACGTTCGCGCACCGCGCGCCGTGTTTCGTCGGCGGCCCGTCATCCGCGGTCGAAGCCGGCCGCGTCGAGGCCCGCGCGAGCACAGCTTTCGTCCTGCGCCTCGCTGCCGCCCGACACGCCGATGCCGCCGATCCGCGCGCCGTCGTCGATGATCGGCAGCCCGCCGCCGAACGCGACGAAGCGCGGGCGCAACACGAGCCCCTGCCGCACGGCTACCGAATGCGCGGCCAGTGCGTCGTGCCACGCGCCGGTCGGCAAGCCGAAGCTCGCGGCCGTGTACGCCTTGTCGATCGCGATGTCGATCGAATGCAGCGGCGCGCCGGGCATCCGCACGAATGCCGCGAGCAGGCCGGCCGCATCGACGACCGCGACGTTCACGCACACCCCGAGCCGCTCGGCGGCCGCTGCCGCCGCCTGGGCGGCGCTCGACGCGGCGGGCCAGTCGATCGTGCGCGTGACGACGCTGCGGGTCGAATCGTTGCAAGCCATGACGCTGTGCTCCTGTGCGAGTCAGGTGTAGACGGTCGTGAACGCTTCGTTCAGTTCACCGGAATGGAAGAAGATGCCGCGCCCGAGCTCGTCCTCGGTCCACGTCGTGACCGGGCGGTCGGGCTGCGCGAGATAGCCGAGCCCCGCGAAGGTTTCGTTTCGGTTGCCGCTCGGATCGAAGAAATAGATGGTCGTGCCGCGCGTGATGCCGTGCCGCGTCGGCGCGACGTCGATCTTCACCTTGTTCTTCGCCATCACGTCCGCCGACTTCAGCACGTCGGCCCAGTCGTCGAGGAAGAACGCGATGTGATGCAGCCCGTTGCGCGGGCCGCCGACGAACGCGATGTCGTGCGGCGTCGAGCTGCGGAACATCCACGTCGCGGCCTGGATCGTGTTGCCGGGGCCGACCATGACCTGCTCGGCCAGGTGGAAGTCGAGGCACTCGGCCATGAAGCGCGTGTTCTCCTCGACGCGGTTCACGCCGGCTTCCGGGGTGAGCTCGCACATCAGCAGGCAGTGGTCGAGCCAGTGCACGGCCGAGCCCGGAATATCGTCGGGCCACGGATCGGGATTCAGCGAACCGACCGCGGTGCCGACCAGCTCCTTCTTCGCGAACAGGCGCAGTTCGTGCCCGCTCGGCAGCAGGAAGCGCAACTGGCGGCCCACCGCCGGCAGCGCGCCCTCGGGCAGCATCTCCGTGCGGATGCCGTACGCCTCGATGCGCTGCTGCAACGCGTCGAGATCGGCGTCGTGCTCGACCTTGTAGGCCGCATGCTTGAGCCCGGCCTGATCGGACGGCGACAGGATCAGCGAATACCGATCCCATTCGTCCCAGCATTTCAGGTAGACGTTGCCGGCCGCGTCGCGCATCGTTTCCTGCATGCCGAGTACGCGGATGTAGTGACGCAACGCCGCTTCCATGTCCATCACCTTCAGATTGACATGACCAATACGCATCACACCCATGGTGAGTCTCCTCCTTGGTTACTTGTTGAGATCCGGCGCCTCGGCACAGGCCGAGCCGCAGAAAAACGGCTTTTTCAGCCGGCCCGCCACTTCCAGCTCGACGTCGCCGTCCGGCGCGACGCGGCATGCGAGCGCATAGCCGTCGCGCTCTTCATCCGCGCTCACGTGCGCGCGGCTGATCGGCCCGAGCCGGTGCACGGCGCCGCGCAGCACGCGCACCTTGCACACGCCGCAGCCGCCGTTCAGGCAGCCGACCGGAATGCCGCGCCGGCCGAGCTTCGCCATCCCGGCCAGCAACGATTCGCCTGACGCGCACGCATAGCGCTCGTCGGTCTGTGCGATCGTCACCGTGGCGCACACGCGGCCCGCGTCCATGTCACACCCGCCGGAACAGCGGGCTGCGCGTCTGTTGCGCGTCGGCCGCCGAGATGAACTTCTCGTGATAGATGTCGCGCTCGAACAGGCGCCCCTTCATCAGCGCGGTGATGCACGCGTCGATCATCGCGGGCGGCCCGCACAGGTACGCCTGGTGGCCGGAGAAGTCGCCGTCGAAATGCGCGTTCGCGACGTCGTGCACGAACCCGTGCGCGATCCCGCCGCCGGCATCGGCCGCCCCTTCGGACAGCGCCGGCACGTATGTGAAGTTCCGGTAACGTTCGGCGAGCGCGCGAAATTCGTCGTGGTAATAGAGTTCCTTCGCGTTGCGTTGGCCGTAGACCAGCGTGATCGGCGCGGTGACGCCGCTCGCGAGCAGGTCCGCGATCATCGAGCGCGGGCTCGACAGGCCCGATCCGCCGGCCATGAAGATCACCGGCAACGCGGCCGAGCGGCGCACGAAGAAGCGGCCGTACGGGCCCGACAGCCGCACGCGGTCGCCCGTCGCCAGCTGCTCGTGCAGGTAGCCGGTGCCGAGCCCGCCCGGCACCTGCCGCACGTTCAGCTCGATCTCGCCGGTGGCGGCCACGTCGGCCGGGGAATTCGCGATCGAGAACGCGCGACTCTGCCCGAGCCCCGGAATCTCGAGCTGCACGTACTGGCCGGCCTGGAAATGGATCGGCTGCGACAGCTTCAGGCGGATCGACTTGATGGTCGGCGTGAGTGCTTCGATGCGCATGACGTCCGCCGCGAAATCCTTGACCGGGATGATCTCCGCGTCCGGCTCCTCGTCGACGTCGGCCTCGATCACGGTGTCCGCCTGCAGCGTCGCGCAGCACGCGAGCGCCTTGCCTTCCTCGCGCTCGAAGTCCATCAGCGCGAACGGGTTCGCGTCGCCGAGATCGGTCTCGCCGTCGAGCACCGCGACCTTGCAGGTGCCGCACAGCCCGTGACAGCACGCGTGCGGAATGTAGATGCCCTGGCGCAGCGCCGCGTCGAGCATCGTCTGCCCTTCCTCGACCTCGATCGTGACGCCCAGCGGCTCGATGGTTAGTTGGTGACTCATGATGGTTCGTCCGTCCGCGTCGCGGTCAGAAGCTCGCGCCGCCGAGGCCGTCGAGGCCCGGCGTGCGGAAGCTGATCAGGTCCTTGTGCCCGAGACCGTTGCCGGCCAGGCTCTTCGCCGCGTCCGGCGCCCACGGCTTGCCGGAGCGGAACCACTCGACGCGATCCCAGTCGATCTTCGCGAAGTCGGGGTGGTAGCCGTAGACGGGCGGCAGCACGTCGCGCGCGAGCGCGCCGAACGGCAGGTCCGGCGGCAGCGGCAGGCAGAACGGCGCCGGGAACATCAGGTGGTCTTCCCAGCACACGTACAGCAGCGGTGCCGGAAACTTCCCGACCGCGTCCTTGATCGGGAAGTCGTAGGGTTTGAGCGCGATGACGGCCATGCTTGTCTCCTGTCGGCCGGCGTTCGCGCCTGTGCGCGTGCGCCGGTCTCGTTCAAGGTTGTGTAGGTGTTGCTTAGGTGTTACGTATCGATCAGTTGCTCGTGGCCTGGCCACGCCACGCCGCGAAGTTCTTCTGGTCTTCCGAGCCTTCGAAATCGAGGTTGTCGCGACCCATGCCCACCGCGTAGTAATCGAGTACGGCGGCGAGCGGATCGAAGCCCTCGGCGCTCGGGTCCGCATCCGGCGGGAAGCAGTTGCCCTGGTAGATCTGGTGCACGGGCAACCACGCCTGCACGTACTTCTGTGGCTCGTGATCGAAGATTTCCTTGCAGTGATCGCTGCAGAAATGGAACATGTTGCCGAGGTAGGCCGATTCGCGCGCGCCGATCTTGCGCGGATTGCCGGGCTCGGTGAACAGCATCGGGATCTGGCAGGTCTGGCACAGCATCGGCAGCGTCTTCATGTAGAAGCGGTTGCCGGCCTTCGCCTGTTCGCCCCAGTAGTCGAAACGCGTGCGGTAGTAGCGGTCGAACGAGTCGGGATACTTCGCGGACAGCCATGCCATCTCGTCCTCGGCCGGCACCCACGTGTGGAATGCGGACGCCGCGTTGAAGCCGTAGAACGTCGACCACGCCTGGTGGCTGATGTGGTCCTTGCCTTCGCACGCGTCCTGCCAGCCCTTCGGCTCGCGAATGCCGTAGCGCGCGAGATCCTTGAACAGCGCGCCGCCGTTCTGCTCCGCGTACATTTCCCACGACTCGCGCCAGCTCATCACACGCTTCGGCTGCATGTAATCCATCATCATCGCGACGAGCGTCAGCAGCCGGTAGCCGCGCCAGAACCACTTGTCGATCCAGCGCTGCACGATCGGCACGTTGTCCGGGTCCTGCTCGAGCAGGAACTTGATGCATTCGATGCCGAGCGTCATGTGGCGCGATTCGTCCGACTGCGCGGAGAAGCCGAACGTGACGGTCGACATGTCGCCGTTGTAGGCCGCGCCCGACATGAACGGCACGAACAGCAGGTTCGTCAGCACGTATTCGAACGAGAAGCTCACGGCGGTCAGGAATTCGAACGGCCCCGACGAGTACGCATCCTCGAAGAACGACTTCGGCACCGACAGGTACCAGACGCGATCGAACCAGTGGTTCGAGTGATGAAAGCCATTGAAGAACTTGTTGTACGTCGACATCGCGTGCGTTTCGGTCTGGTAGTGCCGCAATTCGTCGATCGACTGCATCTGGCACGCGATGCGCGCGCCCTCGCCGGTGAAGTGCCGACCGACGTGCGCGAAGCCGCGATGCGCGAGGTATTCGAGCGGCGTCACGCCCTGGATGAACAGCTTCAGGGCGTTGATGTAGCGCGCGTCCGTCACGCCGAGGAACGCGTTGTTCTGCGTGAACGCGTCGATCACCGCGTACAGCTTCTTTTCCTTCTCGCCCTGGTATTTCCAGTACGCGTCCATCGTCAGGCGGAACGGGTCGACCCACTTGTCCCAGTCGTGGATCTTGATGCCCTCGTAGCGGTCGTACGGGAAGACCTTGTCCATCGGCTGGTAGGTCGTCTCCCAGCCGAGGCCGCGCGTCATCGCCGCGTAGCGGTCCTTCAGGCCGAGTTTTTTCTTGAGCGTTGGCGTGTCCATTCGTGTCTCCGGTGTTGTCGGTGCGCGTGGCGCGTCGTTCAGTGCGTCCAGCTCAGCGTGAACTGGTCGTCGTCCTCGTCGATGTGGCCGGACAGCGTGATCAGGTTCACCTGAAGCTGCTGCAGGTCGAAGCGCGTGCCGGTCAGTTCCTCGATCGTTTCGCGGCGGATCGTCAGCCGGTCCGGCGAATCGATCTTGACCATCCCGGGCGACTCGACCACCACCGCGAGCGGGTTGTCGGCGACGATCGCCTCGACGATCGGTCTGGACTCCTCATTGGCCTGGAAGGCGATGAATACGTTGGACATGCTGGTTTCCTGGATGAAAGTTGGGCGGCCCGGGCTCAGCGCGTGAGGCCGAGCTTCGCGAGACGCGCGTAGAACTGTTCCCGCACTTCGTCGAGCGCCGCGCGGCCGTCGTCCTGCAGCGCCAGCGCCACCACCGGCGCGAGCGCGTCTTCAGCCCGCTTGGACCAGTCGCGCGTCCAGCGTGCCAGCAGCGCGCGGTTGTCGTCGGACTCGGACGCCATCGTCTTCACGACGGCATCGATCCAGCGGTTCGATTCGGTGTGCCATTCGGGCATGAACGCGGTCAGCATCGCCACCGCCGAGCCGCCCGCGAGGGCGATCCGTTCGTCGACGAAGCGGTCGTACACCAGCGGATAAAGCAGCCCGTCGAGCGCCAGGTTCTGCGCGACGAACAGTTCGACCGGATCGGCGACCACCAGCGTGTCCTCGACGTAGCGCCGCAGCGGCTGCCACGCGGCGCCGGCGGTCCACGCCGCCTTGGCGGTGTCGAGCACGTCGGGCTCGGCCATCGCGAGTGCGAGCCGCGTGAGGTATTGCGCGACTCCAAGGTTGTCCATTGCATGAAACATCGCGGGCGCCGTGAACGCGGTGCCATAGCCGAGCGCGCAGACCTGCGCGTTGTTCATGTTCGCGCCCCAGGCCGCGTGGCGCAGCGGCACCAGCACGTCGAGCGCATGTGCGGCGACGTCGTCACGCATCAGGCCGATCATCCGGCGCGACTCGACGAACTCGAAGTTCGCTTCCATCGTGTCCTGCTGGCGCGCCCGCGTGGTCGCCCACGACGCGTAGTAGAACTGGCGCGGGTCTTTCAGCGCATACCAGTTCGCCATCCGGATCGCCGAACGCGACGCGTCGAAGATCTCGTAATCGGGATCCCACGTCGGGCGGTAATGGAAGTTCGCCTGGGGCTGCGCGCCCATCATGCCTTCCTGGTAGCGCGTCGCCGTCTTGTCGCCGCCGATGTTCTGCGCCACGTGCGCAAAGGTATGCCGGAGCGGCTTGATGTCGACTGTCTTCAGCTCGATGGTCACTTCTTGCTCCTCAAGGTCATGGGTTCGCTTCGACGTCCAGCCGCGTGACATGCTGTTCGCGGCAGAACGCGTCGAAGGCGGCAGGAGGCAACGTCAGCTCGACGCACAGCTCCGGCGCGCCGCCGATCGACAACTCGAATTCGACGAAACCGCGTGGGTTCATGCCGGTGACGCGGACGCACTTGCGGCCCGGGTCGAGCGGGAAAAGATCGGGTTCGGGTGGATTCATTATCGGTGTCGCCTCCATGCCGTCCTTCAATGCAGCATCCGTGCCACGCGCGGCCGACTCGGCAAAAAAATCTCGATAATTCAGGGAAAGCCCTGACGCGAAGTTCTATTTCGCGATCCACAATAGCGGTTAACCAGAATGGAAACCGCGCCCCGGCGATTGCGCCGAACGCCCGATCCGGCGAGCCTCTTCATCATTTGAGCAACCCGGCATCACGCATTTGATGAAATGATCAAACGGTTGCCCGGGTTAGGGTGCCGCGAGCAGAAATTTCGAAAATCACGAGAAATCTCGACGGAGGAGACATGACGCGGCCCAGCCTGCCCCCCTTGCCGCCGGACACCGACCTGCGCAAGCTGATCCATTTTTCGGCGAGCGACGGCCGCATCTGGCTCGCCGGACAGCGGATGGTGCTGCTCCATGCCGGCGCACTGGCGACGCTGCGCCAGGAACTGATGGAAAGCGTCGGGCCCGCGCAGACGCGGCGCTTCTTCACGCGCGTCGGCTTCGCCGCCGGCGAACGGGACGCCGCGCTCGCCCGCGAGATCCGCAGCGGCGCGTCGCTGTTCGACATGTTCCATGTCGGCCCGCAGCTGCACATGCTCGAAGGCGCCGTGCAGGTCACGCCGCTGCGCTTCGAGGCCGATCCCGCGACCGGCGCGTTCTATTGCGAATACCGCTGGGAACATTCATGGGAGGCCGACGTGCACCGCCGCACGTTCGGGCCGCAGCCCGAGCCGGTGTGCTGGATGCTGATCGGCTATGCGACCGGCTATACGAGCGCCTTCATCGGCCGGACGATCCTGTTCAAGGAAACGAGTTGCGTCGGCATGCACGACCCGCACTGCACGATCGTCGGCAAGCCGGCCGAAGAGTGGCCCGACGCCGAGGAAATCTCGTCGTGGTTCAAGGCCGATTCGCTGATCAACACGATTCGCGACCTGCAGACCGAGGTCGAATCGCTGCGCCTCGAGATCGCGCCCGACGATGACCGCACGCGGCTCGTCGGCCGCTCCGACGCGTTTCGCGCCGCCTATGCGCTGCTCGAAACGGCCGCGCCCACCAAAGTGGCCGTTCTGCTCACGGGAGAAACGGGTGTCGGCAAGGAGCGCTTTGCCCGCGCACTGCACAGTCTCAGCCCGCGCGCCACGAAGCCGTTCGTCGCGATCAACTGCGCGGCCATTCCGCATGCGTTGATCGAGTCGGAACTGTTCGGCGCGGAGAAAGGCGCCTTCACGGGCTCGCAAGTCGCGCGTGCCGGGCGCTTCGAGCGCGCGAACGGCGGCACGCTGTTCCTCGACGAAATCGGCGAGTTGCCGCTCGACGTGCAGGCCAAGCTGCTGCGCGTGCTTCAGGAGGGCGAGGTCGAACGGCTCGGCGCGACCGACGGCAGGAAGGTGGATGTGCGCGTCGTCGCGGCGACCAACCGCGATCTCGAACAGGCCGTGCGCGACGGCACCTTCCGCGCCGACCTCTACTACCGGATCAACGTCTACCCGGTGCTGATTCCGCCGCTGCGCGACCGCCAAGACGACATCGCGCTGCTCGCGCACGCGATGCTGGAACGCTTCGCGTCGCTGCACGGCAAGCCGGCGCCCACGCTGACCGACTACGCGTATGACGCGCTGCGCGGCTACCGGTGGCCCGGCAACGTGCGTGAACTCGAGAACCTGATCGAGCGCGCGGTGATCCTGTCGCGCCCGAACCGGCCGGTCGACGCGAAGGACCTGTTCCCCGGCGTCGGGCTGCCCGGCGGCGCAACCGTCGACCGGGCGGGGCAGATCAAACCGACCGCCGCGCTATCGATCGACTGCGCGACGATCCTCGACCAGTTGCAGGGCTGCGGTGGGCTCGACGGCCTCGAGCGCGCGCTGCTGCATGAGGCCGTCGATCGCGCGAACGGCAACCTGTCGGCCGCCGCCCGCCTGCTCGGGCTGACGCGCGCGCAGCTCAGCTATCGCCTCAACCGCAAACAGGATCAGGAGGACGCGTGACATGAACACCATCCTGCCGGCCCACCCGTTCGCCGACGCACTGCCCGACGACGCGATCGAACCGCATGCCCGCACGCTCAGCGAGCATGCGTACCACCAGCTTCGCCAGCACATCATCGAGGGGCATTACCAGCCCGGCGCGAAGCTGCGCGTCGAGCACCTGAAGAACGTCTACGGCGTCGGCGCGGGCACGCTGCGCGAGGCGCTCACGCGGCTGGTCAGCGATGCGCTGGTCGTCGCCGAAGGGCAGCGCGGGTTTCGCGTCACGCCGATGTCGGTCGACGATCTCGAAGCGATCACGCGGCTACGTATCCATATCGAGGTCGATGCGCTGCGCGAATCCGTGCGGCGCGGCGACGATGCGTGGGAACGGAGGGTGCGGCAAAGCTTCGAGATGCTGTCGGCCTGGGAGCAGCCGGTATCGATCGAACACCGAACCGCGTGGGAATCGTGCAACCGGCGCTTTCACGAAGCGCTGATCTCGGCGGCCGCGACGCCGTGGACGTATCTGATCCTGCGCATGCTGTCGCAGCAAAGCGAACGTTACCGGCGCGTGTGCATCGGGCTCGGCGATTCGAAACGCGACGTACATGCGGAGCACATGTGCCTGTTCGACGCCGCGATGCGGCGCGCCGATGCGCGCGCGGCACTCGCGCTCGAAGACCATATCGGCACGACGCTCGCCGTCGTGCGCAACGCGCCGCCCGGTACGCTGCCGTTCTAGCGCTTCACCGCGCGTCCGCGGCGCTCAGGTTAGTTCGGAATAACCGTGCGCGGCCGCCTCGCGCTCGAATCGCGCAATCGCGTCGTAATCGCCCGGCGACAACCGTTCGAATCCCTTCAGCCGCAGCACGCGCGCGCGTTCCGCATCGGCGGCGACCGCGCGGTCGAGCGCGTCCTGCAACGAGGCGACGTGCGTTTCCGGCAGTGCGCGCGATGCGATGAACGGCAATCCCGGCGCAGCGGCCGTCATCCCGATGATCCGGATGTCCTGCAGCAGATCGGGCAACGCGTCGCGCACATACGCAAACGTCACGCAATCGATCGCCGCGCAATCGGTTTCCGCTGAAGCCAGCGCACGCAGCACGTTCAGATGCGAGCCGAGCGCGGCAACCGATCCGAAGAATCGTCCGTCGCGCGCATGCGGCGCGACCGCATGCCGGAGCGCGTTCATCCCGCTGTGCGAATCCCGACCGTTGAATGCGGCCCGCAGCCCGTGGCATGCGGCGAGCGTCGTCGCGCCGCCCGCATGCGCACGAGCCGACACGACCAGCACACTGCTGTAGTGCGCGCCGTGGCAACCCTCCGCATCGAACACGGGGGTTGCAATCAGTCGCACGACATCGCGCAGGCCCAGCAGCCGGTACGGGTAGCCGCAGGTCTGCGACAGCAGCAGGTCATCGCGCCGCCACAGCGCATGCAGGTCGTCGAAGGGTTCGTCGGGAAGCGTGACATCGGCAGGCCCACCCGCGTTCGCGAACGCATCGAGCGCGTCGCGCAGCAGGGCGCGCCACAGCGTGTCGTGGCGCGGCGTCACGTTGTACATCGGCAGTACTGCGATCCATGGGTTCATGCGGGCATTCTACGCATCGCCGCTCACGCAGCGGAACCCGGTTCGATCTCGGTAAAACGGGGGCTGATCGTCGCGCAGCGCGCCTGAAGCTTATCGGCCGCGCGGCGATAAGCAAATGCGAATCGATTGGTTGGCCGCGCGGCGCGATCCCGGTACCGTCCTGATGCCTGCCCGAGCATCGCCATTGCTCGTGATAACGGACAGGCCGACCGTGATCCGCGAGACACCAGCGCACCCGGGCCGAGCGCCCCGGTTCCATCGCTCGTTCCCCGCACTGCCCGATCCACCTGCCTCAACGCCATGGCCGAATACTTCGACGTCGACCACGCGCGCGCGATCGCCGCGCTCGACGCCCGCTTCACCGCCCGGACCGAGTGGCCGACCTGGCTGCTGGTCGTCGTCATATACGGCGGCTGGCTCGCCGTGCTGCTGCTCGTGCGCGACGGGCATCTGTCGCTCGCCGCCGCGACGCCGCCGCTGATCCTGCTCGGCGCATGGCATCTGTCGCTGCAGCACGAGCTGCTGCACGGCCATCCGACGCGTTCCGCCTTCGTGAACAAGCTGCTCGGCTATCCGCCGCTGACGGTCTGGTATCCGTACACGCTGTATCGCGACACGCATCTCGAGCATCATCGCGACGAGGACCTGACCGTGCCGGGCGTCGATCCCGAAACGAACTACGTGACGCGCGAACGCTGGGCGCGGCTGCCGCGCTGGCGCCGGGCGCTGATGGTCGCGCGCAAGACTTTCATCGGACGCATCGTCGTCGGGCCGCCGCTCGCCGTCGCCACGACATTCCGCGATGCGGTCGTCGCGTTCCGGCGCGGCGACTTCCGCTATCTGCCGATGTGGGTGACGCATGCCGCGTGCGTGGTTGCGCTGCTCGCGGGGCTGCAATGGGCGATCGGCGTGCCGTGGTGGTACTACCTGCTGGCCGTCACGTGGCCCGCGCTGTCGCTCGCGATGATCCGCTCGCTGTACGAGCATCGCGCCGCCCCGCATCCGAAGGCGCGCATCACGATCAACGAAGCCGGCTTCGCGATGCGGCTGCTGTACCTGAACAACAACTATCACCTTGTCCACCACGACCTGCCGAAGCTGCCGTGGTACGACCTGCCGCGCGCGTACCGGATGCGGCGCGCCGCGTATGCGGAGAAATGCGGCGGCTTCGTGATCCGCGGCGGGTATCGCGCGTTGCTCGCGCGCCATGCGTGGACGCCGACCGATCCGCCCGTGCATCCGTTCGACGCGGGCACGGCATCGCTGTCGACCGGCGGCGGGATCAAGGTGGCGGTGGTCGACAAGGTGTTGCAGATCAGTACCTGACGTCAGACGTTTCCGCGTTTCGGCGCCCATCCTTACGAAAAGCCGACAACGTCGATCGCCGCCCGCGAATTGCCAATTGCGCCGGCAATGCGCAGAATGGCGGCTCATCCGGGGCTTCCAACAATCACTCGCCCCGGCTCCGCCGCACGGCCGCGCGCTTTTCCCCACGACGATGCAACCCAACACCCCGCCCGGCGCTATCCGCACGCTCGGTAACGACTGGTCCGTTTCCGCGATCACCGCAGGCTTTCTCGCGGTCCTGATTTCCTACGCGGGCCCGCTCGCGATCTTCTTCCAGGCGTCGCAGGCCGCGCATGCGTCCAACGAGATAGTGACGTCGTGGGTCTGGGCGATCTCGATCGGCGCGGGCGTGTCGGGCCTGTTCGCGAGCTGGAAGCTCAAGGTGCCCGTCGTCACCGCGTGGTCGGCGCCCGGCACCGCGCTGCTCGTCGGCCTGTTTCCACAACTGACGCTCAACCAGGCCGTCGGCGCGTACATCACGGCCGCGCTGATCATCCTGGCGATCGGCGTCTCCGGGTATTTCGACCGGCTGGTGCGCCACATCCCGCGGGGCATCGCGTGCGGCATGATGGCCGGCATCCTGCTGCCGTTCGGCATACATGCGTTCTCCGCCGCGTCGGCGCAGCCCGCGCTCGCGTTTGGGATGATCGCGGCCTACGTGATCTTCCGGCGCCTGCTGCCGCGCTACAGCATCGTGCTCGTGCTGTTGACGGGCGCCGCGCTCGCGACGCTGCTCGGGATGGCGCATCTCGGCAACGTGTCGCCGAGCCTCGCGCGTCCGATCTTCATCGCGCCCGAATGGACGCTCGGCACGACGCTCAGCCTCGCGCTGCCGCTCGTCGTCGTCAGCCTCACCGGCCAGTTCCTGCCGGGGATGGCGATCCTGCGCGTGTCCGGCTATCACACGCCGGCGCGCCCGATCATCACGGCGACCAGCGTGATGTCGCTGCTCGTCGCGTGCTTCGGCGGGATCACGATCGTCGTTGCCGCGATCACCGCGGCGCTGTGCACCGGCAAGGATGCGCACGAGGATCAGGACCGGCGCTACGTCGCCGGGCTCGTGAACGGCGTGATCTATCTGATCGGCGGGCTCTTCGCGGGCACGATCGTCACGCTGTTCTTCGCGCTGCCGAAGGCGTTCGTCGCGATTCTGGCGGGACTCGCGCTGATCGGCGCGATCAGCGCAAACGTGCACGGGATCTTCGAGGACGAGAACCACCGCGAAGCGTCGGTGATCACGTTTCTCGCGACCGCGTCGGGGATGACCTGGCTCGGGCTCGGGTCGGCGTTCTGGGGGATCGTGATCGGGTCGGTGGCGTATGGGGTGTTGAACGGGGTGCGGCGGCCCGCGTGACGCACGCCGCGCACGGCCGCTTCATTCAATGCGCATGCCGGCGCACCAGTTGCGCAAGCACCTCCTCCAGCGTCGTCGCCCCGTACACCCGCTCCGACACACCGGCCTCCACATCGATGCGCCCCGCGTTGTGCACATCGTAGAGATCGACGATCAGCTGCGCATGACGTTCGCTGAGCCCGGCCCGCAGCAGCGTCGCATTCCACGTGTCGCGCGGCAGCTCGTGCGCGACGATCGAGCGGCCCGCCGCCGCGCCCAACGTATCCGCGATCGCCGTCACACTCACCCGCCGCGGCCCTTCGACGCTGACGATGCGCGGTCCGCTCCCGCCTTCCGGCGCATCGAGCAGCAGCCGCGCCGCGACGACGCCCACATCAGGCGCCCAGACCGTCGGAAACACCTTGCCGACCGGATGGTGAAAGCTCGGCAGCACGCCGGTGCCGAGCGCGACCGGCAGCACACGCGCCCAGTTCTGCAAATGTTCGGCCGACCGCAGCAACGTCAGTTGGGTGGGGATCGGCTTCAGCCGTTCCTCGAAGTCGTGGAACAGACGCGTGATACCCGTATTGCCCTCAAGCTCCGCGCCGTAGTCCGACAAAGCCAGCAACGCCGGCGGCGGGTTCGCGGCGAGCGCGGCGGTCGCTGCATCGATCGTCCGTGTCATCGTCGCGGCCGGATCGGGATCGGCGGCCGGCACCGGGCACAGCATCTGCACGGCCCGCGCGCCGTCGATCGCCGCGGTGATTGCATTCGCGTCCGTCAGGTCCGCGATCGCGACATCGCAGCCAAGCTGCACGAAACGTTCACGATGGCGTGCGTCGCGCAGCACCGCGCGCACGGAATGGCCTGCGTTGCGCAAGGCCGTCACGGTCGACAAGCCGACGTTGCCGGATGCTCCGAAGATCACGAACACGATCCGCTCCCGAGGGATGAAAGTGCTGTGATTGTCGGCAAGCGCGGCCGGAAAGGCGCACACGGGAGGATGAATCGAGCAGTAAAGGATGACGGGATGCGAGCGCGGGTACGGCCCGCGCGTCCGTTGGCGCGCTAGCGGCGCGGAGGTTTCGCGCCATCCTTACCGTCATACGCCAGCCGCAACCCGCTCCGCACACCCGACCGCGCGATCTCCGTCGGCGTCGCGCCGAGCACGCGGTTCATCCAGTTCGCCATATGGCTCTGATGCGCAAACCCGGCTTCCAGCGCGATCTGGCTGATGCTGAGCCGGCCTTCGAGCAGCAGCGCCTTCGCGCGCTCCACCCGGCGCCGCACGACGTACTGGTGCACGGGCATCCCGAGCGTTTCGCGGAACAGCACCTTGAAATGCGGCACGCTGATCGACACGAGCGCCGCGAGCTCGGCCAGCGTCATGCGCCGGTCGAGATTCGCTTCGACATAGTCGATTACGCGCGCCGCGGCCTTCGGCGCCAGCGTACGCCGGCGTTCGCGAAACGCGGGCTGGGCGTCGACCAGCCGCGCGACGAGCGCCGTGCACAGGCTTTCCGCGTAGAGCGGATCCGACGCGTCTTCCGCTTCGAGTTCGGCGGCCATCGCCCACGCGATGTGCTGCAGCCGCGGGTCGCGCACCTGCAGCCGCCGGCGGATCTGCACGTGCGACGGCTTCAGTTCGAGCTGCTCGACGGTGCGCCGCACGAAGGTATCGCTGAGCGCGATGTGCAGGATCCGGCAGTCGGCGCTGTCGGTCCACTGGCCGGGCAGGCCGGCCGGAATCACGTCGACGTCGCCGTGCGCCTGGATACGCGACACGCGCTCGCCGTCGCATACGCAGTCCGCCCGCACCGGCGCACCGATATGCACGCCGATCCGGTGATGCTCGGCCGCCGGAATCCGGTACGTGCCCGCGCGAATCTCCAGCAGCGACGCGCCGAAGCCGCGCCAGCCGAGCCCGCGGCTGGAGCGCAGGCTGACCGGGACGCCGTTGTCCGTCGGCGCGGCAAGAATCGGATCGCTCATTGATGGTCTCCACCAGATCAGGTGCCGAACGCGCATTGTGACGCGTTTCGGGCCGGCGTGCCGGCCGTGCGCGAGCGCCGCCGGATCAAGCAGAAAAAGATCATCCGTTTCTGCTCGGGACGATCCTTGCGTGCGCGCCGGCGGGCGCCGCGCCGCTTACGATCCGTTCATCCGACACCTACGGAGCCCGTCATGCCCCATTCCTGCCCGCAACGCGCGGCGTTCATCGCGCGTTCGCCGTCCACCGTTCGCCCTTCATCCGGCCCCGACGTCCGCAATACACGCACCGCCATCGCCGCGTGGTGCCTGCGCGTGGTCGGCTGGTACCGGCTCGAACGGCTGCTCGCATCGATTCCCGACAGCAACGACGATTTCGGGCTCGCCTGACCGCCGGTCGCGCCTACTTGCGTCGCCGCTCGTGCGACGCCACCGTCGCGCCGTCGATCACCGGCGCACCCTGCTTGATCAGGAAGTCGCGGAACAGCCCCGTCACTTGCGAGATCCGCCGGTCGGCGAGCGTCACCACATACCATTCGCGTTCGATCGGATTGCCGGGAAACGGCAGTTGGCCGAGCAGCCCCGTTCGCAGTTCGAGCGCACACGCGTGCAACGACAGGAACGCGACGCCGAGGCCCGCTTCGGCCATCTGCTTGATCGCCTCGTTGCTCGACAGTTCGGAACCCACATGAAAGCGATGGCCCGCGTTCTTGAACAGGCTCTCGACGGTCGAGCGCGTGCCCGCGCCGCGCTCGCGCACGAGCAGGTGCGCAGATTCGAGATCCTTCAGCGCGACGCGCTTGCGCTGCATCAGCGGATGGCCGGGCGCCGCGACGAACACCATCGGATGCTTCGCGAACTCGACCGCGTGCGTGCGCAGTTCCTTCGGCGCGCTGCCCATCACCGCGAGATCGATTTCATGCGTCGCGAGCATGCGGATGATGTCGTCGCGGTTGCCGACCTTGAAATACGTCTTCACGTGCGGACGCGTCGCGGTGAATTTGACGAGCAGCGGCGGGATCAGGTATTCGGCCGTCGTGATCGCGCCGATCCGCAGCGTGCCGCCGAGATCGCCCGTCAGCGCGGCCACTTCGTCACCGGCCTCGCTCCACAGATGCAGGATCTCGCGCGCGTAGCGCGCCACGATCTCGCCGGCCGCGGTCAGCTGCACGCCACGCCCCACCCGCTGCAGCAACGCGGCGCCCACGGCCTCCTCGAGCAGGCGAACCTGCAGCGACACGGCCGGCTGCGTCAGGTTCAGCTCCTCGGCCGCGCGCGACACGCTGCCGAGCCGCGCGATCATGTCCAGCGCCTTCAGCTGCCGGAACGTTGCGGTCTTTCCTATAAGTGAATACATATGAGTCGCTTATAAACATTAAATTGTTCGAGTGGGTTCGAAACTATATCGTCGGTTCTTGAGCAATGTCATCCGAATCGTCATTCAGCGGGAGCCCAACATGGACAACACCACGCCCACCCTTGCAACGGACCGCGCACCGCGCGTGCCGCGCATCGTGATCGTCGGCGGCGGCGCCGGCGGCCTGCAGCTCGCGACGCGTCTCGGCGATACGGTCGGACGCCGCGGGCAGACCGACGTCGTGCTCGTCGACCGCTATCCGACGCACTTCTGGAAGCCGCTGCTGCACGAAGCCGCATCGGGCCATCGCGATCCGGCCTCCCACACGATCGAATACGCGGCGCAGGCGAAGCGTCACGGCTTCCGTTTCGTGCAGGGCGCGCTGCGGCGGGTCGACCGCGCGGCCCGCACGGCGACGATCGCGGCCGTGCGGGAAGCGGACGGCACGGAAATCCTGCCGCAGCGGGAACTCGACTATGACGATCTCGTGCTGGCGGTCGGCAGCGTGACGAATTTCTTCAATGTGCCGGGCGCCGAGCGTCATGCGCTGCCGCTCGAAAACCTCGACCAGGCCGAGGATTTCCGCCGCAAGTTCCTCGCTGCGTGCACGAAGGCGAATCACCTGGCCGAGCAGCAGCCCGCGCGGCGGGGCGCGCCGATCTGCATCAACGTGATCGGTGCGGGCGCGACGGGCGTCGAGCTGGCCGCCGCGCTGCGGCACGCGATCCAGCAACTGACCACGTACCGCTTCAAGGCGCTGGTGTCCGCACGCGACGTGCACATCCGGCTGATCGAAGGCGGCCCGCGCATCCTGCCGGCGCTCGACGAACGGCTGTCCGGCAAGATGCACGCGCAGCTTCGCGCGCTGAACGTCGACGTGCTGACCGATACGCGCGTGGCGGAAGTCGGCGCGGATGCCGTGACGACCGCGGCGGGCGAACGGCTCGCGAGCGACATCACGATCTGGGCGGCCGGCGTCGCCGGCCCCGCGATGCTGCGGGACATCGGCGACATCGCGCTGAACCGCTCGAACCAGGTGATCGTGACCGACACGCTGCAGACGCCCGACGATCCGCACGTGTATGCGTTCGGCGATTGCGCCGCGTGCCCGTCGACTGGTGCCGGCGGGTTCCTGCCGCCGCGCGCGCAGGTCGCGCACCAGCAGGCCGTGTATCTGGTCAACGCCCTCGCGCGCCGCGTCGCCGGCAAGCCGGTGGCCGGCTTCACGTTCCGCGATGCGGGCACGGTCGTGTCGCTCGGGCATGCGGGTGCGGTGTACCAGACGGACATCGGCGTGCGCTCGCGCTCGCTGATCGTCGACGGGCTGGCGGCGATCGGGCTGTACAAGTTCCTGTATCGCAAGCACCTGTTCAGCGTGGTCGGCGTGAAGCGCGCGCTGTTCCAGTCGCTGAGCCACTGGCTGCAAAGCCGTAACCAGCCGTCGATCAAGCTGCACTGATCGCGCCTGTTCGCGCGCACCCTCGCAACGCGGCATATCGGGCGGGCATCGCTCGACATGCCGTTTCCTTATATGCATATGCGCGATGCATCCAGAATGTGCGCCATGCTGGTGCATCACATTGAAGGCCGTCGATGCGCTGCCATTCGCGCGGAAAATGCCGTGCGACACGTGTCCCGCGCCCGCTCTGGCTTGCCGCCCCATTCATTAGTCGAATCGTATGAGTCGGCTAAAAATATTAATTGGTCGCATTTTCCGGATCGACGCTAAGGTGTGTGGCATTCCCGTCGGCGAACGGATCATCACGTTTCTGAAAAGGAATCACCGTGGTCATCGAAGCCATCGTCACCCGTCTCGACGCAGCATTCGCCCAGATCGAAGCAACACCGGATTCGCGCGAATCGCGCCATCAGCGCGACGCGATCATCCAGTGGCTCGACCGGGCATCGGAAGAAGGATATCGACTCGGTCTCGTCACGACGCTGCCGGCCGCACGGCTCAGCGACATGTTCGAAGGCCAGTTCGGCCGCGCGAACCTCGACCGCTTCTCGGTCGTCGTCACGGATTCGGATCAACAGGACTCCGGATCAAATCAACATCCGTTCGATGTCGCGTTGCAAGCGCTCGGCGTGCCGCCGGAGCGCGCGGTCGGGATCGCGAGCAGCGAACCGGAACGCCGCGAAGTCGAACATTTCGGCCTGTCGCGCTGCGTGAACATCACCGATACGGTGCGCTCGATCGCATCGGCCGGGCTGCACTGAACGCCCGCCCCCGGGCCGGCCGCAGCCGGCCATCATCGTCGATCCGGCGGCAATCCGACGATTGTCCGACCGCATCCTGACATTCTGCTGTCAAAGTCGCTTGCAACACTCCGTGGCTCGACCACATTGCCCCGGAGACGGTACGACGCGCATGCGCATCGTGCCGTCCGTTGCCCGCCACGATGACACGCCCGACCCGCACCGCCGCCGCCCTCACGATCGCCTGTCTGTTGCTCGCCGCCTGCGGCGGGGATGATGACCCGACGCCGCCCGCCACGTCGGCCGACAACAACGGCACGGCGCCCGCACCGCAACCGCAACCTCAGCCCACGCCTGACCCTGCGCCCGCGACCTACTACCAGACGAAGACGCCGTACCGCCCGCAGCAGGACGCCGCGACCTACGAAGCGCCGCCGGCCGACTACGCGCCGGTCTACACCGAACTCGTCGCACGGCACGGCTCGCGCGGGCTGTCGGGCTTCAAGTACGACGGCGCGATCTACGCGATGCTGGTCAAGGCCGAGGCCGACGGCGCGCTGACCGCGCTGGGCGCGCAACTCAAGGCCGACACGTACGCGATGATGAAGGCCAATGCGCTGCTCGGCTACGGCGTGCAGGGCATCTCGACACCCGGGTACGGCAACCTCACGCAAACCGGCATCCGCGAACATCAGCAACTCGCCGCGCGTCTCGCGCAGCGGCTGCCTGCGCTGTTCGCCGCGGGCAACCGGCAGGTGGTCGTCGTCAACTCGGGCCAGGATCGCGCGGTCGACAGTTCGACATATTTCTCGGCGGCGCTCGTTGCCGCGCAGCCGGCACTGGCGCCGGCCATCACGCTGCCGGCCGCACCGGCCGGCTATCCGGCGAACGCACCGGTCGCGCAGCCGGCCGGCACCAATCGCTTCCTGCTGTATTTCCACTCGCTGAAGCCGGCCACCGATCTCGTGACCGACACGAGCGATCCGTACTACGCGACCTATCAGGCGAGCCAGGCATACCAGGCCTATGCAAACGACGCGACGGTGGCCGCGAAGCTGAAGGCGATCAAGGCCGCGCCCCAAGCGGCCGACGTCGCGCGAACGGTGCTGACCGCGCTCGTGTCGCCGGCCTTCATCGCGAAGCTCGGCACCGACGGCTACACGTTCGCGAACACCGGCACCTATGCGTTTACATCGACGGACGGCAAGTTCACCAACACGCTGAAGGGCGACGGCAAGACGAAGATCGCGACGGCCGTCGATGCGGTGAACGTGCTGTACAACCTGCTGCAGGTTGCGCCGGCCATGACCGCGGAAACCGGCGGCGTCACGATGGAGAAATACATCGGTGCCGAGCAGGCGCAGTATCTCGCGTACCTGCAGGACGCCGAGGACTACTACCAGAAAGGGCCCGGCATCCAGGAAGCGAACCCGGTGACGTACCGGATGGCGAAGGTGCTGCAGGACGATTTCTTCGGTGAAGTCGATGCGATCGCGCGCGGCGACCTGACGCATGCCGCGAAGCTGCGCTTCACGCACGCGGAGATCGTGATTCCGTTCGCGTCGATCATGAACCTGAAGAACGTGTTCGTGCCGACGCCGCAAGCGCAGACGTACACGTACGCGAACAACCCGTGGCGCGGCGACCAGGTGTCGCCGATGGCCGCGAACATGCAATGGGATGTTTATCGCAACGGGACGCGGCTCATCGTGAAGATGCTGTACAACGAGCGCGAAACGGATTTCCAGGCCGCGTGCGACGGCGCGAAGATCGCGCCAACCAGCCACTTCTACGACTACGCGGGGCTGAAGCAGTGTTACGGGTATCAGTGACGCATGGTGACGACAACGTATGCCGGATGCGCGATGCATCACGTCGACGACGTCCGCCCTTGTCCTTCATGCCCGCAATCACAGTCGACAATCTCGAATATCGCGGCCAATTAAAATATCTGATTGCGACCTATCAAGTTTTATCATCTCTGGTCGTTACTATGAATTTCGACCAGGGATGGCATGAATTCAATCATTACGCGCTTGTTTGGCGGACTCACTCGCCCCTACTATATTCGTAACTTTCTTTTCAGCTTGATCTTCCCCACGGTTTTCATCTTCATTTCCAGCTTCGGGAAAGAAAGCCTTCCCGGAGGATTGCTCGCGCTTGTATTGATTTTCATGGCGGTGAGTTGCCTCCTCTACCCTTATTCCCGATTTGTCTACGAAAGCGTCGTGAACTACATCGTTGGACGCAATATGTTCTTTGTCAATGCAGCATTGATGCTGGTTGTCAAGTTCATGACCATGTTCCTGTGTTGGTATCTAGCCATTTTCATCGCACCGCTCGGCCTGGCATACCTTTTCTTCCGTCATCGCCCGACAGGCGCCAACTGAAAAACCGGCCCCGCGCGGTCAAGTACCGCGCTCGGTCATGTCCGCCCGACTCGCCCCTTCCTCCCCTTTCCGCTCGACGCTCCACGTATGGATCGGCCGATGCCCGGGCCGCTCCCACTCGGGCGGCATCCACAGATGCTTCAAGCGCTGCAGAACCGGCCCGGGTGCGAGCACATCGCGCCACATGTCGACGAATTCGTGCACGCTCAGAACAAGAAAGTTGTACGAACGAATCTGCTGCGTGATGCCGTAGTCGACCGGCTCCGTTTCCTCGACATAGGTGCCGAACATCCGGTCGAAGATGATCAGCACGCCGCCGTAGTTGCGGTCGATGTACCGCGGATTGCGGCCATGATGCGCGCGATGGTTCGACGGCGTGTCGAACACGTACTCGAACCAGCGCGGCAGCCGGCCGATCGCTTCGGTATGCACGAAGTACTGGTACGCGAGATCGACGGCAAGCAGGAACAGCACGACGGCGGGCGGAATGCCGAGCCACACCGGCGGCAGATAGAACAGGAACACGCCGACGAACGCGTTCAGCAGCGACTGGCGCATCGCCGTCGTGAAGTTCATCACCTCGCCGCTGTGATGCGGCACGTGTGCGGCCCAGAACCAGCGCACGCGGTGCGACGTGCGATGAAACCAGTAGTAGCAGAACTCGACGACGACGAAGATCGGCACGATCGTGAAGCCGTTCACCGGCACGTCGAACAGCCGGTGTCGATAGACCCACGCGAAGATCGCACCGGTCAACAGCAATCCCGTCACGGTCTCGGCCACCTGATAACCGGCGCCGAGCGACAGGTTCGCGACGATCTCCTTCCAGCGAAACGGCTCGCGGCGGCCGCGCCGGGTCATTACCGCGTACTCGACCGCGAATGCGATCAGGAACACCGGCGTCATGCCGATCAGCAGCACCTGCTTCCAGTCCACGTCGTTACCCAGGAACGCATGGAGCCACGTCATCAACTCGGTCGGCATGTCGACAGCCTCGATCGGGAACTGCCGCGCAGTATGGTCGCGCACGGGTCGGCCCGCGTTGACACTTGCCGACGATTACTTGACACTTTCCGCCATGCCCGCCGCCTCCCCGCTTGCGACCCAGCGCATCTATTACTCGAGCACGTACGTGCGGCTGCTGTTCGACTATCTGTCCGGGCAGGGCAAGGATGCGGCGCGCGTGCTCGGCGAGGCACGGCCACCCGAGGACGACCGCGGGCTGACGCTGTACGCGAGCGCGCATTGGCGGCGTCTGCTCGAACGCGCGGCCGATGCGCTCGACGATCCGCTGCTCGGCCTGCACGTCGGCCAGCGGATCACGCCCGCGCATCTCGGCGCGCTCGGCTATGCGCTGCATGCGTGCCGCGACGCCGGCGCGGCGCTCGCGCGCTGGCAGCAATACGAACACCTGATCGCGAACGTCGCGCGCATGGAAGTGCGCGTCGAGGCAACGTCAGTGGCGATCGAATGGCACGATGCACCGGAACCACTCGGCCCGCTCGTCGACGAAGTCGCGCTGACCGCGATCGTGCAATTCGCGCGCAATATCACCGGCACGCGCACCGGGCCCGACGAAGTCTGCTTCGTGCATCCGTCGCCCGGCGACGAACAGCCGTACCGCGACTACTTCGGCTGCCCGGTCCGGTTCGGCCAACCGGTGAACCGGCTCGCCTTCCCGTTGCGCTTGCTCACGCAGCCGCTGCAGCGGCCCGACGACGCGCTGCGGCAGATGATGGAGCGCCAGGCGAGCGCGCTGCTCGCGGAACTGCGGCAGACGGACGATCTCGAACAGTCGGTGCGCGAGGCCGTCGCGCGTTTGCTGACGCAGGGTGAAGTGAGCATCGAGCAGATCGCGGCGGATCTGCATGTGTCGTCCCGCACGCTGCATCGCCGGCTGGCCGGGCTCGGGCTGAACTTCCGGCGCTTGCGCGAGGATACGCGGCGGCGGCTCGCGATCGATCATCTGAACGATCCGCGGCTCACGCTCGCCGAAGTGGCCTGGTTGCTCGGCTATTCCGAACACAGCGCGTTTACACGCGCCTTTCGGCGCTGGACCGGGGAATCGCCGCAGCAGTGGCGCAGCCGTCAGCCGGCGCGGGCAGCCAGCGTCGCGCGCGGCTGAGCGGCTGTTGGGGCGGGTGCACGCATCGCGCGCGGACGAACTCGCATCGGCTCGCGTGGTCGAACCCGCATCGCCGGAGAACCCTCATGAAACGCGTCGCCCTTGCCGCCGCCCTGACCCTGTTTGCCGCCTTCAACGCGCCGGCCATCGCCGGTGCGCCCTCCGGCGCTGTCGCGCCGGTTCCGGCTCAGGCCTACGCGAAAAATTGCGTGCCGTCGCGGGATGCCGCGCCAGGCGCCCGTTCGCCGTCCGGCGCACCGCCGATCCGCGTATGCGTCGGCGACGCCGACACGCAACTGAACCTGCCGTGGTTCCTGACCGACGTGCTCACCGCGGTGGACACGCATCAGTCGCCAAGCGGCCTGCTCCACAAGATGCGCAACGACTTCTGAAGCGCAGCCGCCCCCCATCGTTCATGGCCCGTCGGCGCGCTTCAGCACCTCGATGAACGTGCCGACGATGCCGGCCCACATGGCAGGATCGGCAATACGCTCCAGCAGCACCCGCAATGCCCGTCGTTCTTCGTTCGACAGCACGCCGTGCGCGCCGCGGATGCTGTCGTAGCGCGGCGTGCCGCGCGACGCGAGTGCGCGATCGAGCGAGTAGTCGCGCGTCTGTCCATCCACTGCAATCCTGATCCACAGCGAACCGCCGTCCGCCACGGCGGCGCCATCGGTCACGATGACCGTGGGTCCGGCATTTTCTTCCATCGTCACGCTCCGGTTTGACGCCCTGGCAGAAGTCTGCCGCCGGCCGCGCCACATGGAAATGTTTCTTTTTGAGACACAATTACAAAACCACATCAATATTTAAACAACAATATTTCGTAATATCGCGCCGCGTCTTATACTTGCCGCGCACCATCCTCGTGCCAAGAGACGGTGTTTTTTGTCCCGGCTGCACACACTGTGCGGCCGGGGCTTTTTTCGGTACGCTGCGTCGATATACATGCTCAATGCGCGCATGTTATTGAGGAATGCTGCCAGATGAAGGGTCGATCGCGACAGGCCGAGCCGATGCCGTCGCGCCGGCCGAATCGACCGGCGTCCCGAAACCGGCGCGCGAGCCGCATGGCCCGAATCGGGCATGCGGGATGCGCGCCGTTGGCGCATCGACCGGTTCGACTTGCCACGCCATGCGTACAACACCAAAGGCAACCGCGGGACTGTGGGCGCTCACGCCCGGCTCGAAGCCCCTTTTCCATCGCCGCGGCGCGTGGCCGCGCGTCGTGTTTTTCGCCGCCGTGATCATTTGCGTGCTCGTGCCCGCGTTCGCGATCGTGCTGGCCGACCGCTACGCGCGCGATGCCGTCACCGCGCATGAGCGCGTCGTGGCAAACGACATCGTGGCTTCCGTGGACCGCATTCTGGACGGCGTGCGCCTTCGACACGCGGACGAGCTGACCGCACTGGTCGGGCGGCCGTGCGCGACGGTGTTCCGGACACTCGCCGAAGTGGGCACTCGCCTGCGCTATCTGCGGGCGGTCGCGCTGGTAAATGACGGGCGCGTGATGTGTTCGTCGGCGCTCGGCTCGATCGACCTGCCGCTCGCCGCGTATGCGCGCGAACCCGAACCGGGATCGATGATCGTCACGCTGCTGCGCCAGACGCCGTTCCAGCATGGCATTCCGGTACTGTCCGCGTTCCGCGCGACCGCGCGCGGCGCGGGCGTCCTGTACCTGATCGAAGGCGACTACGTCGCCGACGCGCTGAACCACGGCACCGGCGATGGCGCGGAAACGGCCACGCTGTCGATCGCGGGTTCGGGCCGTCTCGATCAGCACGGCAAGTTCGCGCCGGAAACGGCGGCCGGCCCCGTCGGCGGCAGCACGATGGCGTCGCAGCGCTGGCCGTTCACGGTGTCGGTCATCGCCTCGGCGCGCTACGCGGCACAGGTGCAGCGCCACTACCGGCTGATCTGCGCGACGATCGTGCTGCTGGCCGACAGCCTCGTGATGGCCGCTTACCTGCTCGCGATGGCCCCGCGGCGGCTGTTGCTGAAAGCGGTGCGCCACGCGCTCAGGCGCAACGAATTCCATGTCGTGTACCAGCCGATCGTCGACGTGCAGACGCGCAGGACGGTCGGCGTCGAAGCGTTGCTGCGCTGGCACCATCCGAAGTGGGGGGCCATCAGCCCGGCCGCATTCATCCCGCAGGTGGAATCCAGCACCGTGCTGCCGAAGGTCACCGAATTCGTGCTGCGCACGGCCGTGTCCGAACTGACCGCGCTGACACCGTCCGCGCCGCTGCGCATCGCCGTGAACGTTGCGCCGCAGGATCTCGAGCGCGGGCGGTTCGTGGCCGTCGTCGAGGAGGCGATCCGCGCGCTGCCGCCCGGCTTCACGCTGGTGCTCGAAGTCACCGAGCGCATCCTGCTGGAGAAGAACGCGCGAACCACCGAGATCTTCCAGACGCTGCGCTCGAAAGGCGCGAAGTTCGCGATCGACGATTTCGGCACGCATCACAGCAATCTCGACATGCTGTCGCGCTTTCCGTTCGACTACGTGAAGATCGATCGGCTGTTCATCTCGCAACTGGACGGCGGCAGCGCGAGGCTGATCGAAGGGATCGCGGCCGTCGCGCATCACTACGGCCTGAAGATCATCGCGGAAGGCGTGGAGACGGAAGCGCAGCATCGCGCGCTGCATGCGGTCGGGATCCAGTATGCGCAGGGATATCTCTACCAGCGGCCGCTGCGCGCGGAGAACCTGAAGCGCGATTTCGCATGGGCGCCGGTGTAGCGGCGCCGCCGACGGCGACTACTGCGCGCCGTATCGACCGTCGAGGCGCACGCGGCCCTGCTCGACCCATCCTTCGAAGTCGTCGCCGGTCTTGCCGTTCACGTACATGATGTTGTACCAGCGCCCGTGCGACTTGTAGACGGTCACCGAATCGCCGGGAACGATGAAGGTCCGCTTCGTCATGCATTGCGCGTCGGGCGCCGAGTAGAAATACGCGCGCCCCGTGCCGATCACCGTACCCGACGCCGGCGGCCGGAAGTTGTCGTCCGGGCCGCTCGTGGCCGCATCGAGCTGCCCGCAATCGACCGCGCGCGTCGCGTGCGCGCCGCTCGCAGCCAGGCTCGCGCCGAGCACCAGCATCGCGATGCCCATGCGCATCGTCATTTTCATCTGCATGATCAAGTTCTGTATGCCGTATGGTTGTTTCGGCGTGCCGGTTCGCGCCCGGCACACGCTCAATCCTGCGCGATGGTCGTCGCTTCGACGCCTACCGCCTCCGGATGATGCCCGAGCCGGGCGGAAATCGCCTGCCCGGCCTCCTTCAGCAACGCGACGTAATGCGCCTTCGTGTCCGCGCCGCACCGCATCGTCGGGAACGACAGCGACAACCCCGCGATCACGCGACCGAAACGGTCGAACACCGGCACCGCGAGACACAGCAGGCCGTCTTCCTGCTCCTCGTTGTCCTCGCCGTAGCCCTGCTGCCGCACGTGCGGCAGGATGCTCATCACCGCATCCGCCGACGCCAGCGTCTTCGCGGTCGACTTCCTGAACTCGATGCCGGCCAGCACCGCACGCGCGTCGCCGGGCGTCATCCATGCGAGCAGCACCTTGCCGATCGCGGTGCTGTACAGCGGATTGCGCCGGCCGATCCGCGACTGCATGCGCAGCCCGTAATCGGCGTCGATCTTGTGGATGTAGATGATCGCGTCCTCGTCGAACGCGCCGAGATGCACGGCTTCGCGCGTCAGTTGCCCGATGCGGCGCATCTCGAGATCGGCCTCGCGCACGAGGTCCACGCTTTCCAGCGCCTTGCTGCCGAGCTCGAACAGCCGGATCGTCAGCCGGTAGCGGTCGGTCTCGCCTTCCTGCGCGACGTAGCCGAGCGTCTTGAGCGTCTGCAGGAAGCGATGCACCGTCGTCTTCGACATGCCGAGCTGGTGCGACAGTTCGCTGATGCCGATCTCGCGGCGCTCGCCGAGCGCGGCGAGGATCGTGAAGACCTTGCCGACCGCGGCGACCGAATCGGGCTTCTCGACGCTCCCTGCCGCCGACGGGTCGGCCCCCGGTTGGCCGCCACCGGTTTCCTGGTTCGCCTGATCGCGCTTGCGCTGCCTGGGCGTTGCTGTCATGTCCGTGAATCCGTGAGATGCGAATCGGGAGAGCATAACGCGTTCATCGCGCGAGCCGGTCAGCGCGCGAGCCAACCGCCGTCGACGGCCAGCGTATGGCCGTGCACGTAGTCCGACGCGCGCGACGCGAGGAACACCGCCGCGCCCGCGAGATCGTCCGGCACGCCCCAGCGGCCGGCCGGGATGCGGCCGAGGATTTCGTCGCTGCGCCGGCTGTCCTCGCGCAACTGCGCGGTGTTGTCGGTCTCCATGTAGCCGGGCGCGATCGCGTTCACGTTGATGCCGCGCGCGGCCCATTCGTTCGCGAGCAGCCGCGTGAGGCCCAGCACGCCGCTTTTCGACGCCGTGTACGACGGCACGCGAATGCCGCCCTGGAACGACAGCATCGACGCGACGTTCACGATCTTGCCGCCGCGCCCCTGCCGCACCACCTGCCGCGCGACGGCCTGCGACAGGAAGAACACGCTCTTCAGGTTCACGTCGATCACGGCGTCCCAGTCGGCTTCGGTGAACGCGAGCGCATCGCAGCGGCGGATCATGCCCGCGTTGTTGACGAGGATGTCGACGTGGCCGAACGCATCGACCGCACCCTCGACGATCCGCTCGACCGGCTCGAGCGTCGACAGATCCGCGCGCACGTCGACGAAGCGCCGCCCGGCGGCCGCGACGCGCGCCGACGTTGCATCGGATGACGAACGATTCGCACCGACGATGTCGCACCCGGCCGACGCGAGCGCGACGGCCATCGCCGCGCCGAGCCCCGTGTTGCAGCCGGTGACGATCGCGACCTTGCCGGTGAGGTCGAACAGGCGGGCGAGCGCGGCATGCGCGCCGGCGGCGGGAAGATCGGGCGTTTCGCGTTTCATGATGTCAGCGCAGGTCGGCGACGGCGATGTGATCCATGTCCTTGAACACCTGATTCTCGCCGGCCATCCCCCAGATGAACGTGTATGCCTGCGTGCCGACGCCGGAATGAATCGACCAGCTCGGCGAAATCACGGCTTGCTCGTTGTGCACCACCACGTGACGCGTCTCCCGCGGTTCGCCGAGCAGATGGAACACGGCCGCGTCGGCGGCGAGATTGAAGTAGAAATACACCTCCATCCGCCGCTCGTGCGTGTGACACGGCATCGTGTTCCACAGGCTGCCGGGCTCGAGTTTCGTCATCCCCATCGACAACTGGCAGGTCGGCAATACGTCGGGCACGATGAACTTGTAGATCGTGCGACGGTTGCTCGTGGCCGCGTCGCCGAGCGTTTCGGGCGATGCCTGCGCGAGCGTGATCGTGCGGGTCGGATAGGCCGTGTGCGCGGGCGCGCAGTTCAGGTAGAACTTCGCCGGCCGCGCGTGATCGTCGCTGCCGAACACGACACCCTGCCCGCCTTGCCCGATATAGATCGCCTCTTCGGTGCCCACCGCATGACGCTGCCCGTCGACCTCGACCCAGCCCGGCCCGCCGATGTTGATCGCCCCGAGTTCGCGCCGCGCCAGCAGATGGCTCACGCCCATCGCGGCGCCGAGCGACGCCGGCACCTCGACCGGCCGCGTGGCCGGCCACGCGCCGCCGACGATGATGCGGTCGATATGGCTGTAGGTGAGCGACAGCGCGTCCGGCGCGAACACGTTCTCCACCAGGAAATGCCGGCGCAGGCCGGCCGTGTCGAGCGCCTTCGCGTGTTCGCTGTGTATGCCCTGTCGCACGTCCATGCCGGTTCTCCGTTGGGGAATGGGCAGGCCGCCGGCACCGTCGCCGCCGCTCGCCCTGATGAAGATTGAAGCACACATTTATCAAATTCGGAACGTCGATCCGGATTTTCGATCCAGCTTCGTCGATCGATCAATTCCTTTCCTGCAACAGCCATCGCGTCTTACGGGTATACGACTACCACTGAAATTCACAAAAACGGACCATCGTTCCGAATCCTGTCCTATAGTCAGTCAGCAGACATCATTCGACAACGGGACGCATCGACGTCCACGGAGGAGACGTGAAGCTGAAACAGGCCATCGACCGCATTCCGGGCGGGCTCATGCTGGTCCCGATGCTGCTGGGTGCGTGCGTGCATACGTTCGCCCCGAACGCCGGAAAGTACTTCGGTTCGTTCACCAACGGCCTGATCGCCGGCACGGTGCCGATCCTCGCCGTCTGGTTCTTCTGCATGGGCGCGACGATCAACCTGCGCGCGACGGGCGTCGTGCTGCGCAAATCGGGCACGCTGCTCGCGACCAAGATCGTGGTCGCGTGGCTCGCGACGCTGATCGCCGCGCAGTTCATCCCCGACGACGGCATCCGCACGGGCCTGTTCGCGGGCCTGTCGCTGCTCGCGATCACGACGTCGATGGACATGACCAACGGCGGCCTCTATGCGGCCGTGATGCAGCAGTACGGCAGCAAGGAAGAAGCCGGCGCGTTCGTGCTGATGTCGATCGAATCGGGGCCGCTCGTCAGCATGCTGATTCTCGGCGCGGCGGGCGTCGCGGTGTTCGAGACGCGGCTCTTCGTCGGCGCGGTGCTGCCGTTCCTGATCGGCTTCACGCTCGGCAACCTCGATGAAGACCTGCGCGAGTTGTTCGGGCGCTGCGTGCATCCGCTGATTCCGTTCTTCGGCTTCGCGCTCGGCAACGGCATCGATCTGAACGTGATCGCGAAGAGCGGGCTGCCGGGTATCGCACTCGGGCTCGCGGTGATCGTCGTGACGGGCGTGCCGTTGATTCTGGCGGACAAGTTCGTGGGCGGCGGCAACGGGACGGCCGGCCTTGCCGCGTCGTCGACGGCCGGCGCCACGGTCGCGAACCCGGCGATCATCGGCGAGATGATTCCGAAGTTCAAACCGATGGTGCCGGCGGCGACGGCGATCGTCGCGACCGCGTGCCTCGTGACGGCGATCCTCGTGCCGATTCTGACGGCGATGTGGGCGAAGCGGGCGGCGAGGGTGTCTGGGGTGCCGGTGAGGGTCGCCGCGCGGGTCGGGAATGGCGGGGCGATCGAGCATGAGGGGCATGTCTGAGGAGGAACAGCGATCGCCCAGTGATTCGCCGCCTTCGGCTTCTACGACGACGGCATTCCGTGGGACGTTTCCGCCGTGTCGCGGCTCACGGGAGCGTAGAACACGCGGCACCACACCCGGTAAACCACACAGGCGCCGCCGAGGGTCAAGATCGCCATCGTGATCGGCAACACGCGCATGCCGATGTGGACTCCGGGATCAATCAGTCGTCAGGTGCGCGATGCCGGTTAGCCGGGCGGGTGGTCGACGGACGGCAATGCGTTGTCTTGGTGAAAGGGGTGCTGCGTATCGTCAATCTGGTCGGTTTGGGTGCCGCGCAACCTGCGTCGTCTTGCGGGCAGGGTTGGCAGTCTGTGCGCGCGTAGCATTCTCGCTCTTCGAGCACGCGGCCAGCAGGCACGAAACAAGCAAGGCGATAGACGTTCTACGCATGATCAATCGAGCCTGCTGCGCGTGGCCGCAATCGAACGAGCGGATTGGCCACGCAGCCTTGATGCATGAACCGGTCAAGCCTGATCAAGGTACGCAACGAGTTCCCACGCAACTTGTTCAACGTGCTGGCGCGTCCCCATCATGCTGTCGAGCACCGCCAGCTTTCTCGGTTCATGCACGACGACAGACGGCAGCGCGTCGCCCTTGAGGAATCGACGCTGCGTATCGCCAAACTGACCCGCACCGAGTTTCGCGCACCATACGCCGTCTTCCGGGCAAGTCTGGCCCGTGTGAGCAACCGTACCCAACGGCAGGCGGGATGCGACGTTTTCCGGTTGCTCGGCCTGCGAAGTCTTGTCCGCGGATCCTGGGAGCGGTAATCCTGTCGCGGGATCGAGATGTTTGGCTTTCGCCATCTCGTTGATGAACTCGTCTGAAGGCTTCTGCGGTGGCGTCGCTGCGTCTTGTTCCTTTTGCCATTGGAACGTGCCGTCCCACGGCGGCAGTTTTGCCGGCGGCAGCGGAACAATCTTGTCGAGGTCGGGAACCTTCGGGTTACGGCTCTCGTTGCTATCGAGAAATTTGCCGATCAACCGATAACGACGCGAGCGTTCTGGATCATGCGCGAGCGCAAGGTACGAAAGACGATTTGATGCCTCGGGGCCATTGAATCCCTCTTCGAGTGCCAACGCAGCTTGAGCACTCCCCGCCTTCACACCTTTTTGAAAGGATAAAACGGCATCCGAATATTTTGAGTCGTTTTTAAAATTAATTCCCAAATAATTGGCAGCATCTCCGTAACCTTGATTGGTCGCACACTGCCTCATTTGACGTGCAATCTCGGGAGCTCGATCGTGTGGCGCCAGCTGCTCGGCAACATAAGTTTGTGCCTCAGGACTTCCCATGTCCGCAGCCTTCCTGAAATACCGCAAGGCCATCTCGGCATCCTGCTTTACCCCATAGCCAGCTTCGAGATAGTGCCCGATGTCGTAATAGCCACCAGGAACTCCGTCATCAATTAACTTCTTTGCCAGCGCAATGGTTTCCTTTGCCCCGTCAGGGGAGTTAGCCAACCCTTGGGAAATCAGCTTCTGTGCGTTAGTGTTGGCTTTGTAGTGACCATACGCTGCAGCTATTCGATAGTAGCGGACGATTTCATCGAAATCCTTTGGACCATCGATTTTCTGCAAATAGCGACCATACTGAAACAACTGATCTGCCCGCGGATCCAAAGGCGGAAGATGTTCACTCTCGTGCACACACGTAAATGCGAGATTGGCTCGTACGGCCGACATATCGGGTAAATTCGAGTCCACTGAGTCTTCCTTGTTGGTGCAGGCGCACACTAGCAACACGACCGTATAAATTACAAGCGACTTTCTCATTTTTCAGTCTTTGTAGGTGCGTTCGTTTGACATGCGCATGAAACGAATAATCGAAGCGACGGGTGAATGCTTTCCTCCACCCTGCAGGTCGGCGTTATTGTTAAGAATCATTTCCCATTTATTAAAAGCTTGCCCTGGATCATCCTGCGCCCCCTCCTTGTTCGTATGCAGACTCCACAACTGCTGCCGTAACCTCTTGGTCACGTCACCATTCTCGTGACAGATATTGAGTTCGCTATCCGCCTCCATGCTGCGTGTATTGATGTTGGCCGACCCCAGCGTCGTAAACACATCGTCGATCGTCATCAATTTTGCATGAACGTAGACGGGCACCCACTTGCCCGGCGGGGAATCCGGAGCCACAAGCGTACAGACATGAACCTTGAGGCCATCGTACTCCTTGTTCAGAACAGGCTGCGGCGCACTCTTCATCTGCGATGCAATGGATTCCCGTCGCTGTTTCAACTGCTCGATCCTCGCCTTCGCGTCGGCCACCCGTTTTGCCGAATCGGGCGAGTCGACGATGCCTTGCACTTCGAGAGCCCCGAGCAACGCTTGGTTCGCCTGCGACTGCTGATCCACAACCGCCGCCATCTGATCCTTCAAAGCGGTCTGACGAGCGTCCTCTTGCTCCAACGTCGCGACACCCGGAATGCTCTGCGCCTTCCCCAAGGCATTCAGCATCCGATAAGTATTGACGGTCCCGGTTCCGACTGCCTCGTCGCCCGAATTCGTGATGGCGAACAAATACAACGGGCCATGCACGGTGACGTTGCGTCCCCAACTGACGTGCTTGGCCGCGACCGCTTTGATTGCATTCGCAAGCGGCGGCCATCGGAAATATTGATTCTGGATAAAGACGTGTTGCGTGGCGTTGTTCACCGCCTGCAGATAAAGCTTCTCGATGTCGCGTCGTCCCTTCTGGGACTGTGTACGCGCGATCTGAGCCATCATCGGCGTATCACCACCCGGCGCATATCGAACCTTGAGGCGGTCCTTAAGACCGTCCCGTGCCTTGCCCAGGCCCTGGCCGGTGGCGTCGTCCCATGCCTGGCAAAAGTTCGCATTCAGATACTGCAATACCGGACCGGTCACATAGCTGGAGATGTCCTGCCATGGGCTTGGACCGTTACGCCCGGTCGAAGGGGTCTTTGGCTTGTAACTGTGATCATCCGTATCCCAGTACTGATCGAGCATGTTGTGCCCCATCACGAAACCAACGGCATTCTCCGGGTCCTCATAATCGACAAGCACCATCTTTTGGTGGTGCGTCGGAATTCCAGCACCCATGCCAACACTGTTCATCGCCTTGGTTTGGAGGTCACGATCCTTGTCTTTCCCATGCCAGAACGTGCGCCATGCAATCTCTGCCCGATTGGCGGGACTGAAGCCCCGAGTCGCGAAGTCAATATTCTTTAGTGCGTGGTCTTTGTAGTACTGGGCACGCGCTTTTTCGTAGGCGACTTTCGCCAGGGGATTCAGGGGTGACAGCAGCGAAGTGCTTGTTACGTTATTCAAGTCGGCGCGCCAATACCATTCCACGTCGAACTTCCTTTCTTCGTCGGTTTGATAGTCACGGGACAACATCGAACTCCGACGATAGGTATCGTCCGATATATGTTGCTTCAACCCGGTTACCAGGTCGTAGCCCGGCATGTTGTTCTCGCCAAATTCGGTGAGGTACAACGGATCGCGCCAACACAGCAATCGGACTTTGACGCCTTTCTGCCCCTTCTGCTCAAGCAATTCTCCGATCCGAAGCGAGTGACCGTCGCGCTTGAAATACATGGACGGCTGAAATCCCCAGCAAATGATATCGATGGTGTGCTGGGCTTTCATCAGCACATCATAGAGCGTCCCAAACGCTTCTTTGCCGTTTACCAAGGGCCTGAATGTCGCCTGCTTCGCGGCGTATTCAGTAAATTGCAGAAACCATGGCAGCGTCGCCGTCGCGTTCGACGTGTGATTCAGCGCCAGCGGCGTAGTGAAGGTATTGTTCGGCGTTGCCATGAGCTATGCGTCCGAAGAAGGATTGAGCAGATCGTTGTACTGTTGTCGGTGGACAGCCCGATCGGGCGCGACTTCGTCGTCAGGCGAACTCTCGAGGAACTGAAACCCCTGATTCGCAAGTTTCCCGTTCTCGGCATCCCGATACTCACCCGGCACCGGAATCTCGTGCTTCACCCCGTTCGCCATCTCCAGCGTGTACTTCTGCGTGGTGACCTGATGATCGATCGGCAACTGCCCGGTCTTGTCGAACACCCCTTGCTTGACCAGCGCCCCGTCCGCGTAAAGCTTGTACGGCATGCCGACCGGAACGACACGGGTCGCGGACGGCGAGGCCATGGTATTCAGCATCAGCCGCCGCGTCGGCAAATCCTTGAACGCGGGATGGGTCACATCCATCCGCGCAGGGCCGCTGAACGCATGCTGCGCGCCCTTGATGTCGATCTTTCCCGGCGCATGAATCTCGATGTCGCCCCCTTTGAGCCGAATGTACGCGCCGCCCGACGTCAACAGGATTTCCTGCTGCGCCGATGCCTGGACCTTCTCGGTCACGGAGGCCAGCAACAACGACTTCTGCGCGGTCACTTCGACATTGTCCGCATGAGTCTGAACCTCGATCTTCCCCTTCGCGGCAAACAGCTTCATCCCGGCATTCTGCACGAACAGGCTCAGTTTCTCCGTAATGCTGGCGACCAGCGATTTGCCGGTCGCCACGTGCGTGCTTTGCCCGCTGACGATATTGACGTGCTGATCCGCCGCAACGTGCGTCGACTTCTGCGTCGACAGGCCGATGCCGGCAGGCGCAGCCATGAGGATCACCGGCTGCTTGAACGCACTGGCGTCGCCCGTCCCTCCGCCGGCCGTCACACCGCCACCGCCCGTCGCACCCGATTCGCTGTGCTGCGTCGCATCCGCGAAGGCCTTGAAGGTGTCGTGGCCATCCTTCAGGCTTTCCGCCTTCGACGTTTCGCTTGCCTGCGACAAGCCATCGAGGATATTCGCGGAGCCGTTCAATTGACGCGTCGCCAGGCTGGCATCGAGTGGCTGGCTGGCCACCGGGTGCGTCGTCACGAACAGTCCTCGCCCGGCCCGCAGCGCGCCATAGGCTTCGGAGCTCAAGTCGAAGCCTTTGCCCAGATAACCGCCCCGTGCGTTGTCGTTCTGATCGATCAGGTAGCCCAGGTGCAACGCGGCATTCGTGCTGCTGCTATACAGATGCACGCGGTTCTGGCCCGTGGAGTCGTCCATGACCATCTGGTTGTAACCGCTTCCCGAAAACTCCTGGGACCGGTAGCCCGACAGCAGCGCATTCGAATGCCATCGCGGCTTCGCGGCCCCGTTGTAGACGCGGTGCAATGCAATCGGACGGTCGATGTCGTTCCCGATATGGCCGATCAGCAGTTCCTCGCCTGCGCGCGGCATGTGAACGCCACCGTACCCGTCGCCGGTGTCGGATTGCGCGACACGTACCCAGCACGACGCCCGCTCGTCACCTTCGTTGTGCCGATCCCAGATGAACAGCACCTTGATCCGGTTCAGGCCGTCGGTATACGCCTGCTGCCCTTTGGGGCCGGCCACGATGGCCGATTCCAGCTTGGCTTCCGGTTTCCGGTGTTCGAGCGGGCTGCGATATGGCACGGACGTACGCTGCGCTTCGATGGCAACTCGATAGAAGCCAGTCGAGCCGTCGTCATGCGATACGGTGAACAGCTTGTCGGGGTCGTCCGCATCGGCCTGTTTCACTGCCGAATAGAGGCTGTGTGGATAGTTGGCTTCGTGCCCGGAAAGCGGCACGTTGTTCACGATGATCCACTCGACCTCGATCACCGCGAATTCCCGGTGATCGGCCGCGTCCTGATCGTGCTCGGGATGCCCCGTCAGCGTGAATCGCCGCCCCGCATCGATGCGGCGCACCCCGCCGACACCATCGTAGCGCTTGGCTCGCGACTCCCATTCCTCCATGCGGATCTTGCCGAGATGATCGCCGCGCTCCTGTTCCGGGTACGTATAGCCGCCCGTGTATTCATACACCTCGGCCTGCGACGGCAGATCGCCCTGGTTCGCCATCGTGGGCACCGACGTCGCCTTCGGGTTGGCAGGGGTCGACGGATTCTTGTAGTCGAACGTTCGCGTCGACAGCAGGACGGACTGCAGCGTCCGGGTACCGGCCCACTGCGTCAAGGCGTCCACTTCGCCATGAACGCCCGCCCGCGAAAACTCGACCGTTGCCGGCGCAAGCGGCTCGAGCGTCTGCAGACGGTCGGTCATCACGAGCGTGTGCGATTTGCCGTCCTGCGCTTGTTTCCAGACGCCGTACAGACCTTCGGATTCGAGCAGCCGATGCACGAAATTCCAGTCGGTTTCGTCCTGACGGCAATAGGAACGCGAGGGCAGCGGTTGCGACAATTCAAAGCGATACATTCCGCGCGCCTGCGGATGCGCATCGAATACGTCGGCAATGATCGCGTCGACGGTCTTGTCTTGCCAGTGGCGCTGGTCCCGTCGGAATTTCAGGAAATGCAGCCATGACGAGAAACTGAGCTGATAACACGCGAGTCCGCCATCCACACCGAGTTTTCTCGCGGTATGAATGTAGCCGTGGTGAGGAAAATAGGACTTGTCGGTTTGCTGGATCCACAGCGTGATGGGCTGCGAAATCAGTGCCTTGAGCTGGACATCATTCGATGTCGACACACAGTCGACCATGAACAGGTAATCCCGACCGATACGAGACTGCCCGAACACGCGATGCGGGGTCAAGATGTTACTACCAAGCGGTGTATCGAGCTTGAGAAGCCGTTCCTGCTGAATCAGCCCTCCCGTGAGTGCCCCGATCATGCTGTGCGCATCCATAGCGCCTCTCTCAGAATTATGTTGTTCTCGACCGGCGATTCTACGAATGACGATTCTGTGACGTCAATTGGGTGGAATTCAAATAATTGAAAACTGTAATTGGTTATTCATTGGCGTGAATGCATTTAGTAATACCGAGATGCTGCGACAAGCAGATGCCATTCGTCCTGCACGATGTGGGCCGAGCATTTCCGCGTCGCCTGACGTCCCGCTGCAAGCACCCGTGGCTTGCACGACGACACGGTTCCACCGTCACCGATCCCACCGCGCGATGCCCGAGCCGACCCACCCCGCGGCCCTGCTATGATCGTTTGCCTCGCGCCCGTTGCCCGCCTTTTCACAAAAGGTGCCGGAACAAACGCTACGCCGACGCGAGCCGCTGCAAAAGCCTAAAAAGAGCAATAGAGAGGCGACGGGGCGCCCCTGGCATACCCGCCGCGGATTTCCGATCCGGCCGTGCGGGCGTCGGTCCGCCATCAGGAGACATCTCCATGAATTTCATCTTGCGTGTCGGGCGCACCTGGGACACCCAGATCGATGCCATTCGCGACGCCGTTACCGAACACACGAACCTGATCCGCTACGACAACACGTACTACCGGATCTGTTCGAATGCGGCGCCGCCTTCGTTTACGATCAGCCTGCTTCCCAGCACCGGCGGCACACCGCTCGTGCTCAACATGCGTACGCGCGACCTGTACGTCGAGTTGATCGGCGGTCATCCGTTCGAAAACTACTCGCACAATCTCGACCGGATGCCGTTCGATGCGATCGCCACCAGTGGGAGCGACGCGGTGCGCGGCTTCTCGCTCGATAGCGCGATTCGCGGCCTGCTGCGCACACCCGACGGCGACAAGCGCATGCTCACGCCCGATGATCGCTTCCTCGCGCAATCGCTCGTCGTGTTCTGCGTGGCCGAGTCGCTGCGATTCGACAAGATCGCGACCGAACTCGGGCAGTACTTCCGGTCGTCTTACGATCCGAATCATCCGGAAATCACCAGCTTCCTGAAGGGCGCCACGCCGATCCGGTATCTGCAGTCGTGGTTGAAGATGGCGAAGAACTGGGAAAAAACGACCCGGGACGTATTCGACGGCATCCCCGACAAGATGCGCGAGATCGTCGTCCAGCCGCGCGACCGGTTGTCGCCGGCCGACCGGCAGGCGTCCGCGCGCGTCGACACCACCGCGTTCGGCGAAGTCACGCAGAAGATCGCGCCGGGCATGCGCGTGCTGATGCGGCCGTCGTGACGCTCCGGCTTCCTGCCACCTGGTGCCATCGACCACCGCCGGCGCGAAGCGCTTCCAGGCGCTAAAATCCGCCGCCTGAGCATCCACGACGAGCAAGCGTTTTGACGGCGTTCGAGCAGGGCTTCATCCTTACCCGCCACTGGCGGGACACCGCATCCGGCATCGAGATCGAGTTCTGGCTGGCAACCGGACACGGCCCGCGCCGCGTGCGGTTGCGCCCGCAGGAAGCCGTCGCGTTCATCCCCGCCGAGCAGCAGGCGCTCGCCGAACGCACGCTGGCCGGCGAGCGCGACGCCGAGTTGCGGCCGCTCGCGCTGCGCGACTTCCGGCAGCGCCCGGTCGTCGGCCTCTATTGCAAGCGCTACCGCCATCTGTCCGGGCTCCAGAAACGCCTGGCCGCCGCCGGCGTCGACGTCTACGAAGCCGACGTGCAGCCGCCCGACCGCTACGCGATGGAGCGCTTCATCACCGCCTGCGTCGAGTTTCGCGGCCAGCCCGGCCGCGACGGCACGCTGACCGGCGGCGAGCTGAAGCCGGCGACCGGTTACCGCCCCGCGCTGCGCTGCGTGTCGCTCGACATCGAGACCAGCGTCCACGGCGAGCTGTACTCGATCGCGCTCGAAGGTTGCGGGCAGCGCCAGGTCTACATGCTCGGCCCGCCGAACGGCGACGAACGCGATGGCACCGGCACGCTCGATTTCAATCTCGACTACTGCGACAGCCGGCCCGCGATGCTCGCGCGGCTGAACGACTGGTTCGACGAGCACGATCCCGATGCGGTGATCGGCTGGAATCTCGTGCAGTTCGACCTGCGCATCCTGCACGCGCACGCGGAGCAATACGGCGTGCCGCTGAAACTCGGGCGCGGCGGCAGCGTGCTCGACTGGCGCGCGCACGGCCAGCAGCCCGACCACTTCTTCGCGGGCGCGGCCGGCCGGCTGATCCTCGACGGCATCGACATGCTGAAATCCGCGACGTGGACCTTCCCGTCGTTCAGCCTCGAATACGTGTCGCAGTCGCTGCTCGGCGAAGGCAAGTCGATCGACAATCCGTATCAGCGGATGGACGAGATCCAGCGTCGCTTCGATCACGACAAGCCCGCGCTCGCGCGCTACAACCTGAAGGATTGCGAGCTCGTCACGCGCATCTTCGACAAGGCCGACCTGCTGTCCTTCGCGCTCGAACGCGCGAGCGTCACGGGCCTCGCGGCCGATCGCACCGGCGGGTCGGTCGCGGCGTTCACGCACCTGTACCTGCCGCGCATGCATCGGCTCGGCTATGTCGCGCCGAACCTCGGCGACGTGACGGGGCAGAACAGCCCCGGCGGCTTCGTGATGGATTCGCGCCCCGGGCTGTACGACTCGGTGCTCGTGTTCGACTACAAGAGCCTCTATCCGTCGATCATCCGCACGTTCCTGATCGATCCGGTCGGCCTGATCGAGGGGCTCGCGCACCCCGCCGACGACACATCGGTGCCCGGTTTTCTCGGCGCGCGTTTCTCGCGCACCGCGCACTGCCTGCCCGACATCGTGCGGCGCGTGTGGGAAGGCCGCGACGACGCGAAGCGGCAGCGCAACGCACCGCTGTCGCAGGCGCTGAAGATCATCATGAATTCGTTTTACGGCGTGCTCGGCTCGACCGGCTGCCGCTTCTTCGATCCGCGCCTCGCATCGTCGATCACGATGCGCGGCCACGAGATCATGCACCGCACGCGCAAGCTGATCGAAGCTCAGGGTTACGAAGTGATTTACGGCGATACCGATTCGACGTTCGTATGGCTCGGCCGCGCGCATGACGACGACGAAGCCGGCGCGAAGGGTCGGGCGCTGGTCGAGCACGTGAATCGCTGGTGGCAAGCGCACCTGCGCGAGCAGTTCGGGCTCGACAGCGCGCTGGAGCTGCAATACGAGCGGCATTACCGCCGCTTCCTGATGCCGACCGTGCGCGGCGCGGAAGAAGGCAGCAAGAAGCGCTATGCGGGCCTCGCGGCGACGGCCGACGGCGGCGAGGATCTCGTGTTCAAGGGGCTCGAAACGGTGCGCACCGACTGGACGCCGCTCGCGCAGCAGTTTCAGCGCGAGTTGTACCGGCGCGTGTTCAGGCGCGAACCGTATCAGGATTTCATTCGCGACTACGTGCGGCGCACGCTGGCCGGCGAATTCGACGATCAGCTCGTCTACCGCAAGCGCGTGCGCCGGCCGCTTCGCGAATACGAGCGCAACGTGCCGCCGCACGTGCGCGCGGCGCGCATCGCCGACGAGTTCAATCATGCGCAGGGCCGGCCGCTGCAGTATCAGCGCGGCGGCTGGATCAGCTACGTGATGACGACGGCCGGTCCCGAGCCGCTCGAAACGATGCGCTCGCCGATCGACTATGCGTTCTACCTGAGCCGCCAGCTTCAGCCCGTCGCCGATGCGATCCTGCCGTTCCTGCGCGACGATTTCGAACGCGTGATCTCCGGGCAGGGGCAGTTGTTCGGCGATTGACGGATCACACGCCAGCCCGTCCCGGTTGCGCACGCAACCGAGCCTTGCAGGCCATTCATCGTGCGTCGACCATGAGTCTGCGGATCGATCCGAAGCCGCATCGGTCGGCATTCGCACGTCCCCACCTGCCGCACGACAAGTAAAACCGATTGCCTCGATCAGGCGTCCAGCTTTGACGCCGCGCCGACCGGTCGCTCCGGCCGCATGCCGGATCATTGGCCTCGCGACCGATGCACGCACCTGCCGCTGAGCCGGGCCGTCCCGAGCGACACGATTGATGCAATCAGGGTCGCCTCACCACACGCGTCAGGAACGGCCCATGCGGCAAGCACCGTCGCAGCCATCGCCGATGCGTGATCGCCCCGGCATGCGCATTGCGCACTCTCACGCATTCTGGAACACAGCTCGCCAGGAATCGCCGTTTATCCGGCCGTTCCGGGTTCCTAAACTTGCTCCATCGGTCTGGCGGCCTGCCGCAGGTACGCCGAATCGCAACGAAACCGTCTGAGGAAATCGTGAAATCGCTCATCGTTACCATCGCCGCCGTCACCACTACCGCCACCGCGCTGCTTGCCGCACCGACCCTGTCGTACGCGCAGTCGTCGTCCCACTCGACGCTCACCCGCGCGCAAGTGCGCCAGGAGTTGCTGGACCTCGAATCGGTCGGCTACAACCCGTCGATCGGCGACGGCGACAGCTATCCGGACGACATCGTCGCCGCGCAGGAACGCCTGGCCGCGAAGCGCCTCGCCGAACACAAGAATGCCGAAGCGGGCTACGGCCCGAACGGCGCACCGGGTTCGGATTCCGGCGCGCCGGCAGCGGCGGCCGTGGCGCACTGACGCGCCGCCGGTCGCCGAGAGGAAGCCCCCAACTCCGCGCCGCCCCGCGGGCATGCGGCTAAAATACCGGCCTGCCGCGCGTCCCGCCGCGGCCGGAGGACACTCATCATGACCGCACGTCGCGGTGCCGCGGTCGCCATCGCACCCAGCCACGAGACAGCCAGCCTGTCGAAAGCCCAGCAAACGTTCAATACGCTCGTCAAGCAGATCGAGACGCGGCGCGAGCGGCTCGGCGCGTGGGAAGCCGTGATGCCGGCGTTCCAGAAGAAGTTCGTCCACGCTCTGTTGCCGCTCGAACAGGAAGCGACTGCGCTGCGCATCCGGCTGATCCATCTGCTCGACGACGCGTTCCTGCAGAAGGGCCTGAGCAAGGCCGAGCAGCGCACGCTGTCGGACCTGATCGTCGACATGGTGCGCGATTTGCTCGACGTCAGCGACGACGCGACGTTGAAAATCATCTACGACCGGCATGCCGGACCCGCGCACACCGGCCACGCGGCAGGCGCTCCCGAGCCCGCCAAACCGGGACGGGAACAGGAACCCGAGCCGCAACCGCCAGAAGATCTCGACACGCTGTCGCCCGACGAACTCGCGGCACGCATGCAGGCTGAACTCGACGCCCAGTTCGAGCGCGACATGGCCGCCCATGCGGCCCGCGAGGCGCAGCGCGCCAAGCGCAAGAAGGCACCGAAGCAATCGGCTGCGCAGGCCCGGATCGAAGCCGAGCAGGCCGAATCGAGCAAATCGATCCGCGAGATCTATCGCAAGCTGGCCAGCGCGCTGCACCCCGATCGCGAACCCGATCCGCAGGAGCAGCAACGCAAGACCGTGCTGATGCAGCGGGTCAACCGTGCCTACGAGAAAGGCAATCTGCTCCAGTTGCTCGAACTGCAGCTGGAAATCGAACAGATCGACCGGCGTGCGATCGACGGTCTCGGCGAAGCGCGGCTCACGCGCTACAACGGCATCCTGGAGGAACAGCTGCGCGAACTCGATCAGGAGATCGTGCACGTCGAGCACGACTTCCGGCGCACGTACGGGATCGCGCCGTCCACCAAGGTCGCGCCCGATACCGTGCTGCGCATGCTTGCGCGCGACATCGCCGGCATGCAGCGGAGCAACCAGGATTTGACCGTCACGCTGCGCGAGTTCGAGGATCCGGATCAGGTCAGGAACTGGTTGAAGGACATGAAACGCCGGCCCGCATCGTCACGCTTCGACGACGAATCGTATTGAGCCGCCTGCGCGCGCGTCACCGCACCTCGCCGATCCCGCCCATCAGCGTCATCAATTGCTCGCGCAGCCACTGGCTGCCCTGATCCTGATCGGCGCTGCGATGCCAGTAGCAGAAGTAGTCGAGCCCCGGCATCTCGAACGGCAGTTCCAGAATGCGCGCCGGATAGCGCTGCAGCAGCCGCAGCGGCGCCGTCAGCGCGAGATCGCTTCGCATCGCGATCAGTGGCGCGACCATGTAGTGCTGCACGCGCATCTGGATATTGCGGCGCAGCCCGAGCCGCGTCAGTTCCGCGTCGACGTGCCCGCTGCCCTTGCGGCGGCTCGACACGTGGATGTGGCCCATCGACAGGTAGTCGTCCATGGTCAGCGTGTCGCCGTTGAACGGGTGATCGTCGCGGATCATGCATGCGTAGCGGTCCTGCACCAGCAGCGCCTGGTGCAGATGCGGATCGCCGATCAGCGGCGCGTCGATCGCGATGTCGACCGAGCCGTTCGCGAGCGCGGTCGCGACTTCGCGGCGGTCCATCGTATAGCTGCGCACGTGCATGCCGGGCGCATGCGTCTGCAGCAGTTCGCCGAGCGCGGGCAGCAGCAGCGCCTCGGTCAGGTCGCTCATGCTGAGCCGGAACACGCGCTCGGACGAAGCCGGGTCGAACACGTCGCCTTCATGCGCGCTCGAATCGAGCAGTTGCAGCGCCTCGCGCACGCGGCCGACGATGTTCTCGGCCATCGGCGTCGGCATCATCCCGGCCGGCGTGCTGACGAACAGCGGATCGTTCAGCGTCTTGCGCAGCCGCGCCAGCGCGTTGCTGACGGCCGGCTGCGTGAGGTTCAGCACCTCGGCCGCGCGCGTCAGGTTGCGCTTGTTGTAGATCGCCTCGAATACGACGAACAGGTTCAGATCAATCTTCGAAAGGCGCATCGCCGGATCTCCTTGCCGGCATCTTAATACGGCATGCGCCTCCCGTTCGCCCACGTCGCTCTCCCGCGCGGCGCGCCGCTCAGCCGCGCGGCGGCGGCGTCAGGTACGGCGCGGTCGCGCCGGGTTCGCCGTCCTTGATCTCCATCCGCGCGATCGCCTGCAGGTGCACCTCGTCCGGGCCGTCGGCGAAGCGCAGCGCGCGGCCCCAGGTCCACAGGTCGGCCAGCGGCGTATCGGGGCTCAGGCCCGCCGCGCCGAATACCTGCATCGCGCGGTCGCACACGTCCGTATAGACGGTCGGCACGAGCGCCTTGATCATCGAGATTTCCTTGCGCGCGGCCTTCGCGCCGACCTTGTCGATCATCCACGCGGCCTTCAGCACCAGCAGGCGCGCCTGGTCGATCTCGATGCGCGAGCGCGCGATCCATTCGCCAACCGTGCCGTGCCGGTTCAGCGGCTTGCCGAACGCGACGCGCGACTGCGCGCGGTCGACCATCAGCTCCAGCGCCAGCTCGGCCGCGCCGATCGAGCGCATGCAGTGGTGGATGCGGCCCGGCCCGAGGCGCGCCTGCGCGAGCGCGAAGCCGCTGCCTTCCTCGCCGAGCAGGTTGCGCGCCGGCACCCGCACGTTGTCGAACGTGATCTCGCAGTGTCCTTCCGGCGCGTGGTGATTGACCACCGTGATGTTGCGCACGACCGTCACGCCCGGCGTGTCGCGCGGCACGAGGATCATGCTCTGCTGCTGGTGCGACTCGGCGTCGGGATCGGTCTTGCCCATCACGATGAAGATCTTGCAGTTCGGATGCGCGGCGTTGGTGATGAACCACTTGCGGCCATTGATCACGTACTCGTCGCCGATACGCTCGATGCGCGTCGTGATGTTGGTCGCATCCGACGACGCGACGTCGGGCTCCGTCATCGCGAACGCCGAGCGGATCTCGCCGCGCAAGAGCGGCAGCAGCCACTGTTCGCGCTGCTCGGGCGTCGCGAACATGTGCAGCAGCTCCATGTTGCCGGTGTCCGGCGCATTGCAGTTGAACACTTCCGACGCCCAGCTCACGCGGCCCATGATCTCGGCGAGCGGCGCGTATTCGAGGTTCGTCAGGCCCATCCCCGGCTCGTCGTCCTTCAGGTGCGGCAGGAACAGGTTCCACAGCCCTTCCGCCTTCGCGCGTTCCTTCAGTTCCTCCATGAACGACACCGGATACTGGCCCGCGTGCACTTCGTCGTTCCACTGGCGGATGCGCGGCACGATGTGCGCATCCATGAATGCGCTCACGCGTTCGCGCAGTGCTTCCACTTTCGGGGTGTAGCCAAAGTCCATGATCGACTCCTCGAGATTCCGTGTTTCCGTTCGTTCGGTTCAGAAGGCCGAGACGCCGCCGTCGACGGCGACGGCCTGCCCGGTCAGATACGTGTTTTCCTTCGCGCACAGCGTGAGCATCGTCGCGACGATTTCGTCGGGCCGGCCGAGCCGCTTCATCGGCGAGCCCTGCGCCAGAAAATCCTGGCGCTCGCCGATCTCGCTGTCGGTGACCATCGGCGTCGCGCTGTAGAACGGGCATACCGCATTCACGCGGATGCCGTGGCGCGCATATTCGAGCGCGGCCGTCTTCGTGAGCCCGACCACCGCATGTTTCGACGCCGCATACGCGGCCAGCTTCGGCGCGCCGCCGAGCCCGGCCATCGACGCGACGTTCAGGATCACGCCTTCGCGCTGCGCGAGCATCTGGCGGATCTGGTGCTTCATCCCGAAGAACACGCCTTTCGCATTCACCGCGAAGCTCAGGTCGAGATCGGCTTCGTCGGTGTCGATCAGCGCCTTCATCGGCGGCGCGATGCCCGCGTTGTTGATGCCGACGTCGAGCCGCCCGAAGCGCGCGACGGCTTCCTGCACCAGCGACGCGACGTCCGTTTCGATGCGCACGTCGCAGCGCTGCGCGAGCACGTCGGCGCCGCCCGCGTGCAACGGCGCGGCCACGCGTTCGTGCGCATCGCCGTTCAGGTCGCCGAGCGCGAGCCGCGCGCCCATCGCGGCGAGCTCGCGCGCGAGCAGCGCGCCGAAGCCGCTCGCGGCGCCGGTGATCATCACGGCCTGGCCGGCGTAGCTGTCGAGTTTCATCGCGCGCTCAGATCGTCAGGCCGCCGTCGACGACGATGCATTCGCCGTTCGTGTAGCTCGCCGCGTCCGACACGAGATACAGCACGGTGCCGGCCATTTCGCGCGGCTCCGCGTGGCGGCGCAGCGGAATCTTCGTCATCCAGGTTTCGTAGATGTCCTTGTCGGCGAACAGCGCGCCCGCGAACTTCGTCTTCGTGAGGCCCGGCAGCAGCGCGTTCACGCGGATGCCGAGCGGCCCGCATTCCTTCGCGAATGCCTTCGTCATGTTGACGACGGCCGCCTTCGTGATCGAGTAGATGCCTTGCCGGTCGCCCGGCTGCAGCGCGTTCACCGACGCCGTGTTGACGATCGCGCCGCCGCCGTGCGTCTTCATCAGCTTGCCGGCCTCGACCGACATGAAGAAGTAGCCGCGGATGTTCACGTCGACGGTCTTCTCGTACGCGGCGAGATCGGTATCGAGGATGTGCCCGAAATACGGGTTCGCGGCCGCGTTGTTCACGAGGATGTCGAGACGGCCGTGCTTGCCGCGGATGTGCTCGAACGTCGCGGCGATGTCCTCCAGACGCCCGACGTGGCACGCGAGCGCCTCGGCGCGGCCGCCCGCCGCGACGATTGCGTCCGCAACCGCCTGGCAGTCGTCGATCTTGCGGCTCGACACGATCACGTGCGCGCCTTGTTCGGCGAGCAGCTTCGCGATTTCCTCGCCGATGCCGCGGCTCGCGCCCGTCACCAGTGCGATCTTGCCCGTCAGGTCGAACAGGTTCGTTGCCATGTTGCTGTGCTCCTCCATTGATTGGTTGTCGTGTCGCCGCGCGGCGATATCAGCGATGCGCGTCGATCACGCCGACGGCCAGTTCGGCCAGCCGGCCGGCCATTTCGCCGACGCGCAGCGCCTGCTCGCTCGATGCGTTGCCCTGCAGCGCGCGCGCCTTCACGCCCTGCGCGATCGCCGCGAGCCGGAAGAAACTGAAGGCGAGGTAGAAATGCCAGTCGCGGATCGGCGCGATGCCGCGCAGCTCGCAGTAGCGCGCGACGATCGCCGCTTCGTCCGGAATCCCGAGCGCCGCGCGATCCAGGCCCGCGAGCCCGCGCACCTGGCCGCCCGACGGCAGCCGCAGGCACATGCAGAAATACGCGAGATCGGCGAGCGGGTTGCCGAGCGTCGACAGCTCCCAGTCGAGCACGGCCTGCACGCGATAGCCGTCGCGCGCGAACATCAGGTTGTCGATCCGGAAATCGCCGTGCACCAGCGCCGGCCGGCCCGTGTCCTCGGGGCATGCTTTCGGCAGCCAGTCGATCAGCGTCTCCATCGCGTCGAGGCGGCCGGTTTCGGCCGCGCGATACTGCTTCGTCCACACGCCGATCTGGCGTTCGAAGTAGTTGCCTGGGCGGCCGTAGTCGGCGAGGCCCACCGCGTCGACATCGACGTCGTGCAGCGCGGCCATCGTCTGCAGCAGCGCGTCGTAGCAGGTCGCGCGCTCGGCCTTCGGCAGTTCGGGCAGCGCGGGATCCCAGAAGATCCGGCCGTCCTCGAAACTCATCACGTAGAACAGGCTGCCGATCACGTCGCGGTCTTCGCACAGGTGATACGGGTGCGCGACCGGAACGGCGGTGCCCGACAGCGCGGTGAGCACGCGGAATTCGCGGTCGACCGCGTGCGCGGATTTCAGCAGTTCGCCCGGCGGCTGGCGACGCAGCACGTAGCGGCCGCTCTTCGCATTCAGCAGGAAAGTCGGATTCGACTGGCCGCCGGCAAACTTCTCCGTGTCGACCGGGCCTTCGAAGCCCGGCACGTGCGTTTCCAGATAGCGCGTGAGGCGGGCTACGTCGAGTTGCTGGGAAGGGTTCGTCATCGTCGCGATCGTTCGTGGGTCAGCCGTAGGTGCGCAGCGCGTGTCGTTCGGGATCCTCCAGATGCGGGATGCCGTTGAACGACGCGAGGTGGAACGCCTCGGCGTTGAAGAAAAACTGCGAAAGACTGCTGTTGCGGATCTGCAGGTTCAGCGCGATCGCGCTCGACGGCGGCGCCGCGAGCACCTGCTGCACGGTGACCGCGATCGGGCCGCCGGAGCTCACCACCAGCACGCGCTGGCCGCCGCCGTGGCGGATCGCGGCGCGCGCGTCAGCCACGCGCTGCTGGAAATGGGCCCAGGTTTCGGGGGCCGCATCGCCGAGCTTGTCCTCGGTCCACAGCTGCAGCACCTGCCGGAGCGCGCGGAAATGTTCCTTCATCGAGCCGGCCGCGAGCCGCGCGATTTCCGGGTAGTCGCTGGCGGCGGCCGCGAACAGCCCGTGGAAATCGTATTCGTTCAGGCCCGGATGGCGATCGACCGCGACGCCTTCGCGGCCCATCCCGCGCAGGATCGCGGCGACCGTCTGCGCATGGCGGTTCATCGTGCCGCAGATCACGCGGTCGAACGCCAGGCCCTGCCGCGCGAAATATTCGCCGAGCCAGACGCCCTGCTGGTCGCCCGCTGCGGAAAGCCGGTCGTAGTCGTCGGTGCCGAACGACGCCTGCCCGTGCCTTACCAGAAAGAGTTCAGCCATTGCGCTCGCCTGAGGGAAAACCGAAGGCCCAGCATAGCGACCGGCCCCGCATTTTTGAAATTTATTTTCTGAATCAGCCGGTATTCATCGCATGAATTCAGGAGATTCAGACAACGCGCTTGCGCCGGCTTTCAACAGCAGCCGTGTCACGGCACGCGAATTGCGACAGCCGACACCGTGTCGAATCAATCCAGGAGGGATGCGATGCTCGGTACGATCCTCATCATCGTTCTGATTCTGCTGCTCATCGGAGCATTTCCTGCATGGCCGCATAGCCGAAGCTGGGGCTACTGGCCATCGGGGACCGTCGGGCTGATCGTCGTCATTGTCGTGATACTGGTGCTGCTCGGTCGCATCTGACGCCCCGCCACCGGCGGCGGGACGCGTCGCAGCCGGCACGGGTGCGTGCCTTCCCGAGCCTTCGCCGTGGATTCTTTACACGACGAAACCCGCAAAGACATGCACCCGATGCCGTCAACCCTTTCCGTTACTGGCCACCCTCCAGGCGCAACTGGAGCTTGCTCTTCACCGACGTCACGCCGGGTACCTGACGGGCCGCGTCCACCGCGGCCCGGTCCTGGGACTCGTCGGCGATCTGCCCGGCCAGTGTCACGTCGCCCGTCTTCGCCTTCGCGAACACGGTGACCTGCGCATTGCCCACGCCGGGCGCCCTCACGATGGCCTGCCGAACCCTCTTCGCGAATGCGCGGTCGGCCGCGCGCTCGGCTTTCTTCGTCGCACGCGGCGACGCGGTTGCCGACGCCGCCTGCTCGGCGGGCGCAGCGGACGGGGCGGACTGCGCGTGAGTGGCCAGCGGCGACAGCGCAACGAAACCTGCAACGACGATTGCAAAACGAGACTTCATCGGATTCTCCTCGACAGGAACCAATGGGTACGACGGATGGGCCGGCCGTCAGGCCGTGACGCCCGACAACGCACGGGCATGCTCGCGGCCGTGCGGCGCCGCGAGCGCGTCCAGCGCGCGCGCGTCGGCTTTCAGCGCGGGCGACAGCGTCGCGCGCAGATGATCGACGAAGGTGCGGACCTTCGCGTCCAGGAAGCGGCGCGACGCATACATCGCGTACACGTCGAGCATCGTCAACCGGTAGTCCGGCAGCACGCGCACGAGCCGCCCGCTGCGCAGGTCGTCGATCGCCGAATAGATCGCCAGCGAGCCGATGCCCAGCCCCGCGCGCAGCGCGATCGACATCGCCTCCGGCGCATTCGCGTGGAACGGCGCGGCCGTGACCGCATGCGACACCGCCTGGCCGCCCGCGCCGTGCAGCAGCCATTCGCCGTTCGCTTCCGCCGGCGTATCGAGGCGCAGGCAGGTATGGCGCGCCAGGTCGGCGGGCACGGCCGGCGCGCCGTGGCGGGCGAGGTAGGCCGGCGACGCGACCAGCACGCTGAAGGACGTGCCGCACGAATGCGCGATGCACGCGGAGTCCGGCAGGCTCGCGGCCGTGACGACCGACACGTCGTAGCCCTCCTCGACGAGATTGGGCATCCGCTGCGAATAGGTCATCTCGATGGCGACGTCGGGAAAGCGCGCCCGATAGGCGACGGCCGACGCGGTGACATGGCTCTGCCCGAGGCCGGGCATCGTATGCACGCGCAGGCGTCCGTATGGGCGGACCAGCGCGTTCCTCGCCTCGGCGTTCGCCTGGTCGACATCGCCGAGGATCGATTGCAGACGCTCGAAATAGCGGCGTCCGCTGTCGGTCAGCGCGATTTTCCGGGTGGTCCGGTTCAACAGACGAATCTGCGCATACGCTTCCAGGCTCGCGACGGCCCTCGACACCTGGGCGGTCGCGACATCGGTCTGCTTCGCCACGGCGGAGAAGCTGCCGGCCTGCACGACGCGAACGAACGTCCGCATGTTCTCGAGCATGTCCATTTCGACTCATCGTCCAGTCCGGTGCTGCATCCACGCGACGCGCCGACGGGGCGCGGCGACGCATTCGGTGCCCCGATTGTCGGACCATCCCCGCCGCGGCTTCAGCCCCCCGACCGGGGGGCTGAAGGGTAGGCCGATCATGTGGAATGCTTGGCGTTTGCGTCGACGGCGGCCCGCAGCGATCCCTCCGCAGCCCGCGTCGCCAGCACGATCTTGCCGATATGTCGCCCCGAATCCATCAGCTCGTGCGCCGCACGGGCGTCGCGCAGATCGAACAGCCGATAGACCCGAGGCTTGACCGTGCCTTGCCGGATCAGCGGCCACACGGCCTCCTCGAGCTCGCGAATGATCTGCGCCTTCTCCGCGTAAGTGCGCGAGCGCAGCGTCGAGCCGATGTGCGTGAGCCGCTTCGTCAGCATCGGAAACAGGTCGAGCGCCTTCGCGGGGCCATTGATCACGCCGATCTGCACGATGCGCCCGTTCATCGCGGCCGCCGCGAAATTGCGCGCGACGTAGTCGCCCGCGATGATGTCGACGATCACGTCGACGCCCTTGCCGCCCGTGAAGCGCGCGACCGCCTCGACGAAATCCTCGCTGCGATAGTCGATCGCGAGATCCGCGCCGAGCCGCATGCTCGCGTCGCGTTGCGCGTCCGACCCGACGGTCGTGATGATCGTCGACGCGCCGAACGCCTTCGCCAGCATCGTCGCCGTCGTGCCGATGCCCGACGCGCCGCCGTGGATCAGCACGCTTTCGCCGGGCGACAACCGGCCGCGCTGGAACAGGTTCAGCCAGACCGTCATGAAGGTCTCCGGCAGCGCCGCCGCCTCGGCCATCCCGAGGCCGTCGGGAATCGCGAGCGTGTTGCTCTCGTTCGCCACCGCGTATTCCGCGTAGCCGCCGCCGGGAATCAGCGCGCAGACGCGATCGCCGACGGCGAACCGCGTGACGTCGCGGCCGACCGCGACGATTTCGCCGGCGATCTCGAGGCCGGGAATGTCGGACGCGCCGGGCGGCGGATCGTACAGCCCCTTGCGCTGGAACACGTCCGGGCCGTTGACGCCGGCCGCATGAATCCGGATCAGCACGTCGTCGGGGCCTGGCACCGGTACGGCGCGGGTCGCCGGCACGAGCACGTCGGGGCCGCCGGGACGCACGATTTCGATCGCGGTCATGTGGGTGGGAAGGGGGTTCGCGTCATCAATCACGATATGATCCTCAACGTTCGTCGATGCGCGGCCGATTCGCGGGCCATCCGCGAATCGCGGCATCGCCATGTGTGTGAAGCCAGTCTATGGGCGATGCCGCTGGCGGGCACGCAGCGATTTACCGGTCGGGGAATGCAAAAATGCATCAGTCGGGACACACGATGAACTGGGACGACGCGCGCGTCTTTCTCGCGATCCATCGCGAACGCACGCTGCGCCGCGCGGCGCAGACGCTCGGCGTCGATCAGGCGACGGTCGGGCGGCGGCTCGCGACGCTCGAGCACATGCTCGGCGCGACGCTGTTCCTGCGCTCGTCGAAAGGCTATCTGCCCACGCCGGTCGGCGAACTGGCGCTACGCGCCGCCGAGGCGATGGAGCAGCACGCGCACGAGCTGGTGCGGCTGACGCACGGGGTCGACCGGCGGCTTGCCGGCGAGGTGAAGATCACGACGACCGACGCGCTCGCGATCGAGTTCGTGATGCCGTCGATCGCGCGGCTGCACGCGAAACATCCCGACGTCTCCGTCGCGCTGAACACGTCGACCCACATCCTGAATCTCGCGAAGCGCGAAGCCGATATCGCCATCCGCACCGTGCGGCCCGAGAACCCTGATCTGGTCGCGCGCCGGCTGGCGTGCTGGGACATGGGCCTGTTCGCGTCGCCCGACTATCTGCACCGGCACGGCGAGCCCGAGCGCGGCCGCGCGTTCGCGGGTCACGATCTCGTCGTCTACCAGCCGTACATCGACGCCAGCCGCAAGCCGACCCTCGCCGGCGAACCGATCGACGGCGGGCGCATCGTCACGCGCACGAACTCGAACCTGATGATGCGCGCGGCGCTGCGCGCGGGCCTCGGCGTCGGCGAGATTCCCGTCCACATGGGCGAGCGCGACGGGCTCACGCGCATCTGGCCGGACCGCATGCGGCAGTCGCCGTACGAGGTCTGGCTCGTCACGCACCGCGACCTGCGCCACACCGCGCGCATTCGCGCGGCGATCGACGAGATCGTGGCCGCGTTCGCCGCGCACCGCTGACGCGCGCCGGCACCGTATCGACCGGTCATTCGTCGTCGCGCCGCACCCGCGACGGATCGAGCGCCAGCCCGCTGCGCACCGCCTGGATGCGCGACGTCACGTTGAGCTTCTCGAAGACGTTCTTCAGGTGCCACTTGATCGTCTCCGGCGCGACCCGCAGCGCACGGGCAATTTCCTTGTTCGACAGGCCGCGCGCGACGTAGTCGAGGATCTCGACTTCCCGTGCGCTGAGGTTGCCGGGCCCACCCTGCCGCGTGGCGGGCGTGGCGTTCGATTGCCGCTGCCCGTCGAACGCACGGGCCAGATCGCGCAGATACCATGCGCCGACCGCCGGAAAGCGGTCGGCACGCTTGTGTACGCGCGCCAGCAGGCGCTCGGCCGCGGCCCCTTCGTCGACGAAGGTTCGGACGAGTCCGTTGCCCTGGCCGTATTCGAGCGCGCGCGCCAACGCCGCGAGCGCCGCGCTTTCGTCGCCCGCCTGGTCGAGCGCGATCGCAAGCAGCACGGCCGCCTGCGCCGCGAACCAGTCGAACCCGCGTGCGGCCAGCACCGCGTGCACGGTCGCCATGCGTTGGGCCGCCTCGCTCGCGCGCGCATCGGCGAGCAGCAGCCTGGCCTGCGCGGATTGCGCCATCTGCCACGTCTCGACGTGGCTCGACGCTTCGTCCGGCGGCACGGGCGACACCAGCGACGCCAGCGCCCGCCCCACGCGATGGGCTTGCGTCGGCTTGCCGGCGGCCAGATGCAGCCGGATACCGGTCGCCATGCACGCGACGCGCAGCCGCAGCCATTGCCGGCTGCACGCGACGCGATCGGCTTCGTCGAGCATGTCGTGCGCGCGCGCATCGTTTCCCGACTGGAATTGCAGCAGCGCGGCCGTCTGCATGAACCTCAGCAACGGCCCGAGCGAGCACGCCTGCATCGCGATGTCGAAGCGGTCGGCCTGCGCGTCGCGCACCTTCGCCCAGTCGTTCCATTCGTAATAGATCGCCGACAGATAGCCGGCCGACAGCGCCGTCGCCGCCGACAGGCGTCCCGCCGATCGTTCGGCGGCCCGCAGCGCCGTCTCGAACGTCTTCGACGCGTCGTGCAGCCGGCCCGCGACGAACTCGGCCAGGCCCGACATGTTCTGGCGGTACACGTTCGCGTAAAGCGGCTCGTGTCCGGACGCCGCGTGTTCCGCGCGCGCGCCGAGATCCCGCACGTCGCCGAGGCGGCCCGCGTAGCCGAGCCCGAAGATCAGCGTCGTCTGCCCGATCTGCTCGACCCACGAACCGGCCGGCGGCGCGGCCGCGAGTACGCGCTCGCCGAGCTGCAGCGATTCGATGCTGTGATCCGACAGCCCGGCGATCAGCGAGCGGACGGCCAGCAGTTCGGTCGCCGTGACGGCATCGGTATCGAGTCGCCCGGCCGCGATGTCGGCTTCCAGCGCTTCCAGCGCGCGGCGCGCCTCGACGATCTGCATCGACAGCGCGAGCGCCCACGTATGCGCGATCCGCAACCGCAGGCGGCCCGCCAGCGCCTGCGCGGGCAGGCGCGACACCCAGTCGAGCACCGTGCGCACGTCGCTCGACGCGATGAGCTTCATCGCGCACGCCTCGACCCAGCCGGCCGCCGCGTCGAAGTCGCCCGCCGCGAGCGCGTGCCTGACGGCGTCCGGCCATTGCCGCTCGGCCGCGTACCAGGCGCTCGCGCGACGATGCAGCGTGGCCACCGCGCCGGGCTCGCGCAGCGCCAGTTCCTCCCGCAGGTATTGCAGGAACAGCGCGTGATAGCGGTAGCGCCGGCGGTCACCGTCGATCGACCGGATGAACAGGTTGTGCGCATTCAGCCATTCGAGGCAATCGAGCGCATCGTCGCGGCCGGTCAGTGCATCGCACAGCGCCGGCGTCATCCGGTCGAGCACCGCCGTATGCAGCAGGAAGTGGCGGATCGCGTCCGGCACCTGCGTCATCACGTTGTCGTTCAGGTACGCGGCAATGCCGGCACGCGCGTGGCTGACCTGCTCGGCCACGCGCGCCGCGTCGCTGTCGTCGTGCAGCGCCAGGGCCGCCAGTTGCAGGCCCGACACCCAGCCTTCGGTCGCCGCGCGCAGACGCGCGACGTTGTCCGCATTGAGCGGCTTGCCGGCCACCCGCTCGAAGAACGCACGCGTCTCCGTGTCGTCGAAACGCAGGTCGTGCTCGTCCACCCGCACGAGTTCGTCGCGCGATTCGAAATAGCTGAGCGGCAACGCGGGTACCGAGCGGCACGCCAGCACGACGTGCAGGTTCGACGGCGCGTAGCGCAGCAGGTCGAACATCGCGTCGTGAATGACCGGCGACGCGAGGCGATCGAAGTCGTCGAGCATCAGGAACAGGTCGACGCCCGCGCTGTCCAGTTCGTTGAGCAGTTCGTCGAAGACGGTCTTCAGCGGAATCAGCGCGCGATCGCGCAACAACTGCTGCGCGCGGGCGCCGACACCGCCGGTTACGTCGACGATCGCGGCGACCACGTAGGACGCGAAGATCGACGCGTTGTCGTCGTCCTGGTCGAGACTCACCCACGCGACTTTGACGTCCGACGCCACCAGCGCGTGGCGCCATTCCGCCAGCAGCGTGGTCTTGCCATATCCGGCCGGCGCGCACACGAGCGTCAGCCGGCGGTCGAGGCCGCGCCTGAGCCGGCCGAGCCGCGCGATGCGCGCCACGATGCCGCGGGCCGACGCCGGCGCCAGCTTGGTGCGCACCAGCACTTCGATCGCATCGGGGTCCGGCGGGCGGGCCGGTTGTCTGCTGTCCATCGGCGCCATGCTGTTCGTGTTCTCCTCGCGCTGATCGCGTGTCCGCCGGCCCGCCGGCGAAGCCGCCGGCCGGGCCCGGTCTCGCCGTGCGCCGAAAACAGCATAACGATTCGACGCCGGCCGTCAAAAGTAGGTGATGTCCGTACCGGCGTGGGCGCGCGCAGCGCGTATCGGTCCGCGACACGGGACCCGCATTGTTCTCGAACCGGCGCGCGATGTTCAGCCCCCCATTCGGGGGGTTACCCCCGGGCGGGGAGCCGCGGGGCCCTGGCCGCCGGCGTCTGGGCGGCCGGGCACCCGTCAGTCGGGCTGGTAGCGCTCGCGCAACGCGCGCTTGTTGATCTTCCCGACGCTCGTCTTCTCGATCGCGTCGACGATCAGCAGCCGTTCCGGCACCGCATAGCGCGAGATCAGCCCGCGGTCGGCCACCTGCTTCACGTGCGCTTTCAATTCCTCCGGCTCGACGCGGCCAACCTGCTCGTCGGTCAGCACGACGAGCGCGAGCGGACGCTCGCCCCAGCGCGCATCCTTCACGCCGATCACCGCCGATTCGCGCACGGCCGGATGACGCGACAGGATGCTCTCGAGTTCGAGCGACGAGACCCATTCGCCGCCCGTCTTGATCACGTCCTTGATGCGGTCGGTGATCTGCAGCCGGCCATCGGGATCGATCACGCCGATGTCGTTCGTATGCAGATAGCCGCCGGCCCACAGCGCGGCCGACGCCGGCGCATCGCCGAGATAGCCTTGCGTCGCCCACGGCATCCGCACGACGACCTCGCCCGCCGACCGGCCGTCGTGCGGCACGTCGCGAAACTGCGCATCGACGATGCGCAGGTCGACGAGCGGCAACGGCAGCCCCGCCTTGGTCCGGCGCGCGATGTCGTCGTCGGCCGACGCACCGCCGGCCGCGCGCGGCGGGTCGATCTGCGCGATCGTCATCAGCGGGCAGGTTTCCGACATCCCGTACCCCGTGTAGACCTCGATGCCGCGCGCGAGCGCCGCCCGCGCGAGCCCGTCGGACAACGGCGAGCCGCCGACGATCACCTTCCACGCCGACAGGTCGACCGCCGCGGACGCCGGGCTGTCGAGAATCATCGCGAGCAGCGTCGGCACGCAATGCGAGAACGTCACCGCTTCGCGCGCGATCAGCGCCACCAATCCGTCCGGCGAATAGCGGCCCGGATAGACCTGCTTGAGCCCGAGCGCGGTCGCGATATACGGCATCCCCCAAGCGTGCACATGAAACATCGGCGTGATCGGCATGTAGACGTCGTCGCGATGCACGCGGCCGCGATCGCGCGCGCTCGACAACGCCGCCATGCCCGCGAGCGTATGCAGCACGAGCTGCCGATGGGTGAATGCAACGGCCTTCGGCAGGCCGGTGGTGCCGGTCGTGTAGAACGTCGTCGCGCGGGTTTGCTCGTCGAAATCGGGGAACGCGAAATCGGGCGAACCGGCCGCGACGAGCGCCTCGTATTCGTCGGTGAAACCGTCCGGCAAACCGGCTTCATCGCCGTCGGCGATCAGCACGACGTGCCGCACCGTATCGAGCCGGTCGCGCATCCCCGCCAGCAGCGGCAGGAAGTCGCGGTGAACCAGCACGATGCGCGCGCCCGAATGGTTGAGCGTATACAGCAACTGATCGGGCGACAGCCGGACATTGGCCGTCATCAGCACCGCGCCCATCATCGGAATCGCGTGGTAGCACTCCAGATAGCGATGGCTGTCCCAGTCCAGCACGGCGACGACGTCGCCCGCGCCGACGCCGATCGACGCCAATCCGCTCGCGAGTTGCCCGATGCGATGCCGGAACGTCCAGTAATCGTGCCGGACCCGGTCGCCATACACGATCTCCTGCTCGGGCCGCGTCGCCAGCGGCGCATGAAGCAGCTGCTTGATCAGCAGCGGATACGCATGGGCGGACGGTGCCGGCTCGTCTTGCGGATACGGGTATGACGAATTCATGAATGTCTCCATGGGCGACCGGTCGGGTCGTCGAGCGTGCGGCCACGATACCGGACCGGCCGGCTTTCGCGCCCCCCCCTGTCCGGGGGGAGCGGGCCTCCTGGCCGGCACCGGCGGCGGGCCGCTCGTACACGTATCACGGCGATCGGCGCACGAGACCCACCCGTTCGGGGAGGCGCCCGCCGCGACATGCCGTTGTAGGATTCATCGCAGCGCGTATTCTTCCTGTGAGATCCCCGTCCGCCCGACCGGGCATGACCGGAAAGCCAGGCCGCCGCGCAATCGGCGCGCCGACTCACGCATGCATCTCACCGGCCCCGCC
>NZ_JACCQB010000129.1:0-920 GCF_015712265.1 Burkholderia sp. 9777_1386 | reverse complement strand
TGTAGTCGATCGTGTGGTCGCAGCCGTGCGCGCGGGCAATCGCGGCCTTGTGTTCGCTGGAGACGGTGCCGATCACGTTGAGCCCGAGCAGCTTCGCCCATTGCGACATGATCAGCCCGACGCCGCCGGCGGCCGCATGCAGCAGGATCGTGTCGCCCGGCGCGAACGCATGAATGCGGCGCAGCAGATAGGCCGACGTGAGGCCGCGCATCGTCATCGCGGCAGCCGTTTCGCACGCGATGCCGGCCGGCAGCCGGACGAGCGGCGCGGCGGGGATCAACCGTTCGGTGCTGTACGCACCCAGCGTGTTCAGGAAGCCCGTGTAGGTCACACGGTCGCCGACGGCGACGTTCGTCACGCCGGGGCCGACGGCCTCGACCACGCCGGCCGCCTCGACGCCGATGCCGGCCGGCAGCGGCACCGGATACAGGCCGCTGCGGAAATACGTGTCGGCGAAGTTCAGGCCGACCGCCTCGTGCCGCAGGCGTACCTGGCCGGCGCCCGGATCGCCGACGTCGACCGCCTCCCAGCGCAGCACGTCGGGGCCGCCGGTTTCGTGGAATCGCACTGCATGTGCCATCTTGTTCTCCGTCAATCGTCAGTCCGATGCGCGTCGCGCATCGGCGGGTTCGTTCGTGTCCGGCGGCGTCGCGGGTGCGTTGTCCGCCGGGGGTTCGTCCAGTCCGGTCCAGTCGGCGTCGCCGAGGTAGCGCCGCGCGGCCGGGAAAATCACGCCTTCGATTCGCCCCATCTGCTCGAACGCGCCGTGCGCATAGCGGGCCAGCGCGGCGTCGAACGCGGCCGACGGCAGCCCGTCTTCGGCGAGCCGCGCGAGCGCGCCGAGGGCGTGCGTGTCGCGCTGGCGCTGACGGTCGAGTTCGTCCAGTTCGGCCGCGACGCACTCCGCACGGACGCGCAAT
>NZ_JACCQB010000128.1:0-1186 GCF_015712265.1 Burkholderia sp. 9777_1386 | reverse complement strand
GTCTCCTTATATCTTCGATTTGCTTCAAACTTCAGTGGTGGCGCGCCGTTTGGCGCGCTGCTTTGCCGGTTGGCGGCTACGGCACAGCTTGTGTCTCCTGCGAGCCGTTAAGCTCGAATCACAGCTCAAGGCGTGTCGTGGCTGCCTCGTTTAACGCCATCCCGAATGGTTGATTGATCTCATTTCGCATCTATAAGGCTGGGAGCCGATGAACATGAGCCAACCGGTTTTCGTAGGTATCGATGTCGCCAAGGACAGTGTCGAAGTCTGCTGCTCGGACACCTCGACGCATGCGTTCGAGAACACTGAAGCCGGGCACGCGAAGCTGTTGCGCTGGCTCAGGCGCAAGACCGTTACGTTGGTCATACTTGAAGCCACGGGCGGCTACGAACGGGCCTGCGCGGTAGCGCTGGCCGGCGCCGGGTTGCCCGTGTCCGTCATCAATCCCCGCCAAGCGCGCGATTTCGCTCGAGCCATGGGGCGGCTGGCCAAGACCGATCGCCTTGATGCACGGGCATTGGCCGAGTTTGCCGCCGTGTTGCATGCCCAGGGACATCAACCACGTGCGCTGGCCAGTCAGGAGCAGCGTGAACTCGTCGCACTTGTCGCGCGACGGCGCCAGCTCGTTGCCATGCTCGTCTCCGAGCGGCAGCGTCTGGCCGTCGCTCACGAGCGCGCCCGTGCAAGTATCGAAGCCATGATCGAGGCCTTGCTCGCTCAGTTGGCCGACATCGATAACGACATACAGCGCGTTCTTCAGGAGCGCTATGCCGATCTGTCGGCTTTGCTGCAATCGGTCAAGGGCGTCGGCCCGACCACCGCCAGCACGCTCATCGCGGAATTGCCCGAACTCGGACACCTCACTCGCAAGCAGATCACCAGTCTTGCGGGACTGGCGCCCATCAATCGCGATTCGGGCACCCTGCGTGGGCAGCGTCATATCTTTGGCGGCCGTGCCAGCGTGCGACGCGTACTCTACGTCGCCGCGCTGGTCGCCACGCGCTTCAATCCACTCATTCGCGCCTGCTATCTGAGACTCGTCGCCGCCGGCAAACCCAAGAAGGTCGCCCTCGTCGCATGCATGCGCAAGCTGCTCATCACGCTCAACGCCATCGCTCGCACTGGCGAGCGTTGGCAGCCGGATTTCAATTGCGCATGACATGGGCTGTCTCAAGATGGTTGCTGT
>NZ_JACCQB010000127.1:0-1209 GCF_015712265.1 Burkholderia sp. 9777_1386 | reverse complement strand
GGAAACGCTGATCAATGGACCAACTTCCGAAGTTGCAGGCGAGATGGCTTCAAATTTTCTGGATGACGAAGCGAATCGGCGCTCAATTCAGTGAATTTGGCGCGTAAGCGAGCCTCCCTGCTCGCATTTTTCATACGCATGACGGACTGCTCCCATGGACCGATCGCAACAGATTTCGCGCAATCACCAGATTCGCCAGAGCGAACAGGCTGAACAGTTGCGCGGTGTTCTTGGCCAAGCCCTTGTATCGGGTCTTGCGATGCTGAAACAGATTCTTGACGATATGAAACGGATGCTCAACCCGCCAACGGATCTGCGCCTTGGTTCGCTCGAGCGCGATCACCAGGTCCTTCAGCGCTCCTTCTTGCATCGCCTTGATCTTTCCCCGCCTGGCAGCGACGTGCCACTTCACGGCCTTGCCCGCCATTTCCTCGCGCTTGTCGACGCCAATGTAGCCCGCGTCGGCGAACACCTGCTCTTCATGCCCGTGCAGCAGGGCATGAGCTTGCGATACATCCGACACGTTGGCCGCCGTGCCAACCACACTGTGAATCAGGCCCGAGTCGGCGTCGACGCCAATGTGGGCTTTCATGCCAAAGTGCCATTCGTTGCCCTTCTTCGTTTGATGCATTTCCGGGTCACGGCTCTTCCCGGCATTCTTGGTCGACGGCGGCGCTTCAATGATCGTCGCGTCAACCAGCGTGCCTTCCTTCATCATCAGCCCACGCTCGCACAGCGAGATGCCAATCTCGTCGAACAACTTCCGTGTCAGTTCGTGTTCGATCAGCAGGCGCCGGAACTTCAACAGCGTGGTTGCATCAGGCACGTTCTCGATCGCCAGATCGATGCCGGCGAAGGCTCGCAGCGTGATGCTGTCATACAGCGCGTCTTCCAGTCCTTCGTCCGACAGTCCGTACCACTGTTGCACGAAGTAGATTCGCAGCATCCGCTCAAGGCCAATCGGCGGGCGACCTCGCGTGCCCTTCGGATAGTGCGGTTCGATGGCCGACAGCAAGCGCTGCCACGGAACGACCTTCTCCATCTCTTCCAGGAAGCGTTGGCGCCTCGTCACTCGCTTCTTGCCTGCAATTTCCGCTTCCGCGAAGCCGATCTGCCTCTTCATCGTCGTGGGTCCGTTCCGTGAGCTGTCTTCTAAACGTCCTCGGCTACGTCTGCGATGACCGCCGAGCCGAATAAATCAGCGTTTCC
>NZ_JACCQB010000126.1:0-1239 GCF_015712265.1 Burkholderia sp. 9777_1386 | reverse complement strand
TGACCTGCCCCCTGCAAACAGGGCCAGCTGGAGTCTAGTAAAGTTCGTTTTCGGAGAAGAAGACGAACATGAAGAAGCGCTTTACGGAACAGCAAATCATCGGGTTTCTGAAGGAAGCCGAAGCCGGTATGGCGGTCAAGGAACTGTGCAGGAAGTACGGGTTCAGTGACGCGTCGTTCTACACCTGGCGTGCGAAGTTCGGCGGCATGGAAGTCTCGGAAGCCCGCCGGCTCAAGGACCTCGAGGTGGAGAATTCCCGGCTGAAGAAACTGCTGGCCGAAGCAATGCTCGATATGGAAGCGTTGAAGATCGTCGTCAAGGGAAAGCCCTGAGCCCGCAAGCCAAACGCGAAGCAGTGTCGGCGATTCGGGAGAAGATCAACATCTCCGAGCGCCGCGCCTGCAGGCTTGTCGGGCTTTCTCGCAGCGTGCTGCATTACGACGCGAAGCCGGACCACGAGAATGAGGTGCTCGCGGCGCGTCTGGTGGAGTTGGCGCACGAACGTCGTCGATTCGGCTACCGCCGACTGCACGCCCTGATGGAGCGCGAAGGCACGCACGCCAATCACAAGCGCATCTATCGCCTGTACCGTGAGGCAGGGCTGGCTGTGCGGCGCCGTCGCAAGCGCCATGGCGTCATGATTGAGCGCGAGCAACTGGCATTGCCGGGCGCGCCCAACGAGGTGTGGTCAATCGATTTCGTGATGGATGCGCTTTCCAACGGCCGGCGCGTGAAGTGCCTGACCGTCGTCGACGACTTCACGAAAGAGGCTGTCGACATCGTCGTCGACCATGGCATCTCAGGTTTGTATGTCGCTCGGGCATTGGATCGTGCAGCTCGCTTCCGTGGCTATCCCAAGGCGGTGCGAACCGACCAGGGACCCGAATTTACGAGCCGCGCGCTTGACCAGTGGGCGTATGCGAACAGCGTCACGCTGAAGTTGATTCAGGCGGGCAAGCCAACGCAGAATGCGTACATCGAATCGTTCAACGGCAAGTTCCGCGACGAATGCCTTAACGAGCACTGGTTCACGACGCTCGCGCACGCTCGGGCTGTCATCGCGGCATGGCGTCAGGATTACAACGAGCAAAGGCCGCACAGCGCACTGAACTACCTTGCGCCGTCAGAGTTTGCGGCGAAACATCGGGCAACCGCGGATACTCCTGCCGCTTTCTTCCAGGAGCTGGTTTAAAGGGACTTTGCTAGAAGCCCATTGGCTCTATTGAAGGGGGCAGGTCA
>NZ_JACCQB010000125.1:0-1240 GCF_015712265.1 Burkholderia sp. 9777_1386 | reverse complement strand
CTGATCTGCTCTAGAAATCCTGGACACAAATGAGTGTTAGTGTTTCGGAGGCAATTTTCCCAATAGGAACGGGAGGTTGGCGATGAAGCGCAAGCAATATTCGGTGGAGCAGATCGTGGCCGCGCTCAAGCAGGCTGAGCTGGGCATGCCGGTGGCGGATCTGGTTCGGCAGCTCGGGATATCGGAGCAGACGTATTACCGATGGAAGAAGCAGTACGCGGGTCTGGAGTCGAACCAGGTCCGCGAACTGAAGCAACTCCAGGATGAGAACGAGCGGCTCAAGAAGCTAGTTGCGGAACTGAGTCTGGACAAGGCCATCCTGCAGGATATCGCCACAAAAAAGTGGCCGCGCCCGCGCTGAAGAGACAGGCAGTGAGCTACATCGTGGATCACTACGGTCTTCCGACGCAGCGGGCGTGCCGGCTGGTCAAGCAAGCTCGCAGTACCCACTACTATCGCAGCGTCAAGGACCCGCAAACGGCACTGCGTCAACGCATGCGCGAGATTGCGCAGACGCGCGTTCGATATGGCTACCGGCGCGTGCACGTGCTGCTCAAGCGTGAAGGTTGGCGTGTGAGCCGTAATCGGGTCTATCGGCTCTACGCCGAAGAGCAGCTTCAACTGCGTTCGAAGCTACCCAAGCGCCGCAAGATGGTGGTGTCGCGCCGCGAGCGTTGCGTGCCGGTTCGTCCCAATGAAGTCTGGAGTCTGGACTTTGTGGCGGACCAGTTAGCCGACGGCACCCGCTTGCGCGCCCTGACGGTCGTGGACATCTTTAGCCGTGAAGTGCTGGCCATTGAAGTAGGCAAGCGCTTGCGTGCCGAGGACGTCGTGTCAGTGCTGAATCGTTTGGTGGCTCAGCGCCGCGCACCGAGGTTCCTGTTCGCCGATAACGGCAGCGAATTCTCGGGTCGCCTGCTGGACATGTGGGCCTACCACTACAAGGTGCAGATCGACTTCAGCCGGCCAGGCAAGCCCACCGACAACAGCTTCATCGAGACATTCAACGGCTCGTTCAGGGACGAATGTCTGAACCTGCACTGGTTCGAATCGTTAGCGGAAGCCAAACGAGAGATCGAGGCTTGGCGCCGCGACTACAATGAGACTCGACCTCACATGGCGCTCAAAGAGCTAACACCGGGTGAATTCGCCCGGCAATACAGCCTTCGGCCCACGGCCGAAGGCTCATGAAAGACCGAACACTAACGCTCGGTACTGTCCAAGAAATCCAAGCGGTTCA
>NZ_JACCQB010000124.1:0-1342 GCF_015712265.1 Burkholderia sp. 9777_1386 | reverse complement strand
GCTGTTATCGCGTTGTGCTTGAAGGGCTTGCGCGACCTGCAGCACGTGACTCAAACGCTTGTGTTCGACAACGGCGGCTTGATCGATCTCGGCCAGCCGGTCGTACTGTCTGCAGGGCAGCACGCGACCCTCTGTTCGGAGTTCGATGCGCCCATCCGGGTACTCCCAAACCTCGATCGTTCGGTCGATCAGCTTCCGATTCTCCGGCGTATCGTCCAGCAAATACATCACCCGGTCGTACTGCACCGTCAGCGACTTCGTGACTTTCCTCAGCTCGCGCCATGTCATCACCCAGTCGAGATTCTCATCGGCATGCAGCGGCCGGTGTGCATTGAAGTCGCTCTTCGGAGGCTTTGCGAAACGTGCGTTGTAAGCGGCCATGAAGAGGGGCATGTAAGCGTTGGCGTCGGCCACCGTGTTGATCCCGCGCAATCGCATCTCCTTGACCAAGCGATCCTGCAACGTCAGATGTGCTCGCTCGACTCGCCCCTTGGCCGGACTGCTGTTCGCGCAGAACGTGTCGATGTTCAGCTCAGACATCGCTCGGCCGAAGTGCGTTACGCGGTTGCCGTTCTTGCCAGGTTTGACGTTGCGGAACACGCTGTACTTGTCGCTGTAGAACGCTCCAGGTTTGCCGTGCCGTTCGATATACGCCCGCGTCGCCTCGAAGTAGCTGAAGGTCGATTCGGTCTGCGTGAAGTGCAGCATCATCAACCGGCTCGTCGCATCGTCGACGTACACCAGTAGCGTGCAGGCCGCCGCCCGTTCCTCGAACCACCGATGGTCGCTGCCGTCGATCTGGATCAGTTCGCCCAGGCAGGCCCGGCGTGCTCGTGGCTGATAAACCTTCGGTGGTCGCTGTCGGCGCGGCACCCACAAACCAGCTTCCGTCATCAGCCGCCGTACCGTTTCCTTGGCGAGCTGGATGCCGTGGCATTCCCGAAGCTTCTCGCACGCCAGTGTCGGCCCGAAATCGGCGTAGCGATCCCGGATGATCGTCAGGGCCCGCTGGGCCAACTCCGCATCCAGCCGCCGGTTGCCAGGACCGCCACGCTTGCGCGAGGTCAGGCCCACCGCGCCAGACTCCCGATATCGAATCACCAGCCGCTCGATCTGCCGGACCGTCAGGCCCAGCCGTTCGGCCGCGCGGCCGGGCTTCAGGCCCGAATCCACCACAGCCTGAATCACCTTCAGACGGTCGAGTTCTCGCATGTCCAATGTCACCAGAGCTGTTCGGTGCATCGTCGGCTCCATGATCTGACGGGGAACCGGCAAGCTTACCGAGGTCCAAATGCGACATTTCTAAATGGCTAGAACACGACATTTCTAAAAAGCTACTACA
>NZ_JACCQB010000123.1:0-1344 GCF_015712265.1 Burkholderia sp. 9777_1386 | reverse complement strand
GGGCCTGTCAGGAATTTTGTGTTTAAGGCATAACATGCTCCCAAGGAGAATTTATGCCTCGCAAACCGAAAGCCCAGCCGGCGGCTCTGCCGGCGATTCCGGCCGAGTTGCTTGAGCAGTTCGGCAACGGTCCGATGACGGCTGAAGCCATCAATGCCGCGACGCTGGCGCTCAAGAAGGCGCTGATCGAACGGGCACTGGGCGGCGAGATGAACCATCATCTCGGCTACCCTCCCGGTGCTGCCAAGCCGGCCAACGCCACGAATCAGCGCAACGGCAAAGGGGCCAAGACGGTTCTGACCGAAGACGGTCCGATCCGTATCGAGGTGCCGCGTGACCGCGACGGCAGCTTCGAACCCATCCTGATTCCCAAGCACGAACGGCGCTTCACGGGCTTCGACGACAAGATCGTCGCCATGTATGCCCGAGGCATGACCGTACGCGAGATCCAAGGCTTCCTGCTGGAACAGTACGGCACTGAGGTCTCGCCCGACTTCATCAGCTCGGTCACCGACGAGGTCATGGCCGAAGTAACCGCCTGGCAGGCCCGGCCGCTCGAGCCAATGTATCCGGTCGTGTTTTTCGACGCACTGCGGGTCAAGATTCGCGAAGACGCCGTCGTGCGCAACAAGGCGGTGTACCTGGCGCTGGGTGTGCTGCCCGACGGCACGCGGGAGATCCTGGGCCTGTGGATCGAAAATACCGAGGGCGCCAAGTTCTGGATGAAGGTGTTCAATGACTTGAAGACGCGCGGCGTTCACGACATCCTGATCGCCGTCACTGACGGACTGAAGGGCATGCCCGAAGCGCTGGCAGCAGTGTTTCCGGCCACGACGCTGCAAACCTGCATCGTCCATTTGATCCGCAACAGCCTCGATTACGCCAGTTGGAAGGACCGCAGAGGACTGGCCGCCGCGATCAAACCGATCTACGCCGCCCCCAGTGCGGAAGCCGCTCAGGCCGAACTCGATGCGTTTGCGGATGGTCCGTGGGGCCAGAAATTCCCGACCGTCAGTAGCGCGTGGCGCAACGCCTGGGATCGTGTGATTCCGTTCTTTGCGTTTCCGCCGGGTGTGCGCAAGATCATCTACACGACGAACGCGATTGAAAATATCAACTCGCAGTTGCGCAAGATCATCAAGACCCGTGGTCACTTCCCGACCGACGAGGCAGCCACGAAACTCATCTGGCTGGCCCTGCGCAACATCACGGCGAATTGGGGTAGTGCAGCTCATGACTGGAAGACCGCCATGAACCAATTCGCTATCCTTTACGCAGATCGATTCATCCGGCCTTCCGTGTAATTACTCAACCCGCCTTGAACACGGAAATCCTGACACCCCC
>NZ_JACCQB010000122.1:0-1430 GCF_015712265.1 Burkholderia sp. 9777_1386 | reverse complement strand
TTCATCGTGATCTATATGAACGCGTCCCGTTTGCAACAGTTTTCGTGTGTTCAGACAGACAGGATGGGCTGCAGCTCTATATCCGGCCTTGTTGCAGCCAGTACTGCCGCTGCGGGCCCCTATGAAATTCGCTGACTCGCGCCTCATTCTCCTGGCGAGCTCGAAGCTCTTACCACGATTCAGGTTTAGCGAGTCCCGGTCCTACCTGGCTTGTCATCACACTCGATTCCTGCGCAACCTTTCGACGTTCACCCAGTGTTAAACGTTGATCTTCAACGTGGCATTCACCGATCAGGCCGGCTTCACGCTCACGTAACCCTTTTGGTACGGCCGGTCATGGGCCAGTACAGCCCAGATCGTCCGTGCCATCTTGTTGGCCAGTGCGACGATCACCACATTCGGCGGTCGCCGCTTCTTCATCTGCTCGATCCACTCACCGGGCTCTTTCGCATGCGTCAGCACGCTTCGTGCCCCGTGAATCAGTAGCGTGCGCAGATACATGTCGCCCCTCTTGCTGATCCCGTGTAAGTTCACCTTACCGCCCGAGCCGGTCTGCTTCGGCACTAACCCGGCCCACGCCGCGAACTCTCGTCCCGAGCTGAACGCCTTCGGGTCGCCCATCATTGCTACCGCTGCGGTGGCCGTCAGCAAACCTACGCCCGGTATCTCGCTAATCGCCTTCACCGCCTTGTCTTCCTTCTTCCATTCGCGCATCCGGCGTTCGATTTCCGCGATCTGCTCGTCGAGCTTTGCCAACCCGTTCCATTGCTCGCGCAACGTATCGATTAGCGCCGCTGGCAAGCGCTCCGCGATTCGGCCAAGCACGGCCGGTATTTCCTTGTCCAGCTTCGCCCGCCCCTTGCTCATTACCTCCCCGTATTCCGTCAGCAAACCTCGCAATCCGTTGACCTGCATCGTGCGGAACTTCACCAACTGCTCGCGCATCCGGTGCAGTGCTACCATCGCCTGCTGCATCTCGGTCTTCACCGCCACCGGCTTGCCGGGTTGCTGTACCGCCAGCCAGATCGCCCGTGCGTCCGCCGCATCGTTCTTGTTGCGGATGTTGAACGCCTTCACGAACTCGGCCGGCATCAGCCTGACCTCGTGACCCATCTGCGTCAATTGCCGCGCCCAATGGTGGGCTCCGCCACACGCTTCCATCCCGATAAGACAGGCCGCGCGGTTCGCGAAGAACTCAAGGAATTTCGCCCGCTTGATTGCCTTATTCACGATCCCGCCGGTTTCCCTATCAACGTAGTGCACTTGGAAAACCTGCTTGGCGACGTCGACTCCTACGGCCATACTGTTCATCGTGGATCCTCCGGTTGCCGGGAAATGCGTGCATTTTCCACTTGGGCACATCGATGCCGTTGGCCCGTGAGGGTCCACCCCTTTTTCTGCTCTCACGTTCACGGGTGGGACGCGTTCAT
>NZ_JACCQB010000121.1:0-1452 GCF_015712265.1 Burkholderia sp. 9777_1386 | reverse complement strand
GGTGGATTCAACCGGTCGTCGCAACACCTTAATCCAGGAGGTGTTTCATGGGTCGTCCATCGAAGTGGATGCAACAGTTGACGGGGCGAGGAGCAATGCGCTCGCCAGGTGCACCATCGCTTCGGCATGAGGTTGAGCGCCAGTTTTGGGAGCAGGTTGCGACCGGAATCACAAGCGAGAAGGCTGCTGCGGCAGTTGGCGTGTCCCAGGCGGCAGGGACACGCTGGTTTCGCGAGCGTGGCGGTATGCCGTTGTTCATGGCAAGTCCAATATCCGGCAGGTACTTATCGTTTGCTGAGCGTGAAGAGATAGGATTACTCACGGCCGAAGGCGTCGGCGTACGTGAGATCGCTCGCCGTATTGGCCGCAGCGCGTCAACGGTCTCACGAGAGCTCAAGCGTAATGCTGCAACTCGTAGTGGCCGCCTCGATTATCGTGCATCAGTTGCGCAGTGGAAGGCGGAATTGTTTGCCAGGCGACCGAAACCAGCAAAGCTTGCGACAAACCCGAGGCTGCACCGCTATGTGCAAGAGCGCCTGGAAGGCCAGGTTCACGACGCTAAAGGACGTAAGATCGCAGGGCCTAGTCAAGCGGCGTTCATCGGGCGGAATAAACCAGAACGCAGTGATCGCAAATGGGTCAATGGCTGGTCGCCGGAACAGATTGCCAATCGATTAAAAGTCGACTTTCCAGATGACGAAACCATGCGCATCTCTCACGAAGCCATCTATCAGGCGCTTTACATTCAAGGGCGTGGTGCGCTCAAGCGCGAACTGGTGACCTATCTGCGCACCGGACGAGCACTGAGAGTGCCAAGGGCCAGGGCGCAAGCCAAGGCGTGGGCTCATGTCAGCGAAGACGTGATGATCTCCGAACGTCCAGCGGAAGCTCAAGACCGTGCCGTACCGGGACATTGGGAAGGTGATCTGATCATCGGCTTGAACCGTTCTGCGATCGGAACGCTGGTCGAGCGATCAAGCCGATTCACCATGCTCATCCATCTGCCTCGCGAGGAAGGCTATGGGCTGATTCCCAGGACGAAAAACGGTCCCGCGCTGGCCGGCTATGGGGCTGTCACGATGGCCAACGCACTCAAGAAAACCGTGACGAGCATGCCTGCCCAGTTGTGGCGATCATTGACTTGGGATCGGGGAAAGGAACTGTCCGATCATGCTCGCTTCACAATTGAATCTGGTGTGAAGGTCTTCTTCGCCGACCCGAACAGCCCATGGCAACGTGGCACGAACGAAAACACGAACGGCCTTCTACGACAATACTTTCCAAAGGGCACGGATCTGTCCCGGTGGAGCGCTCGAGAGATTCAAGCCGTTGCAAATACGTTGAACACCAGGCCCCGGAAAACACTCGGCTGGAAAACGCCTGCTGAAGCTCTGGACGAGTATCTCAGGTCCGTTCAACAATCTAGTGTTGCGACGACCGGTTGAATCCACC
>NZ_JACCQB010000120.1:0-1454 GCF_015712265.1 Burkholderia sp. 9777_1386 | reverse complement strand
GGCGAATTCAACCGGTCGTCGCAACACCTTTAATCGAGGAGGTGTTGCATGGGGCGAAGCGCAAAGCGGGTGTATCAGTTGACAGGCCGAGGAGCGATGCACTCGCCGGGCGCACCATCGCTTCGGCATGAAACCGAGCGTCTATTTTGGAAGCAGATCGCCACCGGTATCACGAGCGAGAGAGCAGCAGAGACAGTTGGGGTATCGCCGGCGGTAGGTTCGCGTTGGTTCCGCTATCGTGGCGGCATGCCACTTTTCATGACGAATCCGATATCCGGTAGGTACTTGTCGTTCGCTGAGCGAGAAGAGATAGCATTGCTGTCGGCCCGAAACTTTGGCGTGCGCGAGATCGCCCGTCGTATCGGACGCAGCCCATCAACGGTTTCGCGGGAGCTCACGCGTAACGCTGCCACTCGTGGTGGCTGCCTTGAGTATCGTGCTTCGGTTGCGCAGTGGAAGGCGGAACGGTTTGCCAAACGACCAAAGCCGGCGAAACTGGCGACCAACGCGCAACTGCACCACTACGTACAGGAGCGCCTGGAGGGCAATGTGCATGACGCCGATGGTCGCGAGATTGTCGGGCCTCGGCAGGCACCGTTCAAGGGGCGAAACAAGCCACGTCGCGGTGACCGCAAATGGGTCAATGGCTGGTCGCCTGAACAGATTGCTAACCGGCTGAAGATCGATTTCCCCGATGATGATTCCATGCGCATCTCTCACGAAGCCATTTACCAAGCCCTATACATTCAAGGACGCGGCGCGCTCAAGCGCGAACTGGTGGGCTGCCTGCGCACCGGGCGCGCGTTGCGCGTTCCCAGAGCCAGGGCGCAAGCCAAGGCGTGGGCACACGTAAGTGAGGACGTGATGATTTCCAGCCGCCCAGCAGAGGCAGAGGATCGTGCGGTGCCGGGCCATTGGGAGGGGGATCTGCTCATCGGCCTGAACCGGTCCGCTATCGGGACACTGGTGGAGAGATCGAGCCGTTTCACCATGCTCGTGCACTTACCTCGGGAGAGCGGCTATGGGGTGATTCCGCGCACGAAAAATGGACCCGCGCTGGCCGGCTACGGAGCTGTCACGATGGCCAATGCGCTCAAAAAAACTGTGACGGACATGCCTGCCCAGTTGTGGCGATCATTGACGTGGGACCGCGGCAAGGAACTGTCCGATCACGCTCGCTTCACGATCGAATCCGGCGTGAAGGTCTTCTTCGCGGACCCGCACAGCCCATGGCAGCGTGGCACGAACGAAAACACGAACGGCCTTCTACGACAATACTTCCCAAAGGGCACCGACCTATCCCGGTGGAGCGCTCGAGAGATTCAAGCCGTTGCAAATACATTGAATACCAGGCCCCGGAAAGCGCTCGGCTGGAAGACGCCGGCCGAAGCTCTCGACGAGTACCTGAAATCTGTTCAACAATTTAGTGTTGCGACGACCGGTTGAATCCGCCC
>NZ_JACCQB010000011.1:0-163333 GCF_015712265.1 Burkholderia sp. 9777_1386 | reverse complement strand
GCACACGCCGATCTCGGCGCCTTTCTCGGCGGCCAGCTGCTTGAGCCGGATCGCCGCCGACAGCCCGGCGGGGCCGCCGCCGACGATCACGACGTCGTATTCCATCGATTCGCGCGGGCCGTATTGCTCGATGAGGCTTGCGGGGGTCATTGGCGTTCCTCTAACCGTTAGAATGCTTTTATTCGGGAGCGTATTGTCTGCGAAACGAAACGCTTGCCGCAACAACATGCAGGTAGATTAGCACGATCGTTCTATTTTTTGTGCTAGGGTAATGCCGCTCGGGCTGTGCCGCCCGGGCCGGCGAAACGACATCGAAAGGGGATGTGCAAATGGGTCGATCGATCAATCTGGAAGGCAAGGTTGCGCTGGTCACGGGCGCGTCGAGCGGCCTCGGGCAGCGTTTTGCGCAGGTGCTGTCGCAGGCCGGCGCGAAGGTCGTGCTCGCGAGCCGCCGCGTCGAACGCCTGAAGGAGTTGCGCGCGGAAATCGAGGCGGCGGGCGGCGCGGCGCACGTCGTGTCGCTCGACGTGACCGACGTCCAGAGCATCAAGGCGGCCGTCGCGCATGCGGAGACGGAAGCCGGCACGATCGACATCCTCGTGAACAATTCGGGCGTGTCGACGATGCAGAAGCTCGTCGACGTGACGCCCGCGGATTTCGAGTTCGTGTTCGATACGAATACGCGCGGCGCATTTTTCGTCGCGCAGGAAGTCGCGAAGCGGATGATCATGCGCGCAAACGGCGGCGGCAACGGCAAGCCGCCGTGCCGGATCATCAACATCGCGTCGGTGGCCGGGCTGCGCGTATTCCCGCAGATCGGGCTGTACGCGATGAGCAAGGCCGCGGTCGTGCAGATGACGCGCGCGATGGCGCTGGAGTGGGGCCGCCACGGGATCAACGTGAACGCGATCTGTCCGGGCTATATCGATACCGAAATCAATCATTACCTGTGGGAAACCGAGCAGGGCCAGAAGCTGCAGTCGATGCTGCCGCGCCGGCGTGTCGGCAAGCCGCAGGATCTCGACGGGCTGTTGTTGCTGCTCGCGGCCGACGAGTCGCAGTTCATCAATGGTTCGATCATCTCCGCGGACGACGGCTTCGGCCTCGCGTGAGCGGATGACATTCAGCAACAAAGAAGACTGCAATGAGCGCAACAAACGATTACTCCCCCGTTTTTGAGATGTCGATGCCGATCCGCTGGGGCGACATGGACGCGTTCGGCCATGTGAACAACACGGTCTATTTCCGCTACATGGAGCAGGCGCGGATTTCGTGGTTCGAGCAGCTCGGCATTGCCGGCGGCAACGGCGAGGGGCAGGGGCCCGTCATCGTCACCGCGTCGATGGAGTTCCTCAAGCAGCTGCACTATCCGGGCGACGTGATCGCGAAGATGTCGGCCGCGAAGCCCGGCCGAAGCAGTTTCGACACCGGGTTCGAGCTCACGCGCGCGGACGATCCGCAGCATGTCTATGCCCGCGGCAACGCGCGTTGCGTGTGGGTCGATTACGCGCTCGGCAAGTCGGTGCCGCTGCCGCAACTGTTGCGCGACACGATCGAGCACGCGCTCGCGACGAAAGTCGGCTGAGCGCGGCTATCGGCAGGCCGCACCGGGTTGCCGGTGGCGCGCCGTGTTCGTTGTTGCCCCGATGTTTCCCCGGATCGGCCGCCGTGTGCGGCCGATCGTCATTCGAGCGCCGCGATGCGACGCGCGTTCACTGTCCGAGCAGGCGCTGCAGCAGCTCCGGCGTATTGTTCGTTCCGTATTTGCGCATCAGCCGGGCGCGGTAGATGTCGACCGTGCGCGAGCTGATGTCGAGCACGCGCCCGATCTGCTTGCTGGTCTTGCCGGTCGCGAGCTGCGCGGCGATCTCGCGCTCGCGCGGGGTCAGCTCGACCGCGACGCGGCGCGTCGCGCTCAAATCCTCGAAGGTCCAGACGCCGGCCGCAAGCGGTGCGGTGCGGTCGAGCGCGCGGCCCGTCACGTGGCACCAGAACAGCTCGCCGTCCGCGCGTTTCATGATTCTGTCATCCGAGTAGATGCCGTTCGCGACCATCACGCGTGCGATGCGCTCGCCGATCCGCTGGAATTCGTCCGTCGACGGGTAGAGCACCGCGTACGATTTTCCGATCAGGTCGGCCCGCGCACAGCGGAAGATCGACGCGAGCGCGTCGTTGCAGTCCTCGATCACGCGGTCGCGCGACAGCACGAGGCCGAGCGGCGCGAGATGGAAGGCGGTCTGGTAATCGAGATCGGGCATGGCGCAGGCAAGCGGAGGCAAATGCTTATGTATTTTTGCGTATTGTGCCGCATCGGCGTCACATCGTACCCTTTCAGGCATCTCGCGGCGGTGTGTCGCGACATAAAAACAGCGTGCCTCGACGCAGGCTTTGCCGCGCGTGCATAGAATGATGCGGCGGGCTTGCGCCACGTGGCGCGTGAACCGGTTTTGCTGGTTTCCATAGAGGAAGGGACAACTGATGAACAAAGTCTATCCAAGCGCGGCTGCCGCGCTGGAGGGGATCGTCCGCGACGGACAGACCTTCGCGGTGGGCGGCTTCGGCCTGTGCGGGATTCCCGAGGCGCTGATCGCGGCGTTGCGCGATTCGGCCGTCAAGGGCATCACCTGCATCAGCAACAACGCGGGCGTCGACGGTTTCGGCCTCGGCCTGCTGCTGGAAACGCGCCAGATCAAGAAGATGATCTCGTCGTACGTCGGCGAGAACAAGGAGTTCGAGCGCCAGTACCTGGCCGGCGAACTCGAGCTTGAATTCACGCCGCAGGGCACGCTCGCCGAAAAGCTGCGCGCGGGCGGCGCGGGCATCCCCGCGTTCTTCACGAATACCGGCTACGGCACCGTGATCGCGGAAGGCAAGGAAACGCGCCAGTTCGGCGATCGCCACTACGTGCTCGAGCCGTCGCTGACGGCCGACGTCGCGCTCGTCAAGGCATGGAAGGCCGACAAGTCCGGCAACCTCATTTACCGCCGCACCGCGCGCAACTTCAACCCGATGTGCGCGATGGCCGGCAAGATCACCGTGGCGGAGGTCGAGGAGATCGTCGAGAACGGTGCGCTCGATCCGGACCAGGTCCATACGCCGGGGATCTTCGTGCAGCGCATCGTGCTGAACGCGACGCCCGAAAAACGCATCGAACAACGCGTCGTACGCGCGAAAGGAGACTGACATGGCCTGGAATCGTGACCAGATGGCCGCGCGCGCGGCGAAGGAACTGCAGGACGGCTTCTACGTGAACCTCGGCATCGGCCTGCCGACGCTCGTCGCCAACCACGTGCCGGAAGGCGTCGAGGTGTGGCTGCAGTCGGAGAACGGCCTGCTCGGCATCGGCCCGTCGCCGACCGAAGACGAAGTCGACGCCGATCTCATCAACGCCGGCAAGCAGACCGTCACGACGCTGCCGGGCTCGTCGATCTTCTCGTCGGCCGATTCGTTCGCGATGATCCGCGGCGGCCACATCAACCTCGCGATCCTCGGTGCGATGCAGGTCAGCAAGCAGGGCGACCTCGCGAACTGGATGATCCCGGGCAAGATGATCAAGGGGATGGGCGGCGCGATGGACCTCGTCGCGGGCGTGGGGCGTGTCGTCGTGCTGATGGAGCATGTCGCGAAAGGCGATCAGCACAAGATCCTCGACGAATGCAATCTGCCGCTGACGGGCGTCGGCGTGGTCGACCTGATCATCACCGATCTCGGCGTGATCGAAGTGACGCCGGCCGGCCTGAAGGTGCTCGAACTCGCCGACGGCGTGAGCGCCGAAGAGATCCAGGCGAAGACGGGCGCACCGCTCGACGTCAGCGCCGTGGCCTGAGCATCACGTCGTTGCGTCATGCTCGACGCCCCGCGTTCCTCACGGAACGCGGGGCGTTTTGTCATGACCGCATGCGTCACGCAATCGCGCCGCCGCCGTCGATCAGTACCGTCGAACCGGTTGCATAAGGCGTGGCCGCCAGATACAGGACCGTATTCGCGACATCCTCCGGCTGGCCGACCCTGCGGGCCGGAAGCCGCCGGGCCGCGCCGGCGTACATCGCGTCGCGTGCATCGGGCGCGAGCTTGTCCCACAGCGGCGTCGCGATCAGGCCCGGCGACACGGTATTCACGCGAACCGGCGCGAGCTCGAGCGCCAGGCCGCGGGCGAGCGCCTCGAGCGCCGCATTGATCGCGCCTTGCAGCACCGACGACGCGCTCGGTCGCACGCTGAGGTAGCCCGACACGAACGTCAGCGAGCCGCCGGGCGCGATATCGATCGCGCGGGCGATGCGGTACGCGCCCCAGAACTTGCTGTCCATCGCAGCCTGCGCGTCGGCAAGCGGCAGCGCGCGGACTGCGCCCGTGGCCGTCTTCGCGGCCGAAATCACGACGTGGTCGAACTGGCCGGCGCGCGCGCAGAACGCATCGACGTCCGCCGTATCGGTGATGTCGAGCGTTTCGGTCCGCACGTGCGCGCCCGGCATGGCATCGACGTCGAACCTGCCCGGATCGCGCGACGCGATCGTCACGCGCGCGCCGTGTCGCGCGAAAGCCGCCGCGGTGGCGGCGCCGATGCCGGAGCTGCCTCCGACGACGAGGACGTTCTTGCCGTGGAGCGGATCATTCATGAAGGTCATTCCTGGTGATGAGTTGAACGGCATCCGGTCAGATCGTTTCGGTCTCGCGCAGCGTCGACGGGCTGCGCAGCGCGAAGCGCGCAATATCGTCCTTGCGCATGAAAGCGACCCCCGGATGTGATCGCGCGTAGTGCAGGAAGTCGTCCCACGCGCGGACCATCTGCGGCGTGCCGCTGATCCGGTCGTGCGCACTGATCGACATCAGTCTGCGCCGCTGCCCGGCTTCCGCGTACAACTGGTCGAAATCGAGCTTGATCTGCTCGAGGAACATCGCCGGCGTGTAGTGGCGGCCTTCGATCAGCAGGATGTCGTTGTTGCGCAGCGTGTACGGGACCACGGCGAAATCGCGACCGCCGACGGTCTCGACGAACGGTTCGTCGCGACTGACGTCGTCGATGTGATACGTGTAGCCGAGTTCCTGCAGCAGCGACAACGTATGCGGTCCGCGCCGCAGCCAGTTGCAGTTGTAGCCGGTCGGACGCTGGCCGGTCACCGCTTCGACCATGTCGCGTGCTTCGGTCAGGAAGCGGCGCTCGTCGTCGCGGCTCATCGTGAATTGCGCGCGCCACGTCGGGCCGTGCGCGGCGGCTTCGTGGCCGCGCGACACGATCTCGCGCGCCAGATCGGGGTGCCGGCGCGCGGCTTCCCCGATCATGTGCGACGTCACTTTCACGCCGTGCCGGTCCCACAGATCGAGCAGGCGCGGAATCCCTTCCCGGTAGCCGTACGCGAACCAGGTGGCCGAGGCGAGATCGACCGGTACCGACGGCGGGAACGCGACGGTCGGAAACGGGCTGTCCGCGCCCGTGGGCGGCTGTCCGCCTGCTTCGAACTGCATCGAGATCGAGATCACGATGCGCGCGCCGTCGGGCCAGAACGGCGTGGCGCCCGGTGCGGCGAGCGCCGCCGTTGGCGCGGCGGTTGCCGGCAGGGAGGCGCCTGCGGCCGCCGCGACGCCGGCCGCGAGCCCGGCGCCGGCCTGGGCCAGGAACGTGCGGCGCGGCAGCGGCGTCGCGGGAGGGTGGTTGCCGTGAGTCATCGTTCCCTCCGTCAGCCGACGAGCCCGAGCTGACGCATCAGCGTCAGGTTGTCCTCGATGTGCCAGTTTTCCGCGATCCGGCCCTGGTCGATCCGGTAGATATCGGTCGCGATGAAGTCGATCGCCTGTCCGCGCCCCGCCGTTCCGTTGAAAGCGCCGGTGAAATGCCCGCGGAAATGCAGGTGCACGACGACCCGGTCGCCCGCGACGATCATCTGTTCGATGTCACAGCGCAGGTCCGGGATCGCGTCGCGCATCGTGCCCGAGGCCGCGAGTGGCCCCGGTACGCCTTGTTCGCGGCCGGGCGGCAGCGTTCGGTCGGTGAAGTCGACGGCGAGCGCCGCGCGAGCCAGCGCAGGGTCGCCGGTATTCCAGAAGGTGCCGTAGCGGCGCGCGACCAGGATTTGCGCGCGTGCCTGCGCGGCCGGCAAGCCTGCCGCGACGGTCAGGCTGTGCGGTGCGACGAGGTCGGCGGCACGGGAAGCGGCGGGCCAGAGCGCCACGACGCAGGCGGCTGTCGCGAATGCGTGCGCGAGGGGGCGGGCGGCCGAACGAAGGCGGATCGACATGGTTTCGAGGGTCCTGTGAAGGCGTCGTGCGACGACGCGGAACAGGTATGGTAGGTTTCCGTTATGAATGCAAATACTGGCAAAATGCGAATGGATTATTCGAAAAAAGGAAAGGTTTGGGCGAGGCGCACGCCATGACGCTGATCGACGATTTCCCGGCGCTCGATACCTTCGCGCGGATCGTGTCGGCCGGCAGCCTGTCGGCGGCGGCGCGCGAGCTCGACCTGTCGTTGTCGGTCGTCAGCAAGCGGCTCGCGCATCTCGAGTCGCGACTCGGCGTGCGCCTGCTGCACCGGACGACGCGGCAGCAAACGCTCACCGACGACGGTGCGCAGTTTCATGCGCAGGTGCTGCGCATCCTGGCCGAGGTCGAGCATGCCGAAACGCTGATGCGCGATCGCCGCGGCACGGTCAGCGGCGTGCTGCGCGTGACGGCGCCCGGCGAACTCGGCCGCCTGCGGATCGCGCCGCTCATTGCGGCATTTCAGCAGCGACATCCGCAATTGACCGTGCAGCTGATGCTGACCGATACGGTCGTCGATCTGCTGGCAGCCGATATCGACGTCGCCGTGCGGATCGGCAATCTGGCCGATTCGACGATGATCGCGCGCGAGCTGGCGCCGAATCATCGCGTGCTGTGCGCGTCGCCGGGCTATCTCGCGGCGCACGGTTGGCCGGCCCATCCGGCCGAGCTCCGTGCACACCGATGCATCGTGATGGGCGATCAGCCGCGTGCCGAATGGCGGTTCGACGGCGCGCAAGGTGACGTGGCGGTCGAGGTGACGGCCACGCTGCTGACGAACGACGGCGGCGCGGCGCGCACGCTGGCGCTCGAAGGCGCGGGCATTGCGTTGAAGTCGATCTGGGACGTCGGCGCCGATCTCGACGCCGGTCGGCTCGTGCGCGTGCTGCCGGCCTTCGAGGCGCCCGCCGCGCCGTTGCATGCCGTCTATCCCGGCGGCCGTCACGTGTCGTTGCGCGTGCGGACGTTCGTCGATTTCCTGCGCGAGCAGTTGCGTCACGCGTGGCGCCGCCACGATTGAACCCGTTCCGGATGGTGGGCCGGGCGCGTCGCGGCCCGTCATTCCGAAGCGGTTTACAATCGTTTGCATCGGGCGCCGCAGGCGTTGTCCCGCGCGTCGCCCCCGTTCGACAGGATGCCAACGATGCCAACGACCCCAGCGAATCCCCCGGTTCCCCGCCAGCGGCGCGTGCAGTGTGCGAGCGCGGCCGGCCTTCACCACGTCGCCTATACCGAGTGGGGCGATCCCGCGAATCCGCGCGTGCTCGTGTGCGTGCATGGCCTGACCCGCTCCGGACGCGATTTCGACCGGCTTGCCGCCGCGCTGTCCGATACGTATCGCGTCGTCTGCCCCGATGTCGTCGGGCGCGGCCAATCGGACCGGCTGGCCGATCCGCGGCACTATGCGATTCCGCAGTACGTGGCCGACATGGTGACGCTGATTGCGCGGCTCGACGTCGAATCGGTCGACTGGTTCGGCACGTCGATGGGCGGCCTGATCGGCATGGCGCTGGCCGGGCTGCCCGGTTCGCCGGTGCGCCGGATGATCGTCAACGACGTCGGCCCGCGCATCGAGCCCGATTCGCTGACGCGCATCGGCGAATACCTCGGCGTGCAGCCGCGCTTTGCGACCGAGCAGGAGGGGATCGACTACCTGACGTCGCTGTCGCTGCCGTTCGGCGCGCTGAGCGCCGACGAGTGGCGCGAGATCAACGGGCCGCTGCTGCACGAGCTGCCCGAAGGCGGCTGGACGATGCGCTACGACCCGCGCATCGCCGAGCCGTTCAAGGCCACGACGCCCGAACTGGCCGCACTCGGCGAAGCCGCGCTGTGGCACGCGATCGAGGCGACCGATGCGACGCTGCTCGTCGTGCGTGGCGAGACGTCCGACTTGCTGTCGCGCGAGACGGCGGCCGAAATGGTTCGCCGCGGCCGCCATGTGACGCAGGTCGAGATTCCGGGCGCGGGCCACGCGCCCGCCTTCGTCAGCGCCGACCAGATTGCGCTCGCGCGGCGGTTTTTCGTCGAAGGCGACGCATAAACGCGTCATAATATGCGGTTCGGCGGCACGCGGGCCGTGCCGCCGTCCGATTCCTCACTCATCACGACCGGAACATTTTCATGGCAGTCATTCGTCACCACGTCGGGGCCCGGCTCTCCGAAACCGCGATCCACAACGGCACCGTGTATCTGGCCGGCCAGATCGCCGAAGACACCACGCAGGACATCCGCGGCCAGACGCGCGAAGTGCTCGGCCACATCGACCGCCTGCTCGCCGAAGCGAACAGCGACAAGGCGCATCTGCTGTCGGTGCAGATCTACATCTCGGATCTCGCGAACTTCGAAGGCATGAATGCGGAGTGGGATGCATGGGTCGCGCCGGGCAACACGCCGCCGCGCGCCACCGTCGAGGCGAAGCTCGCCGATCCGGCGCTGCTCGTCGAGATCGTGGTCGTCGCCGCGCAGCGGAGCTGAGCGTTATCCGACGATGACCGTATTCCGGCAGGCCGTGCAATGACCGAATCCGTTTCCGCCTCTCCCGTCGCGGCGCCGTCGTTCGACGACGTGCTCGCGTTCGTGCGCGAGCGGGCCGGCGACGCGCGCCTGTCGTCGGGCGAGCTGCTCGCCGACCACTCGGCGGGCACGGCGGCGATCATGCGCACGCTGAACGTCGATCCGTCCGCGATGCAGGCCGCCGCGCTGTTCGTGCTGACGCCGCACCTGAGCGACCCCGAGCGCGAGCTGACCGAACGTTTCGGCGACGAGGTCGCGCGGCTCGTGTCCGACGTGCGCAAGCTGTTGCGGCTCGGTACCGTGAGCCTGCGCGCCGCGCAGAACGCAAAGCCCGACTCCGGGCGCGACGCGGCGGAAGAGCGGCGCACGCAGATCGAGGCGCTGCGCAAGATGCTGCTCGCCTTCGCGCAGGACATTCGCGTGGTGCTGATCCGGCTCGCGTCGCGGTTGCAGTCGCTGCGCTATTACGCGGCCGCGAAGCTCGATCCGCCGCCCGACGTCGCGCGCGAGACGCTCGAGATCTATGCGCCGCTCGCGAACCGTCTCGGTATCTGGCAACTGAAGTGGGAGCTCGAGGATCTCGCGTTCCGCTTCGAGGATCCCGTCACCTACAAGCGGATCGCGAAGCTGCTCGACGAAAAGCGCATCGAGCGCGAGGCGTACGTCACGCAGGCGATCGCGCGGCTGCAGCACGAGCTCGCGGAAGCGCACATCCAGGCCGACGTGAGCGGCCGGCCGAAGCATATCTACAGCATCTGGCGCAAGATGCGCGGCAAGGAGCTCGATTTCTCCGAGCTGTACGACGTGCGCGCGTTTCGCGTGATCGTGCCCGACATCAAGGATTGCTACGCGGTGCTCGGCATCGTGCATCACCTGTGGCAGCCGGTGCCGAAGGAATTCGACGACTACATCTCGCGGCCGAAGCCGAACGGCTACAAGTCGCTGCATACGGTCGTGATCGGCGACGACGGCCGTGCGTTCGAAGTGCAGATCCGCACGCAGGAGATGCATCGCTTCGCCGAGTACGGCGTTGCCGCGCACTGGCGCTACAAGGAGGCCGGCGCGCGTGGCTATGGCGGCCAGTTCTCGGCGAGCGACAAGTACGACGAGAAGATTGCGTGGCTGCGCCAGTTGCTCGCGTGGAAGGACGACGTCGAGGACGGCACCGAAGTGTCGGGCGACCAGGCGTGGGCGCAATTGCGCGAGACGTCGCTCGACGACGATCACATCTACGTGCTGACGCCGCAGGCGCGCGTGATCGCGCTGCCGCAGGGCGCGACGCCGGTCGATTTCGCGTACCACCTGCACAGCGAGCTCGGCCATCGCTGCCGTGGCGCGCGCGTCGACGGCGTGATGGTGCCGCTGAACACGTCGCTCGCGAACGGCCAGACGGTCGAGATCGTCGCGGTGAAGGAAGGCGGCCCGTCGCGCGACTGGCTGAACCTGCAGCTCGGTTACCTGAAGAGCCCGCGTGCACGGCAGAAGGTGCGCGCGTGGTTCAACTCGATCGAGCAGGAAGAAAACGTCGCGCATGGTCGTGCGCTGGTCGAAAAGACGCTGCAGCGCGAGGGCAAGACGTCGGTCAACCTGGACAACCTCGCCGCGAAGCTCGGCTTCAAGTCGCCCGAGGAGCTGTTCTCGGTCGTCGGCAAGGAAGAATTCAGCCTGCGCAACGTCGAGCACGCGCTGTCCGACGCACCGCCGCCGGAACCGGCGCCCGAGGCGCCGGCCGATTTCGAGAAGCGCAGCAGCGGCGCGAGCGTCGCGCACGGCGCGTCGACCGGCGTGCTGGTGGTCGGCGTCGACGCGTTGCTGACGCAACTGGCGCGCTGCTGCCGTCCGGCGCCGCCCGATCCGATCAGCGGTTTCGTCACGCGCGGCAAGGGGATGTCGATCCACCGCACCGACTGCCCGACGTTTCGCCGGATGGTCGAGCGTGCGCCGGAACGCGTGCTGCAGACGACGTGGTCGGCCGACGTGCTGGGCGGGCGCGGCGCGTCCGTCTATCCGGTCGACCTGATGATCGAGGCGAGCGACCGGCAAGGGTTGCTGCGCGATATCTCCGAAGTGTTCGCACGCGAAAAGATCAACGTCGTGGGCGTGAAGACGCAGAGCCGCCGCAATGCGGCATTCATGCAGTTCACGGTCGAGGTATCGAATTCGGCGCAGGTGCAGCGCGCATGTACGCTGCTCGGCGAGGTGCAGGGCGTCGTGCGGGCGGGGCGGAAGGTGTGATGGGGTTGGAACCGCGTTATTTTGCTGCGACCGCATAAAAACACTTGCCAAGCCCGTAACGGCTCCATATAATCTTAGCTTCTCTAGGCTCGTAGCTCAGCTGGTTAGAGCACCACCTTGACATGGTGGGGGTCGTTGGTTCGAGTCCAATCGAGCCTACCAACGAATTGAGAATGCCCGGCCTCCGGGTGTTCGATGCAGTACACAACTCAACGCGAACAAGGCGAATACGGTTATGACACCGCGAACGTTGACCGAAACCACTTCGGAGCGACGCTAGTCGAGGAACGTTTTCGCCCTTTCAGTTTGAGTGAAGTATCGAATGCGGCCCCTCGAAAGCGGGGCCGCATTTTTTTTGTCGCGAATTTTCACGCGTGAGTTCGATCTCGCGTACCTGGTCTGCCGCCCACTGTCGGCATCACGGAGATTGCTATGGTTTCGATACGCTTGCCTGACGGCTCAGTTCGACAATACGAGCATCCGGTGACAGTTGCCGAGGTTGCGGCCTCGATCGGTCCCGGCCTTGCGAAGGCTGCGCTTGGTGGCAAGCTCGATGGCGAGCTCGTCGATACGTCGACGGTGATCGACCGCGACGCGTCGCTCGCGATCGTCACGGACAAGGATGCCGACGGCCTCGACATCATCCGCCACTCGACCGCCCACTTGCTCGCGTATGCGGTGAAGGAACTGTATCCGGACGCGCAGGTGACGATCGGTCCGGTGATCGACAACGGTTTCTATTACGACTTCTCGTACAACCGCCCGTTTACGCCGGAAGATCTCGAAAAGATCGAAAAGCGCATGCAGGAACTCGCGAAGAAGGACGAGCCGGTCACGCGCCGTGTCGTGTCGCGCGACGAGGCGGCCGGTTATTTCCGCAGCATCGGCGAGAAGTACAAGGCCGAGATCATCGAATCGATTCCGCAAAGCGACGAAATCAAGCTGTACTCGCACGGCGGCTTCACCGATCTGTGCCGCGGCCCGCACGTGCCGTCCACCGGCAAGCTGAAGGTCTTCAAGCTGATGAAGGTCGCGGGCGCGTACTGGCGCGGCGATTCGAAGAACGAGCAGCTGCAGCGCATCTACGGCACGGCCTGGACGAAGAAGGAAGACCAGGACCAGTACCTGCACATGCTCGAGGAAGCGGAAAAGCGCGACCACCGCAAGCTGGGCAAGCAGCTCGACCTGTTCCACATGCAGGAAGAGTCGCCGGGCATGGTGTTCTGGCATCCGAAGGGCTGGGCGCTGTGGCAGCAGGTCGAGCAGTACATGCGCCGCCGCGTCAACGAGGCCGGCTATCTCGAGATCAAGACGCCGATGATCATGGACCGCTCGCTATGGGAAGCGTCGGGCCACTGGCAGAACTATCGCGAGAACATGTTCACGACGGAGTCGGAGAAGCGCGACTACGCGATCAAGCCGATGAACTGTCCGGGGCACGTCCAGGTGTTCAAGCACGGCCTGCGTTCGTACCGCGATCTGCCGCTGCGTTACGCGGAATTCGGCTCGTGCCACCGCAACGAGGCGTCGGGCGCGCTGCACGGCCTGATGCGCGTGCGCGGCTTCGTGCAGGACGATGCGCACATCTTCTGTACGGAAGATCAATTCATCTCGGAATCGATCGCGTTCAACACGCTGGCCATGAGCGTGTACAAGGATTTCGGTTTCGATCACATCGACATCAAGCTGTCGCTGCGCCCCGACCAGCGTGCCGGTACGGACGAGACGTGGGATCGTGCCGAGCAAGGTTTGCGCGATGCGCTGACGGCTTGTGGTCTCACGTGGGAAGAGTTGCCAGGTGAGGGCGCGTTCTACGGCCCGAAGATCGAGTACCACATCAAGGACGCGCTCGGCCGCTCGTGGCAGTGCGGCACGCTTCAGCTCGACATGGTGCTGCCGGAGCGCCTGGGTGCCGAATACGTCGCGGAAGACAACAGCCGCCGCCGGCCGGTGATGCTGCACCGCGCGATCGTCGGTTCGATGGAGCGTTTCCTCGGCATTTTGATCGAGCACCATGCTGGTGCAATGCCGGTCTGGCTCGCGCCGTATCAGGCAATTGTGCTCAATATCGCCGAAAGTCAGGCCGAATATGCGAAGTCTCTGGCCCAATCGTTGCAAAAACAAGGGGTTAGAGTGGCGGCCGATTTGCGCAACGAGAAGATTAGCTATAAAATACGCGAGCACACGCTGGAAAAGGTGCCTTATCTCCTCGTCGTGGGCGATAAGGAGCGTGATGCGCAAACGGTAGCCGTGCGTGCCCGTGGCGGCGTCGATCTTGGCGTAATGCCGGTCGAAGCCTTCGTTGAGCGTCTGCAGGAAGACCTGCGCTCGTTCAAGTAACCGCCCTGGCAGCGCGGCTCGTTTTTTTAATTTTTAGAGGAAACGTAACATCGCTACTGATAAGTCGTCGCACCGCATCAACGGTGAAATCACTGCGCCGGAAGTGCGCCTGGTCGGGATCGAGAACGAACCGCTCGGTATCGTAAAACTCGCTGACGCTTTCCGTAAATCGGAAGAACTGGATGTTGACCTGGTGGAAATCGCGCCGCAAGCGGTGCCGCCGGTTTGCCGTCTGATGGATTACGGCAAGTTCAAGTACCAGGAATCGAAGAAGCAGCACGAAGCGAAGCTGAAGCAGAAGGTCATCCAGGTCAAGGAAGTCAAGTTCCGCCCGGGTACCGATGACGGGGATTACAACGTCAAGCTCCGCAATCTCGTGCGCTTCCTCGAAGAGGGCGACAAGACGAAGATCACGTTGCGTTTCCGCGGCCGTGAAATGGCTCACCAGGAAATCGGTATGCGGATGCTCGAACGTCTGCGCACGGATCTCGAGGAAGTCGGCCAGGTCGAGCAGATGCCGAAGATGGAAGGGCGCCAGATGATCATGGTGCTCTCGCCGAAGAAAAAGAAGTAACGGGCCCGCGCGCGTCGCGCGCAGGTTCGACAGTGGTTCGGCGCGTTGCCCGGTCAGGGCGGCGCGCCAACAATGACGGCGGCTGCGCAAGCGGGTCGCCGTACACAAGTGGACTGGGTTTCGAAGGGCGGGTCAAGGGCGCAAGCCAACCGCACACCCATCGCCATCTAATAAACTGGAGTTGTTCGTCATGCCTAAGATGAAGACCAAGAAGAGCGCTGCAAAGCGCTTCGTGGTGCGTCCGGGCGGTACCGTCAAGCGCGGTCAAGCCTTCAAGCGCCACATCCTGACCAAGAAAACCACGAAGAACAAGCGCCATCTGCGCGGCGCAACGGCAGTTCATGATTCCGATCTGAACTCCGTCCGCGCGATGCTCCCGTTCGCGTAACCCCTCAACTGATACTCCAAGGAGAGAAACATGCCTCGAGTCAAACGTGGGGTAACCGCACGGGCCCGCCACAAGAAGATCATCAACCTGGCCAAGGGTTATCGCGGCCGCCGCAATAACGTCTACCGCATCGCCAAGCAGGCGGTGATGCGCGCTGGTCAGTATGCGTACCGCGATCGCCGCAACAAGAAGCGTGTGTTCCGCGCACTGTGGATCACGCGTATCAACGCGGCAGTTCGCCAGCACGACATGACCTACAGCGTGTTCATCAACGGCCTGAAGAAGGCGTCGATCGAACTCGACCGTAAGGTGCTGGCCGACATGGCGGTGTTCGACAAGGCTGCTTTTGCTGCGATCGTCAAGCAGGTGAAAGCCGCCGTTGCAGCCTAATTGCGAAATTAGCACTGCGTGGTTAGTTGCAGCGAGGTTCCGGTAGTCTCGGCCGCTGCAGCGAAAACGGGGCTCTTCCGAGCCCCTTTTTTGTTTGGTGGGCGGTTTCGCTCGCCAAGACCGAATGACGTTGGAAATGATGGGATCTATGGATCTGGACCAGATTGTCGCCGACGCGCAGCAGTCCTTCGAACAGGCTGCCGACATCACCACGCTCGAAAACGAGAAAGCACGATTTCTCGGCAAATCGGGTGCGCTGACCGAGTTGCTGAAGGGCCTCGGCAAGCTCGATCCCGAAGCACGCAAGACCGAAGGCGCCCGCATCAACGTCGCGAAGCAGCAGGTTGAAGCCGCGCTCACCGCCCGTCGCCAGGCGCTGGCCGACGCGCTGCTGAATCAGCGCCTCACTGCCGAAGCGATCGACGTGACGTTGCCCGGCCGCGGCGCCGGCGCCGGCAGCCTGCACCCCGTGATGCGCACGTGGGAGCGGGTCGAACAGATTTTCGGCTCGATCGGTTTCGACGTGGCCGACGGCCCCGAAATCGAGACCGACTGGTACAACTTCACGTCGCTGAACAGCCCGGAGAACCATCCGGCGCGTTCGATGCAGGACACCTTCTACGTCGAAGGCAAGGATGCCGACGGCCGCCAGCTGCTGCTGCGCACGCACACGAGCCCGATGCAGGTGCGTTATGCGCGCATGAACCGTCCGCCGATCAAGGTGATCGCGCCGGGCCGCACGTATCGCGTCGACAGCGATGCGACCCACTCGCCGATGTTCAATCAGGTCGAGGGGCTGTGGATCGACGAAAACATCAGCTTCGCCGACCTCAAGGGCGTCTATACCGACTTCCTGAAAAAATTCTTCGAGCGCGACGACATCCTCGTGCGCTTCCGTCCGTCGTATTTCCCGTTCACGGAACCGTCGGCCGAGATCGACATGATGTTCGAGCAAGGCAAGAACGCCGGCAAGTGGCTCGAAATTTCCGGCTCGGGGCAGGTGCATCCGACCGTGATCCGCAACATGGGCCTCGACCCCGAGCGCTACATCGGTTTTGCGTTTGGCAGCGGCCTCGAGCGCCTGACGATGCTGCGCTACGGCGTCCAGGATCTGCGGCTGTTCTTCGAGAACGACCTGCGTTTCCTGCGCCAGTTCGCATAACGCCGCTCGTTGCGCCGACCTGTGCCCGCGCACGCCCCCGATGGACGTTTCCGACGGGGCCCGGGCGTCGATCTAACCTGTTTCGAACGTAGACATCCATGCAATTCCCTGAATCCTGGTTGAGAATCTTTGTCGACCCGCAGCTGACGACCGACGAGCTGTCGCACGCGCTGACGATGGCGGGGCTCGAAGTCGAATCGCTGAGCAAGGCTGCGCCGCCGACGTCGAAGATCGTCGTGGGCCGCGTGCTCGAAGTCGTCAAGCATCCGGATGCGGACAAGCTCAATGTCTGCCAGGTCGACGCCGGCACCGGCGCGACGCTGAACATCGTGTGCGGCGCGCCGAACGTGGCGCCCGGCATCAAGGTGCCGGTCGCGCTGGTCGGTGCGGAACTGCCGCCGGCGGAAGAGGGCGGCAAGCCGTTCGCGATCAAGCTGTCGAAGCTGCGCGGCGTGGAGAGCCAGGGGATGCTGTGCTCGGCGCGCGAGCTGAAGTTGTCCGAGGATCACAGCGGGCTGCTGATCCTGCCGGAAGACACGCCGGTCGGTCAGGACATCCGCGAGACCCTCAATCTCGACGACACGATCTTCGAAATCAAGCTGACGCCGAACAAGGCCGACTGCCTGTCGGTGTTCGGTATCGCCCGCGAGACGGCCGCGATCACCGGCGCACCGCTGACGCCGGTCGACATCCGCCCGGTGAACGTCGAGCTCGACGAAACACTGCCCGTGCGCATCGCTGCGCCCGATCTGTGCGGCCGCTTCTCGGGCCGCGTGATCCGCGGCGTGAACGCGCATGCGAAGACGCCGCAGTGGATGGTCGAGCGCCTCGAGCGTTCGGGCCAGCGCAGCGTGTCCGCGCTCGTCGACATCTCGAACTACGTGATGTTCGAACTCGGCCGCCCGTCGCACGTGTTCGATCTCGACAAGATCCACGGCGGCATCGAAGTGCGCTGGGGCAAGCGCGGCGAATCGCTGAAGCTGCTCAACGGCAATACGGTCGAACTCGACGAAACGGTCGGCGTGATCGCGGACGACCGTCAGGTCGAAAGCCTGGCCGGCATCATGGGCGGCGACAGCACGGCCGTCACGCTCGATACGACCAATATCTATCTGGAAGCCGCGTTCTGGTGGCCGGACAGCATCCGCGGCCGCGCGCGCAAGTACAACTTCTCGACCGATGCGGCGCATCGCTTCGAGCGCGGCGTCGATTACGCGACGACCGTCGAGCACGTCGAGCGCATCACGCAGCTGATTCTCGAGATCTGCGGCGGCAAGGCCGGCCCGGTCGACGATCAGGCGGTGAACCTGCCGCAGCGCGCGCCGGTGAAGATGCGTGTGTCGCGCGCGAACCGCATCATCGGCGTGAAGATCGACGCCGACGAGATCGCGGACATCTTCACGCGCCTCGGCCTGCCGTTCGAGCGTGAAGACGACGCGTTCCTCGTCACGCCGCCGTCGCATCGCTTCGACATCGAGATCGAGGAAGACCTGATCGAGGAAGTGGCGCGCATCTACGGCTTCGAGAAGATCCCGGCCCGGCCGCCGGTCGCGACGAGCGAAATGCGCGCGACCCACGAGACGCGGCGGTCGATCCACGACATCCGTCACGCGCTGGCCGCGCGCGACTACGCGGAAACCGTCAACTTCAGCTTCGTCGATGCGGAGTGGGAGCACGATTTCGCGGGCAACGACAACCCGATCCGCCTGCTGAACCCGATCGCGAGCCAGCTCTCGGTGATGCGTACGACGCTGTTCGGCAGCCTGATCGCCGTGCTGCGCCACAACCTGAACCGCCGTGCCGATCGCGTGCGCGTGTTCGAATCGGGGCGCGTGTTCGTCGCCGATCCGTCGGTGAAGGCCGGCGAGCTGGCGGTCGAAGGCCATGCGCAGCCCAAGCGCGTCGGCGCGCTGGCGTACGGTCCGGCACTCGACGAGCAGTGGGGCGTGACGACCCGCGCGGTCGATTTCTTCGACGTGAAGGGCGATCTCGAAGCGCTGCTCGCGCCGGCGGTTGCGCGTTTCGTGAAGGCCGAGCATCCGGCCCTTCATCCGGGCCGCAGCGCACGCATCGAAATCGATGGCCGCGCGGTCGGCTGGATCGGCGAGTTGCATCCGCGCCTGATGCAGAAATACGAGCTGCCGCACCCGCCGGTGATGTTCGAGATCGACGCGGACGCGCTGATCGCCCGTGCGCTGCCCGCGCCGACCGACGTGTCGAAATTCCCGCCGGTCCGTCGCGATATCGCCGTTGTCGTCGATCAGGCGGTCGAGGTTCAGGCACTTTTCGACGAAATGAAGAAGGCGCTTGCCGAAGAGGCCTGCCGATTCGTTCAGAAGGTTGTACTCTTCGACGAATTTCGTGCAAAATCAAATACTTCCGGTGGTCTTGCCGCGAACGAGAAGAGCCTTGCCTTCCGCGTGACGCTGCAGGATGCGGCTGGCACGCTGCAGGACGAGGTCGTCGACCAGGCGATTCAGACGCTGGTCGAGCGGATGGCTCGCGCTGGGGCGCGCCTGCGCGGCTAAGGAGAGGGCCCGCCCGTTCGCGGGCGGCTTTTTTCCATCGTAAGTTTTGATTCAACGCGCTGTATGGCAGATATGAACGACATGACCTCGAGTGAATTCGAAGCCCTCCTGACGGCGCAACGCAGCGCGATGAACCGCGACGCTTCGGCGCCGGCGTCCACCGAGACGCCGACGCTGACGAAGGCGGAACTGGCGGAGCTGCTATTCGACAGCGTCGGGCTGAACAAGCGTGAAGCGAAGGACATGGTCGAGGCGTTTTTCGAAGTGATCCGCGACGCGCTCGAAAACGGTGAAAGCGTCAAGCTGTCGGGGTTCGGCAATTTCCAGTTGCGCGACAAGCCGCAGCGTCCGGGCCGCAATCCGAAGACGGGCGAGGCGATTCCGATCGCGGCCCGCCGGGTGGTAACCTTCCACGCGAGCCAGAAGCTGAAGGCGCTGGTCGAAAACGGCGCGGAGTAAGACGCGCGCCCACGCCCCGCGCGGCCGCCGCGCACCCTTTACCGACGGTTAACCGACGATGACCACCACGGTTGAGAAAGTCGTCTTGCCTCCGATTCCCGCGAAGCGCTACTTCACGATCGGCGAAGTCAGCGAACTGTGCGGGGTCAAACCACATGTGCTGCGTTACTGGGAACAGGAATTCACTCAACTGCGGCCGGTGAAGCGGCGCGGCAACCGGCGGTATTACCAGCATCACGAAGTGCTGCTGATCCGGCGGATTCGCGAATTGCTGTACGAGCAGGGCTTCACGATCAACGGCGCGCGCAACCGGCTCGATTCGCCGGGCAGCGAGCGGGCCGCGGCGGAGCCAGCCGAATCCGACGCGCAGGCCGTCGATGCGCGTGGGGCGGCCAAGCCGGGCGCAACCGTCGACGTCATCGCGTTGCGGCAGGCGTTGCTGGACGTGATCGACGGACTGAAACACGACTGAGCGCACGGCGCGCAGGCAGCATTGAAAAAGCCCGGTTGGCGACCTGCCACCGGGCTTTTTCATGCGGGTCGCGCATGCGGATCAGCGCGATGCGAGCGGATTCTTCTGCCCGATGTCGACGACCAGCGTGCCGTCCGGCAGCATCCGCACCGAGCCCTGCGCGACCTGGCTGCGGTATCCGTACAGGTCGAACCGCATCGGGCCCGCCTCGGCCGAATTCCGGATCAACGCGCGCACGTTCAGTTCCAGCACGTTGAACATCTTCATGTCGCCGCCTTCCATCCACATGTAGCTCGGTGCATCGATCTGCGGCCGCTTCGGCGTGGGTGCACCCGCTGCGCGCCGGAACGTGAGACGCAAGCCGTCGCGTTCGACCGTTGCCTGGCCGAGCTTGCCGTTCAGCACGGGCGGCGGGAACACGGTGTACTGGTCGAGTACGAGCGTGTCGCCGCGCAGTTCCGCGCCGCGTCGGCGCAACGGCGTCAGCGACGCGAGCTCGATGCCGAGCGAGCGCAGCAGCGTCGCCTGCGGGATGCCGAGCACCGACACCTGCGACGGCTTGAAGGCGAGGTGCCGGTCGTCGAGCACCGTCAGCGAGCCCTTCATGTCGGTCGGCAGCCAGACCCCCGGCACGTGATTCCACAGCTTGATGCCGCCCTGGACGCGCAGGTTCTGCCCGTCCGCGCTCAGTTGCAGGTCGTTCAGCGAACGCGGCGAATAGTCGAGCAGGTAGTTGTTGAAGAGCGCCGACATCGCCTTCCACGATTCGACGACCGTGCCGCCGAGAATGCGGATGTCGTACTGGTTCGGATCGTCGAGATCGACCGGTTCGCCGGGCCGCCTCGACACGAGTTCCACGTCGAGATCCTCGACATGAAAGCCGATATCGCCGGACAGGTTGAAGTCGACGTTGCGCAGATGGATCGTCGGGTTGCGGTTCGACACGTGCCGTTCGTTGAACGGCGTCGTCGACGTGCGCCGCATCGCGACCTTCTGCATGCCGGGCCGCATCGCGTCCGCCGCGAGCGCGTACGCTTCCCAGTGCTGGCGCACGTCGCGCAGCGCAGTCTGCTGCGCGGCGAGGAAGCTGTCGTTCAGGCGCGCCGCCGCGTTGCCGAGCAGCGCGCCGCTCGCCGGGCCCGTATACGAAGGCATCCGGATCGCCATCGCGCCGCTTTCGTCGAAGTTGAAGTAACCGGCCGACACCTGGTCGCGATAGTGATACAGGTCGAACACGAACGTCTGCTCGCGCTTCGACGAATCGACTGGACCGATCAGGATGTCGGCGTTCATCGGCATCGAGCGCATGAACTTCACGTCGCCGCCGCGGATGTACATCGCCTGCTGCGGGGCATTCGCCGGCATCGCGAAGCCGGCATGCGTGCCGTCGTCGAGCTTCAGGTCGAGGCCTGCCGGCGTCACGCGCACGGCGGTGATCGTGAGCTTCAGGCGCGGTGGCGGCATCAGCTTGTCGACCGCCATCACGAGATCGTCGCCGGCAAGTTGCGCGATCGGGGTCTGCACCTTCAGCAGGTCGGCCATCTTCACGTTGGCCGCGCGCATCACCGGCTGCGCGTTGATACCCGACACGCGTACGCCGGTCGGGTGGAACACGAGCTGGCTGCCGTCGCGGATCGCGAGCGTGCCGGTCAGCGAGAACGGTACCCAGCCGTCGCGCTGCATCTCGCCTTGCAGATGGATCACGCCGTCGCCGGCCGACACCGCGAGCTTGCGCAGCGGCGCGTTGCGATAGCCGAAGATGTAGGTGTTGAAGAGGGCGGTCAGCTTCGCATTGTCGAGCGTCACCGTGCCTTCATGTACGTCGATCTCGAAGCTCGTCGGATCGTCGAAGACGATCGGCGCGCCGGCCTGCGTCGGCACGAGCGTGGCCGACAACTGGTGGATGAAGAAGCCGAGGTTGTTGACGATGCGGAAATCGATGTCGCGCAGGAACGTCATCGCGCCGTTCTGGCCCGAGTCGCGCAGCGTGAACGGGCGCGGCTGCGTGAGGCTGATCGATGCGAGCGACGGCACGGTGCGCGCGATCTGCTGTTCGCGCGCGAGCCGCTCGGCCTTGGTGCGTTCGATCTTCGTCGATGCGATGGACGTGTTGCTGTCGCGCTGCGCGGCCGATTCCGCGCAGCCGGTGCAGAGGACTGCAAGCGCCAGCGCGCCGCAGCCGAACACGCGGGACGTCGTGGGCGATCCCGGGGCGACCGTGCGTCGCAGGCCGGAAAACCAGTCGAAAATTGCCAAAGGCGAGCGATGGCCGCGCCGGACCGCATTCCGCATCGTCTGTCTCCATGTCTTGTCTTGATCGACGGCGGCGCGCGCGACTGCACGGCGCGAGCGTCGATGCCGTGCAGTGTGTCATAGCGCGCTAGAGCGGCGTTACCAAACAACGGACGCCCGGGCGCGGGGCGCCGGCGGGCGGCCAGACAACGGATTCGCGGTGGATGAACGGCCGTATCAAACGGCCGTTTGGTTTGTGCGGGCCGGCGGTCGGCGTCTTTCGAGGCAGCCCTGAAAAACCGCGGCCGGCCTTGGCCGGCGCGGGTTTCACCGGATGCGCACAGCAACGGCCGGTCAGACCAGCAGGCGCTCCCGGATCGCGTTTTGCGTAGCCGGATCGAGTTGCAGGCCGTTCTCGAGGTACGACGCCATCGAGCCGTACGACGTCGCGACCTGATCGAAGGCCGCCTGCAGATAGTCGGCGTGTGCGCCTTGCAGTGCGGTCATCATGTCCGCCGCGTTTTGTCCGCCGGCTTGTCGGGCGTGGGCGACCGAAGCGGCGATATCGGCTGCGCTATAGACGTTGGTCAGCAGGTAGTCGGCCAGAATCGTTTGCCCGGAGATGCCGAGGATCGAGTGCAGAATGGCGGTCGCCCAGCCGGTGCGATCCTTGCCGGCCGTGCAGTGGAACACCCGGTTGTCGCCGCTGCCCGCGAAGCCGGTGAACAGCGCGTGGTAGCTGGCGTGCGCGCTGTCCGACGTGACGAATGCGCGATACATGCTCAGCATGAATGCCGTCGCGGTCGCGCCGGTCGTCGGAATCGGGTCGATACTGGCGGCCCCGAGCACGTTGAGGTTTTGCCAGGCGGCGCCGGCGAGCGGTACATCGGGTTGCGTCTTGATCTCGGCGGGCGTGCGCAGGTCATCGACCTGCGTGATGCCGAGCGTGCCGACGGTCGCGACGTCGGCGGCGGACAGCGCGAGCGCGGACGAGCGATAGATCGCGCCTTTCTTCATCTTCGCGCCGCTGGTCGTCACGTAGCCGGTTCCGTCCGGCCCGGCCGTGTCGCGAAAGTTCGACGCGGACGCCAGCCGCGGCGTCGTGACCGGCGCGACCGCTATCGCGTCGCCGCCGCATGCCGACAGCAGCGACGCGCTTCCCAGCGCGATGCCGATCGTGCCGGCGCCCAGCCGGAGAAAATGTCGACGGGAAATTTCGTTTTTCTGATGCATTCGATGCCCTGTGTCGGAGACGGTTACCAGGCGTCGCGACCGCGGTGCCGCTGCCCGCGCGCGACATGGCAAGGCCGGGGCGAGCCGGATCGATCGGCATGCAGTCGGACGGCTTGCCGGGCACGTCGATCTCGCGCCGGCTTACCGCACGGTAGCGATTTGCCGTCAAGCGGCCATCGTCCTTTTCGATTAGGGGCGAATGCCGGGTAGCGGCGCGGCCCCGGGCATCGACCGATACGCGCGGCGATGGCGGCGAGGTAAGATCGGCATCAGTGGCGGGTTCGACATCACGACACGGCAGCCATCACGGGGAAGCGCCATGGACCTGAAGGAAGTCGACGTACTCGGTGCGGGGGTGGGCGATCACTGGTACTACGCGTCGAAGGCGAGCGCGATTCGCCGGTTCCTGGGCGCGTCGGGCGCGAACCGGATACTCGACGTCGGTGCGGGCTCCGGTTTTTTCTCGAAGCATCTGCTCGAACGCACGCAAGCGACGGAAGCGTGGTGTGTCGATACGAGCTATGCCGACGACAGCGACGGCGAGGCGGCCGGCAAGCCCATCCACTTTCGGCGCGCCGTCGATCGATTCGATGCCGATCTCGTGTTGCTGATGGACGTGCTCGAGCATGTCGACGACGACGTCGGGCTGCTGACGCAGTACGTGCAGGGTGCGCCGTCGGGCAGCCGGTTCCTGATCACGGTGCCCGCGTTCCAGTTCCTGTGGAGCGGCCACGACGATTTCCTCGAACACAAGCGCAGGTATACGCTCGGCGGCCTCGAGGGCGTGGTGCGGCGTGCCGGGCTCGACGTCGAGCACGGCGCCTATTATTTCGGCCTCACGTTTCCGCTCGCGGCCGCGTTGCGGCTGGGCGAGCGGGCGCGTTCGCAGCCGCGCGAGCCTGCGTCGCAACTGCGTCGTCATCATCCGTTCGTCAACGGCTTGCTGAAGACGATCTGCCGCATCGAGCTGCCGATGTTCCGCTTCAATCGCGTCGCCGGCCTGACGGTCATCTGCGTCGCACGCAAGCGGTGACGACGATGCGCGGTGAGTGCCGCGGATTGCCTGCATCGCCGCCATCACGCCAAAAAATTGCACGAGAACATTCACAAAATGCATGCGACCCGTTCTAAATCGGGAAACTGTCTGTTATAATTTTTTTCTTTCGGGGCGTAGCGCAGCCTGGTAGCGTACCTGCATGGGGTGCAGGTGGTCGGAGGTTCAAATCCTCTCGCCCCGACCAGACAAGAACCCGCGTCAGCTGAAGCTGACGCGGGTTTTTTCTTGGCCGCCGCTTTTTTGCACATCGCAACGCGGCCCCGGTAAAATGCAAGGTTGATCCACGGAAAGCGCCGTGATTTAGCGGAAGAGGATTCCCCGAACATGACTGATCTTCGTCTTACCATGCGGTTCGCTGCAGTGCTCGCCACCGGCGCGCTCGTCGCCGGTTGCGGTACGTCGTCGCCCACGAAAGTGGACTACAAGAGCGATTCGAAATCGAAGGAAGCGTCGCTCGCAGTGCCGCCCAACATGCTCGACGAGACGGCCGATCAGCGTTCGCTGCCGCCCCAGGGCGGCGCGACTTCCCTGTCCGCGCTCCAGCAGGTCCAGCAGGCCGCGCCTGCGCTGGACACCGTCGCGCCGGCCGTCGCCGGCATGCATATCCAGCGCGACGGCACCGAAAGCTGGCTCGTGATCGACGGCAAGCAGCCGGCCGCGATCTGGCCGCAGGTTCGCCGTTTCTGGCAGGAGCAGGGCTTCCTGCTCGTCGTCGACCAGCGCGACAAGGGCGTGATGGAAACCGACTGGAACGAAACCCATCCGCAGATCAACGACGGCTTGATCCGCAGCGTGATCTCAAAGGCGATGGGCAATTCGTATGTGACGGCCGAGCGCAACAAGTACCGCACGCGTCTCGATTCGGCGCCGAACGGCGGCACCTACGTGTTCATCAGCCAGAAGGGCATGCGCGAGGCGATCACCGGCGCGAACAACGATTCGAGCAAGTGGGAACCGAAGCCGAACGATCCGGCGCTCGAGACGGAATACCTGAAGCGGCTGATGGCCGTGCTCGCGCAGAACGAGCAGCGCGCGAAGAACGGCGAACCGCCGATCGCGAACATCAAGGACAACGCGGTCTCGAAGGACAAGAAGGCCGATGCCGACGCGTCGTCGAAGGCTGCCGCGGCGATCGCTGCGCAGAACGTCTCGCGTACGTCGGCGCAAGGCAATGACGCGGCCGAAGCGGCCGTGCCGTCCGAAGTCACGCTCGGCGAGCCGTACGATCGGTCGTGGCTGCACGTCGGTCTCGCGCTCGATCGCGCGAATTTCACGGTCGACGATCGCGATCGCACGAAGGGCCTGTATTTCGTGCGCTATGTCGATCCGAAGGATCTGAGCTCGGCCGAGCAGGGCTTCTGGAGCCAGCTGTTCCACGGCAAGAAGGAAAAGCAGGCGAAGCAGTATCGCGTCAACGTGAAGGCGCTTACGGCCGATCAGACGCGTGTCGCGGTCGTCGACGATTCGGGCGCAATCGATTCGTCGTCGGCCGCTCGCCAGATCATGGGGTTGCTCGTGAATCAGCTCCGCTGATCCCGGCGTCTCCGCACCCTTGAAAAGCCCGCCATTCGGCGGGCTTTTTTCATGTCCGCTCGCCAGCGTGTGCGCATGTTCGGCGGGGCCCGTCCCTTCTCGTGACGTTACGTAACATCCCCGCGTTACGACGACAGAACACGTGTCACATTGTCGCCGATCTAAAAATTTTTCCTTATAAATCAATGGAATATTGCGCGTGTAATGCCTGGCACGCAACCTGCTTTATAGGTTGGAATCGTTAGAACAGGGAGGACAGCGTCAGGGACCGGGAATGCGCGGCGAGCGCATGAACAACGGGATCGACGCCTTTACATGCCGACGCGCCAAGCGTCGGCGCAACAGATGATGGTCCGCGCCAGCGTGCGGATCTCGATGGCCCCGTCGCCTATCCTCGTAGGGCGACGGTTTCGCCCGCGCTTCTCTGAAGCGCGGGCTATTTTTTTGGGTGCCGTCGCCATGTCGTATCCGGGTAGCCGATGTGCGGCGCGGGATTCGCGTATTCTCGGACTTTTTCGGATGAAGGAGGCGGGAATGGCGGAAATTGCAGTCGTGGCGCTGATCGTGGCGAAGCCGGGGGCCGAGGAAAAACTGCGCGCCGTGCTCGAGGGAATCGTCGAGCCCACCCGCAACGAAGCCGGCGCGTTGCAGTACGACCTGCACCGGGATCTGAAGGAGCCCGCGCGGTTCGTATTCGTCGAGCGTTGGGAGAGCGAGGAGGCGCTGGCCGCTCATGCGCGTTCCGCGCATATTCTCGCTTATCGCGAAGCGGCCGCGGACTGGATCGAGCGTTCCGAAATCCGCGTGCTGTCGAAGCTCGTGTGAGCCTGAGCCGGGTGGGGCGACCGGACGTGTCCGGTCGCGGCGGCGCGTCAGTGCGACGCGCTGGGTACGTCGAGAATCAGGATGATCGTCCAGTCTGCGTCGCCGTCATGGTGATACTGGCGCTCGGCAACGATGAACGGTTGCTGCTTGCCTTGCGGGCCGAGGAACAGCACGTCGCCCTCCATCGGCAGGCACTCGATCGGCGGCAGCGCGAGGAACGCGTCGTCCGAGCCGCGGGGCATCAGTTGCTTGATCTTGCGAGTGGCGGCTTCGGTCCACTCGATGTCGAGTTGAATGTTGCTCATGCTGTCCTCCGCACCGGGGTGCGCACGGGTGGAAAATTTCGGTGCGCGACTTTAGCACAGCGCGCGGGCGCCGCAACCAAAAAAGCCGAACCCGGTTGCCCGGATTCGGCTTTTCGCTGATGCGGTGCCGCCGAACTTACTGGCTGGCAGCGTCTGCAGCCTTTGCCTTCTTGCCGGCCTTCTTCGCAGCTGCCTTGTGATGCGCAGCCTTCTTGCCGTGGTGATGCTCTTCCTGCGCCGCCGGCTGAGCCGCTTCGGCCGCTTGCTGCTGTTGCAGCGCTTGTGCACGCTGCTCGATCTCGGCGATCTTGGCCGGATCGGTGATGGTCTGGATCTGCGTGCTCTCTTGCGCATACGCTGCGCCAGTCAGCGCCGACATCGCTACCAGGATAGCCAGGGACGTCTTCTTCATTGCTTTACCTCCGCTAAGTGGTGATGAACCCGAGTGTTGCCGTTTTGTCTGGCGACTGCAATCGAGTGCGTGTCGAGTGTAACAAAAGTGACGGATCAATGTGCACCGGATCGCCGCACGACGCAAGGCTCCGTTGAAGTCGCGCAACACTTCGCGCGGTTCGTCACGCGCCTGCCATCCAGGGGAGTGCGGAGATTTCCATGCGGTCGTCAAAACCAGCCGAGCCAACGATACACGTGGAATTGCGCGATCCCGACCAGCTCGTGCAGCGCGTGTTCGGCGTTGGCCACATTGCGCCAGCGCGGCAGCCACCCCGTCTGCGCGCGCCGGAGATTCGCATAAACGGGTTGCGGATCGATGCCGAAGCGGCGGAAATCGAGCAGCGCCCGGCGCATCTGGTACGACGACGTGACGAGAATGCGCGCGTCGTCATACTGTGAGCGTAGTATAGACGCAGTGAATTTCGCGTTTTCGTAGGTTGTACGGCTGTTCGGTTCGAGCACGAGGTCGGCCGGCGCCACGCCTTGCGCGACGAGCTGGCGCCCGTAGACGGCCGCCTCGGTATCGCCGTGATGCTGCGGGTCGCCGCCCGACATCACCACGGTGCAGCGTTCGGCCTGCTGCCGGCACGTGCGATAGAGCGCCGCAATCTTGCGGATGCGCGCGGCGCCGTCGGGCGGCGGCTGCAATCCGGCATCGGTGCGAAGCGTGCCGGCGCCGATGAGGATCAGCGTGGTTCGTCCATGCATGTCGGGATGCTCGACCGGCGTGACGCCTGCCTCGCTCCAGGCGATCAGCGGCGCGGCGAGCCAGCCCGTCGCGAGCAGCCAGAACAGCGCAGCGGCGACGATCGAAATGGTTCGACGCCGCTTGCGGCAGAGCATGAAACCGATGAAGAGAAGTACAAATGAATCGAACAGAATCAATTTGATTGGGGTATGGTGTCTTTTTATGGACGGCTGACGATCCGGCCCTGACGCGACGCCGAACAACGTCGGCCTCCAGAATCGGTGGCGGTTTCGGCGGGCGGAGACCCCGCCCGGCGCGCCGCTTCGCATTGTCGCTGCACTTTAAGAAAGAATCGAGATGGCCACGTATTCCAACGAAGCGGTGCTCGACGCATTGAGACGAGTGCAGTACCGCCAGGTACCGTGGGCACGCCGCCCGGGCGTGTTCGAGTATCTCCGTTCGCTCGGGCTGATGGACACGGTCAGGCAGAAAACCGTTGCCCCCGCACCGGGCTTCCATGCACCGGTCGACATCGCCGTACTGACCGACAGCGGTCGAGCCGAATTCTCGCGCCTCGAGCGCGACGAGAAATTACTGTCCTGGACTGATCGCCGCATGGACGACTACGCATTGAGCGAAGCGAGCGCCGTGGCGATTCTCGAAAGCCGCCTGTAGCGGTTCTTCATCCCGCCCCGTGCATCGCCGCGGCAGACCGGCGACGCAAAAAAAGCCCGTATCGCGAGGATACGGGCGTACCGGATACTTTTGCTGCTGCCACGCTGTGCTCATGGCAACGATGTGACTCGCCGCATGCGGCGCAGTTCCCGGATGCGGGCATTTTCTTTGGCGAAACGTCGAAATCGGCAGGACTACGGATGACGCGGCACACCCGGCGGCTGCGAGCCGATCCGCGCCCGTGCGTTGCTCGCGATGTCGCCACGCAAGTCGCCGCGCGGCACGGTTTGCCGGCTGGACGAATTGGCGGACGGCGGCTGGCGGAGGGTGTTGCGATGATCCTGCTGGCGATGGGGCGGCTTCACGCGATCGTCGGCATGGACAGGAGCGGCGAGCGCCACGGAAACGACAATGCCGCATGCAACGAGCAGTGACATTGTTTTCATGGCGGGGCTCCCTTCAAGCCGTCCGTGCGGCCTGTTGATATGTCGCTAAGGTAAGCGTGGGAGTGCAGGCTTGCTGTAAATAATAGTAAATAGATGTTTCGCGGCACGACAACGGTAATCGACGGCAAGACATGCGTCGCGACAAAGTCGCATCGCAGAAAGAAACCGGGCGGCCGAAGCCGCCCGATCGAGCATGCGTTACGCCATCTTGACGGGCGCGCGCCAGGATTCCGGGTTGGTCCAGAAGGCGCCGCGCAGCCGGTCGCGGCTCGGCGGGGCCGGCGGCTTCGCCGCGCTTGCGCCGATGCGTCCGCGCAGCGAGATTTGCCGGCCGCTCGTGCCGAGTCGCTTCACGATCTCGGCGAGCGTGCCGTCGGCCTGCCATTCGTCGAAGCGGCGGCGGCAGGTCGGCGGGGACGGATAGCGGCCCGGCAGTTTCGACCAACCTTCACCCGTCGACAGTACCCACAGTACGGCGTTGACCACCGACCGGGCTTCCACGCGGGGACGGCCGCGCCGCTCACTCCGTGCGGGCTCCGAGCAAAACAGACCCTCGACCAGCGCCCACTCGTTATCTCTCAAATCGTCGAACAGCATCATGTCCTCACCTCAGCGAAGCTAACTCCGGTGCGCTGCCCTGCGCCGCGCACTCTTCAGGCACTCGATCGGCGAGTGCCGGGTGGGGGCGTCCGGTTGGCCGGCAGCGGCGTTTCTGCTCTTCCGTCCGACGAAACCTGTGCCCTGTGCGCCAGGTAATGCACGAAGCGTGCCATGTCGGAGGTGAATCCCTCGAGAGCCGCTTGGCAGCGAGCTAACGGCTAAGTCAGCTAGGGGCGTATAAGACGCCAAAATAACCCGGCAGCAAATCGGGACAATCACCAATCTTGTGCAATTCGCCCGTGTCACGTGCGTTTGCGAACGTATTGCACCGCAGCGAAACATGTGCGGCGGGTGCCGGATTCGTTCGCCGAAGCCGGGTTCGCACATTAAAATCGCGCATCGATATCGACGATTGATGAGGTCAGGAGATGAACGTTACGCTGCGCCAGCTTCGCGTATTCATCGAAGTCGCGCGGCTCAGGAGCTTCAGTCGGGCGGGGGACGAGATCGGGCTCACGCAGTCCGCGGTCAGCCGCTGCGTGCGCGAGCTCGAGGCCGAACTCGGGCTGAAGCTGATCGACCGCACGACGCGCGACGTGCAACTGACCGACGTCGGCGCGAACCTGATCGCGAGCGTGTCGCGCCTGCTCGACGATCTCGACGACACGCTGCGCGAGATTCGCGAAATAGGGGAGCAGCGTCGCGGGCGCGTGATCGTCGCGGCAAGCCCGACGATCGCATGCAGGCTGATGCCGCGCGTGGTGGCGTCGTGCGAGCGCCAGTTCCCGTTCGTGACGCTCGGCCTGCGCGACGACGTACAGAGCGACGTGCTGCGCAAGGTGAAGTCGAGCGAAGTCGACTTCGGCGTCGTGATCGGGCCGCTGACGGTCGCCGATCTCGTCTGCGAGCCGCTGATGACCGATTCGTTCTGCCTTGTCGCGCGCGCCGACCATCCGCTCGCGGCGCGGGCTGAGGTGCCGTGGACGGCGCTTGACGGCGAGCGCCTCGTGCTGCTCGATCATGCGTCGGGCAGCCGGCCGCTGATCGATGCGGCGCTGGCCACGCATCGCGTGAACGCGACGGTCATGCAGGAACTCGGGCATTCGGCGACCGTGTTCGGGCTGGTCGAGGCCGGTGTCGGCGTGAGCGTGCAGCCGTGGCTGTCGCTGCCGCTGCCCGCCGGCTCGACGCTCATCGCACGGCCGCTCACGCCGCGCACCGAGCGTACCGTCGAGCTGGTGCGTCGTCGCGACCGGTCGTTGTCGCCCGCCGCGCAGGCGATCTGGGAGCTCGTGCGGCAGATGCCGGCAAGGGCCGAGGATCTCGACTGACGCTTGCCAACGTGCGCGGTCCGGCTTGCCGGCCGGTACACTACGCGGATCGTGTTCCTCGGCGGTGGTGCTCGATGACGCAATCCGCAGGTTTTTTTCCGGCAAACGACGAGCCGGCGGCGCGTGCCGCGGTGCAGGCGCTGCGTCCGTCGCTGATCCGCGAGGTCGCAAACGCCGGCTTCGGCGTGCCGGACATGCTGCCGTTCTGGTTCGGCGAATCCGATCGCGTGACGCCGGACTTCGTCCGCGACGCCGCAGCGGCCGCGCTGCGCGACGGCGCGACCTTCTACACGCACAATCTCGGCACGGCGCCGCTGCGCGACGCGATCGCAACCTATGTCGGCGCGCGTCACGGTGCGACGCCGGCGGACACGGTGGCCGTGACGAGTTCGGGTGTGAGTGCGCTGATGCTGGCTGCGCAGATGCTCGTCGGGCCGGGCGAGCGGGTCGTCGCGATCACGCCGCTGTGGCCGAATCTCGTCGAGATTCCGAAGATCCTCGGTGCGCAAGTCGACTGCGTGCCGCTCGACTATGGCGACGCGGGCTGGCAGCTCGATGTCGGCCGGTTGCTCGCGGCGCTGACGCCCGATACGCGGATGCTGCTAATCAATTCGCCGAACAACCCGACGGGCTGGACGATGTCGCGCGACGATCAGCAGGTCGTGCTCGCCCATTGCCGCCGTCACGGCATCTGGCTGGTCGCCGACGAGGTGTACGAGCGGCTTGCATTCGGCGACGGCGGCGCGCCGTCGTTCCTCGATATCGCGTCGCGCGACGAGCGCGTCGTGGTCGTCAATTCATTCTCGAAGGCGTGGGCGATGACGGGCTGGCGGCTCGGATGGCTGATTGCGCCGGCATCGATGATGGGCGACCTGTCGAAGCTCGTCGAATACAACACGTCGTGTGCGCCGGGCTTCGTGCAGGCCGCGGCCGAGGTCGCGTTGCGCGACGCGCGCGATCACCTGGTTGCCGCGCTGCGGACCCTGCCGGGAGTCGAGGTGCCGCCCCCGCCGGGCGCGATGTACCTGTTTCTGCGGCTGCCGGGTGCGGCCGACAGCCTGGCGTTCTGCACGACGCTGGTGCGCGAAGCGGGGCTCGGTCTTGCGCCCGGGCGCGCATTCGGCCCGGAGGGAGAAGGGTTCGTGCGCTGGTGCTACGCATGCGATCCGGCGCGGCTCGATGCGGGCGTCGAGCGGCTGCGCCGGTTCCTTGCACACGGCGCGGGCGCCCGCTGAAGCGGGGCCGGAGCGGGCGCGCCGCCCGGGCGGCGGCCTGTTCCACTCATCTTTACGCACCGGGCAATTTTGCGTAATATGGCGCTCAGTCACGCGGTTCCGTCGTTGAGCCGTGCTGTTCCGTCCGGTTTGGGCCTGGCCTGAAGTTGGTTCGCCGCCCCCGGTTCGTGCTCCCATCAATATGACCGATCAGAATCGGGCGAGCGCGTCTTCCGTTCCTTTCGTCTGTTTGTTGATCCGGTTCGTTTGACCACAGGGTCTGGCCTAGCTGCATGAATACCCAAGAGGCGAAGATCGTCCTCGAGACTGCTTTGATCTGCGCGCAGGAACCGCTGAAGCTCGGCGATTTGCGCAAGCTCTTTGCCGACGGCGTGTCGGCTGACACGGTCCGCACGTTGCTCGAAGATCTGAAACAGGATTGGTCCGGTCGCGGTGTCGAACTGGTGGCGTTGGCGACCGGATGGCGCTTTCAGAGCAAGCCGGCGATGCGTCATTATCTCGATCGCCTGCATCCCGAGAAGCCGCCGAAATATTCGCGCGCGGTGCTCGAAACGCTCGCGATCATCGCGTACCGGCAGCCCGTCACGCGCGGCGACATCGAAGAGATTCGCGGCGTCACGGTCAATACGCAGGTGGTCAAGCAACTCGAGGATCGCGGCTGGATCGAGGTGATCGGTCATCGCGACGTGCCGGGGCGTCCGGCGCTGTATGCGACGACCAAGCAGTTCCTCGACGATCTCGGCCTGAAGGCGCTCGACGACCTGCCGGCGCTCGAAGAGCCGGCCGCGAACATCGAGGCCGCGCTGCTCGCGCAGCAGGCCATGGATTTCGACGGTGACGTGCCGGTGGCCGACGATGCGGCGGGCGACGTACCGCAGGCACTGGCGAATGAAGTGCCCGCCGGCGAGTCGGCCGAGGCCTCCGGCGATGCCGCGGCCGACGTCGCGTCGACGCAGGAAATGCCGAGTCGCGATACGCTCGATGCTGATCGCGGGCAAACGGAGCAGACGGAGCAGGTTGGCGCCGAAGCAGTGCCGACCGATGTGCAGCCCGAGCCGCAGCCAGCGGATTGGAGCGAGGAAGATCGCAAGCCGGCCGCCGAAGCGGCTGCCGGAGACGGAGCGGAAGCGGCCGGCGACATGCCCGGCGAGGCCGATCAGGCCGACGCCTCCCGTTCCCGTCCCGCGGACGACGAGACGCTGGACGACACGTCCGACAGTCTCGCGGATGCCGTACGAAGCGCCAGTGCGCCCATCGGCGCCGACGCGCTGCCGGACGACGAAGCAGAACCCGAACAGCGTCGCGCCTGATCGCGGCCAACTTCTTGCCGCGCCCGCGCCGGGCGCGAGACCTGACATTTTGAGGTTGTTTTGACAGATATCCACGATATTGAATCGTCCGCGCCTGCCGTGCAGGCAGCGCGTGCCGACGATGCGCCGGAGCAGGATGCTTCGGCCGCGGGTGGCGACGAGCGTCCCCGCCGCGGTCTGCGGCGCGGCCCGCGCAGCCTGATCGCGCGGCGTCGCGCGGCGGCCAAGTCGAAGGGCGCCGAAGGCGAGCAGCAGGGTGCCGAGGGCGCGGATGCGCAGCCGGCCGAGGCCGCCGATGCGCCGCCGGCGCGTGCGCCGCGCAAGGAAGGTGCGGCCAAGGGCGGTCGCAAGCCGGCCGGCAAGCGCGAAAGTGCGGCCAAGGGCGGTCAAGGCGGCCAGGGCCGTCGCGGTGCATCGAAAGCCGAAGGTGGCGCGGCGAAGGCCGTGGAAGGCGATGCGTCCCAGGACGAACTGTTCGCGTACGTGACGTCGCCCGCCTTCGACGCGGACAACTCCGCGGGCGGTAGCGGCGTGCGTGCGCCGATGCTGCGTCGCGGCCGCAACCAGCCGGCGAACAAGCGCGTGCTGTCGCCGGACGACGACGCGCCGAAGCTCCACAAGGTGCTGGCGGAAGCGGGCATGGGCTCGCGCCGCGAAATGGAAGAACTGATCGTTGCCGGCCGCGTGTCGGTGAACGGCGAGCCCGCGCACATCGGCCAGCGGATCATGCCGACCGACCAGGTGCGGATCAACGGCAAGCCGGTCAAGCGCAAGCTGCCGAACAAGCCGCCGCGCGTGCTGCTGTATCACAAGCCGACCGGCGAGATCGTCAGCCACGCGGATCCGGAAGGTCGTCCGTCGGTGTTCGACCGCCTGCCGCCGATGAAGACGGCGAAATGGCTGGCGGTGGGCCGCCTCGACTTCAATACCGAAGGCCTGCTGATGCTGACGACCTCCGGCGACCTCGCGAACCGCTTCATGCATCCGCGTTACAGCGTCGAGCGCGAGTACGCGGTGCGTGTGGTCGGCGAGCTGGCCGAAGGCATGCGGCAGAAGCTGCTGCATGGGGTCGAGCTCGAAGACGGTCCGGCGAATTTCCTGCGCATCCGCGATGGCGGCGGCGAAGGCACGAACCACTGGTATCACGTCGCGCTGGCCGAAGGCCGCAACCGCGAAGTGCGCCGGATGTTCGAAGCGGTCGGCTTGATGGTGAGCCGGCTGATCCGTACGCGTCACGGCCCGATTCCGCTGCCGCGCGGCCTGAAGCGTGGTCGTTGGGAAGAGCTCGACGATGCGCAGGTGCGCAAGCTGATGGCGACCGTCGGCCTGAAGGCGCCGTCCGAGGAGAAGGGCAAGCGCGGCGGTGCCGGTCCGACCGAGCGGCGCCAGCCCGATCCGATGCAGACGTCGATGGGTTTCATCGGCCGCGAGCCGGTGCTGACGACGCACGGGCAACTCGACCAGCCGCGTCGCGGTGGTGGCCGGCGCGGCGCGCCGGGCCTGCCGGGCCTGAGCGGCTACGGCAGCCTGCCGGTTGCACCGTCGGGCTACGGCAACCGCACGGGCGGCGGTCGTGACGGCAACCGCATGGGTGGCGGCCGCGACGGCAACCGCGCTGGCGGTGGTCGCGATGTCGACGGCAATCGCGCGTCGTATGGTGCGGGCCCCAAGCGCGATGGCGCGGGCGGCAAGCGCGGCGGCAGCAAGGGCGGTGGTAACCGCACGCCGAACGGCAATCGTGCCGATGGCGGCGGCAACGGCGGCCCGCGCGGCGGTCAGCGTCCGCAGCGCAGTCGTACGCGCAGCCGCTAAGCGCCTGTCGGTCGGCGTGCGTCGGCCCAAGGCCGCTGGCGCGTCGGCCAGGCCGGCATCCGGCCGGCTTTGTCGACGCGTTTCGGCTGATCCGTGTCGCGTGCCGCGACAACGACGATCACCGGCGCGGCACGGGAGTCCCGGTCGATCGGGTAGCCCGATTTCGTATTTTTGGTCCGTAAAGGCAGTCGACGCGCTGCTTTTACCGGCTGGCTTGGCGTTTGCGCCAAAAATCGCTATAATCGCGGAGTCGCTGGGCGTACGGATTCAATGTGCGGCTCAGGTGCGACCACCAGTAAGAAGATGGGCGTTCCGCCCATTTTTTTTTGCTGAAACGGTTAGGCATCTCGGGTAGCGCTTCCTGCGCCGGCTAAGGCGCGCGCCCGCGGGTGAATCGCGAGCGGCGGGCGCGAACACCTGAGAGGACACTGTGCAACTGACGGAACTGATAGAAACCACGGTCACCGGGCTCGGCTACGAGCTGGTGGAACTCGAGCGCACCGGGCGCGGCATGCTTTGCATCTATATCGATCAGCCTGCCGGCATCTCGCTCGATGACTGCGAAAAGGTTACGCGTCAGCTCCAGCACGTCTTGACGGTCGAAAATATCGATTACGAACGGCTCGAAGTCTCGTCCCCGGGGCTCGACCGCCCGTTGAAGAAGCTGGCCGACTTCGAGCGCTTCGCCGGCAGCGAAGTTTCCGTGACCTTGAAAAAGCCGCTGGACGGGCGCAAGACGTACCGGGGCATTCTGCACGCGCCGAATGGCGAAACGATCGGTTTGGAATTTGAGGGGAAGAAGGGCGAGGCAGCCATGCTGGATTTCACGCTGGCCGATATCGACAAAGCCCGCCTGATTCCGCAAGTTGACTTTAGGAGCCGCAAATAATGAGTCGCGAAGTGTTGATGCTGGTGGATGCGCTGGCGCGCGAGAAAAACGTCGACAAGGATGTGGTGCTGGGCGCCCTCGAGGCTGCGCTCGCGTCCGCTTCCAAGAAGCTGTTCGACGAAGGCGCCGAAATCCGCGTCCATATCGATCGCGAAAGCGGCGAGCACGAAACCTTCCGTCGCTGGCTCGTCGTGCCCGACGAGGCAGGCTTGCAGGAGCCGGATCGCGAGATCCTGCTGTTCGAAGCACGTGAGCAGAAGCCCGACGTCGAAGTCGGCGAGTATGTCGAGGAACCCGTTCCGTCGATCGAGTTCGGTCGCATCGGCGCGCAGGCCGCGAAGCAGGTGATCCTGCAGAAGGTGCGCGACGCGGAGCGCGAGCAGATCCTGAACGACTACCTCGAGCGTGGCGAAAAGATCATGACGGGTACGGTGAAGCGCCTCGACAAGGGCAACTTCATCGTCGAATCGGGCCGCGTCGAGGCGCTGCTGCGCCGCGATCAGCTGATCCCGAAGGAAAACCTGCGCGTGGGCGACCGCGTGCGTGCGTACATCGCGAAGGTCGACCGCACCGCGCGCGGTCCGCAGATCGAGCTGTCGCGTACGGCGCCCGAATTCCTGATGAAGCTGTTCGAGATGGAAGTGCCGGAAATCGAACAGGGCCTGCTCGAGATCAAGGCGGCTGCCCGCGACCCGGGCGTGCGCGCGAAGATCGGCGTCATCGCATACGACAAGCGGATCGATCCGATCGGCACCTGCGTCGGCATCCGCGGTTCGCGCGTGCAGGCCGTGCGCAACGAGCTCGGTGGCGAAAACATCGACATCGTGCTATGGTCGGAGGATCCCGCCCAGTTCGTGATCGGCGCGCTCGCGCCGGCAGCCGTCCAGTCGATCGTCGTCGATGAAGAAAAGCATTCGATGGACGTCGTCGTCGACGAGAACGAACTGGCTGTCGCGATCGGCCGCAGCGGTCAGAACGTTCGCCTTGCCGGCGAACTGACCGGCTGGCAGATCAACATCATGACGCCGGACGAATCCGCCCTGAAGCAGGGTGAAGAGCGCGACCGGCTGCGTGCACTGTTCATGGCGCGCCTCGACGTCGACGAAGAAGTTGCCGACATCCTGATCGACGAAGGCTTCACGAGCCTCGAAGAGATCGCGTACGTGCCGCTCAACGAAATGCTCGAAATCGAAGCGTTCGACGAGGATACCGTGCACGAACTGCGCAACCGCGCACGCGACGCGCTGTTGACGATGGCCATCGCGAACGAAGAAAAGGTCGAGAACGCAGCGCTGGATCTCAAGAGCCTCGACGGCATCACGCCGGAGCTGCTCGCGAAGCTGGCCGAACACGCCGTGCAGACGCGCGACGATCTCGCCGAGCTGGCTGTAGATGAACTGGTCGACATGACCGGGATGGAAGAGGATGCCGCTAAGGCGTTGATCATGAAAGCACGTGAACACTGGTTCCAGTGAGAAATGACCATGGCGCACTGATTTGATGGCGGCCGTATGGCCTGACCCGATGCTAACCGCAAGGAATCGGTCCTTGCACTAAGAGGAATGAATGGCGAGTAACAACGTAGCCCAATTTGCCGCGGAACTGAAAATGCCTGCTGGTGTGCTGCTCGAACAGCTGCAGGCAGCGGGCGTCCAGAAAGCGAGTGAAGACGATGCGCTGTCCGAAGCGGACAAGGCGCGTCTGCTCGATCATTTGCGCAAGTCACACGGCGCAACCGACGGCGACAAGCGCAAGATCACGCTGACCCGCAAGCATACGTCGGAGATCAAGCAATCTGACGCGACGGGCAAGGCTCGCACCATTCAGGTCGAGGTTCGCAAGAAGCGTACGTTCGTCAAGCGCGACGACGTGAGCGAAGGTGCGGAACAGGGTCAGGCGCAGGTCGCCGAAGCGGACGACGATGCGGAACTGAAGCGTCGCGAGGAAGAAGCGCGCCGCGAGGCCGAGCTGCTCGAGAAGCAGGCGCAGGAGCTGCGCGAGCGTCAGGAACGCCTCGAACGCGAGGAAGCCGAGCGTCGCGCCCGCGAGGAAGCGGCCGAGGCCGAGCGTCGTCGCGCCGAGGAAGAAGCCGCGGCGAAGCGTGCCGCGGCGGAAGCCGCCGCAGCGCAGCAGGCGGCAGCCCAGCAGGCCGCCGCCGAGCAGGAAACCGCGCCGACGCAGTCCGCGCAGGACGAGGCACGCGCAGCCGCCGAACGTGCGGCGCAGCGCGAAGCGGCGAAGAAGGCCGAGGACGCTGCCCGCGAGGCGGCCGACAAGGCGCGCGCCGAGCAGGAAGAGATCAGCAAGCGTCGCGCGGCGGCGGAGGCCGAAGCGCGCGCGATCCGTGAAATGATGAACACGCCGCGCAAGGCCGTGGTCAAGGCAGTCGAGCCGCCGAAGCCGGCGGAACCGGCGAAGCCGGCCGAAGCGAAGGGCACGCTGCACAAGCCGGCGAAGCCGGAAGGTGCGCAGGCGCGTCCGGCCGTGAAGAAGCCGGCCGGCGCTGCGGCACCGGCCACGACGCAAGCGCCGGCAGGCGCGGGCGACCGCAACAAGAAGCCGGGCGCAGGCAAGGGCGGCTGGCAGGACGACGCGTCGAAGCGTCGCGGCATCAAGACGCGCGGCGATTCGAGCGGCGGCGTCGACCGCGGCTGGCGCGGCGGCCCGAAGGGTCGCGGCCGTCACCAGGACAGCGCATCGTCGTTCCAGGCGCCGACCGAACCGATCGTCCGTGAAGTGCACGTGCCGGAAACCGTGTCGGTTGCCGATCTCGCACACAAGATGTCGATCAAGGCCTCCGAAGTCATCAAGGTGATGATGAAGATGGGCCAGATGGTCACGATCAACCAGGTGCTGGACCAGGAAACGGCGATGATCATCGTCGAGGAACTGGGCCACCGCGCGGTCGCCGCGAAGCTGGACGATCCGGAAGCGCTGCTCGTCGAAGGCGAAACCGGTACCGATGCGGAGCAACTGCCGCGTCCGCCGGTCGTCACGGTGATGGGTCACGTCGACCACGGCAAAACCTCGCTGCTCGACCACATCCGCCGCGCGAAGGTTGCCGCGGGCGAAGCGGGCGGCATCACGCAGCACATCGGCGCTTATCACGTCGACACGCCGCGTGGCGTCATCACGTTCCTCGATACGCCGGGTCACGAAGCGTTCACGGCAATGCGTGCACGCGGCGCGAAGGCGACCGACATCGTGGTGCTGGTGGTGGCGGCCGACGACGGCGTGATGCCGCAGACGAAGGAAGCAATCGCCCACGCGAAGGCGGGTGGCGTGCCGATCGTCGTCGCGATCAACAAGATCGACAAGCCGGAAGCGAACCCGGATCGCGTCAAGCAGGAGCTGGTCGCGGAAGGCGTCGTGCCGGAAGAATACGGTGGCGATTCGCCGTTCGTGCCGGTGTCGGCGAAGACGGGCGCAGGGATCGACGATCTGCTCGAGAACGTGCTGCTGCAGGCCGAAGTGCTGGAACTGAAGGCACCGGTCGAAGCGCCGGCCAAGGGCATCGTGATCGAAGCGAAGCTCGACAAGGGTAAAGGCCCGGTCGCGACGATCCTGGTGCAGTCCGGTACGCTGAACCGCGGCGACATCGTGCTGGCCGGTACGGCTTACGGCCGCGTCCGTGCGATGCTCGACGAGAACGGCAAGCCGACGAAGGAAGCCGGTCCGTCGATCCCGGTCGAAATCCAGGGTCTGTCGGAAGTGCCGGGTGCGGGCGAGGAAGTGATCGTGCTGCCGGACGAGCGCAAGGCGCGCGAAATCGCGCTGTTCCGTCAAGGCAAGTTCCGCGACGTGAAGCTCGCGAAGCAGCAGGCCGCGAAGCTGGAAAGCATGCTCGAGCAGATGGGCGAAGGCGAAGTGCAGAACCTGCCGCTCATCATCAAGGCAGACGTGCAGGGTTCGCAGGAAGCGCTCGTGCAGTCGCTGCTCAAGCTGTCGACCGACGAAGTGCGCGTGCAGATCGTGCACAGCGCGGTCGGTGGCATCAGCGAAAACGACGTCAACCTCGCGACGGCATCGAAGGCGGTCATCATCGGCTTCAACACGCGTGCGGATGCTCAGGCACGCAAGCTGGCCGAAGCGAACGGCATCGATATCCGCTACTACAACATCATCTACGACGCAGTGGATGAGGTGAAGGCGGCGATGTCGGGCATGCTGGCGCCGGAGAAGCGCGAAGTCATCACCGGCATGGTCGAGGTGCGCCAGGTCTTCAAGGTACCGAAGGTCGGCACGGTCGCAGGCTGTATGGTCACGGACGGTATCGTCAAGCGCTCGTCGTCGGTGCGCGTGCTGCGCAACAACGTCGTGATCTTCACGGGCGAACTCGAATCGCTGAAGCGTTTCAAGGACGACGTGAAGGAAGTGAAGCAAGGCTTCGAGTGCGGTATGTCGGTGAAGAACTTCAACGACATCATCGAAGGCGACCAGTTCGAAGTCTTCGAAGTGACCGAAGTCGCGCGGACGCTGTAATCGTCGCGTAATCGGCTCATGGGCGGGGCAGGCTTGGGCCTGTCCCGCCCATTTTCATGGTGGCGTGCCGAACATGGCCGCCGCTTCATCCTGATAAACGGATCACGGATCGATCATGTCCAGGAAACGTACTTCCCCCAATCGCAACGTTCAGATCGCCGACCAGATTCAGCGCGATCTGTCCGAACTCATCATGCGCGAGGTCAAGGATCCGCGCATCGGCATCGTAACCATCCAGAGCGTGGAACTCACGCCGGACTATGCGCACGCGAAGGTCTACTTCACGGCGCTCACCGGCGATCCGGACAAGACGCAGGAGGCGCTGAACCATGCGTCGGGCCACCTGCACAACCTGCTGTTCAAGCGCCTGCACATTCATACGGTGCCGACGCTGCATTTCCACTACGACCAGACGATCGAGAAGGCCGTCGAAATGTCGCGCCTGATCAAGGAAGCAAATTCGACGCGCGCGAAGGACGACGACGAGGCCGACGCGCCTGCCAAGGACGATTGAGCTCGACCGGCCTATGACGAATGCAGCACCCCAACGTCCGCGCGTGCCCCGGCGCGTGCTGGACGGCGTTCTCCTGCTCGACAAGCCGGTCGGCCTGTCGAGCAACGATGCGCTGATTCGCGCAAAGCGCCTGCTTCTCGCGAAGAAAGCCGGTCACACCGGCACGCTCGATCCGCTGGCTTCGGGCCTGCTGCCGCTGTGCTTCGGCGAGGCGACCAAGTTCTCGCAGGACTTGCTCGACGCCGACAAGACCTATGAAGCGACGATGCGCCTCGGCCAGCGCACGGCTACCGGTGACGCGGAAGGCGACGTGATCGACACGCGGCCGGTCGAATGCGATCGTGCGGCGGTGGAAGCCGCGCTCGTGCGCTTCACCGGCGACATCGTGCAGGTGCCGCCGATGTATTCGGCGCTCAAGCGCGACGGCAAGCCGCTGTACGAATATGCGCGGGCCGGCCAGACCGTCGAGCGGGAAGGCCGCAACGTGACGATTCATGCGCTCGATCTGCTCGCCTGCGAGCTGCCCGACGTGACGTTTCGCGTGACCTGCAGCAAGGGCACGTATGTGCGCACGCTGGCGGAGGATATCGGCGAGGCGCTGGGTTGCGGCGCGCATCTGACGATGCTGCGTCGCACGGGCGTCGGCGCGCTGACGCTCGAGCATGCGGTGACGCTCGATGCGCTGTCGGACGCTGCCGAAGCGGCGCGCGATGCATGGCTGCAGCCGGTCGATGCGTTGCTGTCGACGTTCCCGGCCATTCGGCTCGACGACGCGTCCGCGAAGCGGTTCCTGCATGGTCAGCGCCTGCCGCTGTCGGCGCTGGAGCCGATCGACGCGGCCGATGGCGAGCGCGTGCGTGTGTATGACGCGACGCGGTTGCTCGGCGTGGCGCGCAAGGCGAATGGCGTGCTCGCCCCGGAACGGCTGGTCGTGACGGCGCAATGATGTAGTCGTGCACGCAAGTGCATGCAGCGGCATGAAAAAGCCCGGTCGATTTCGACCGGGCTTTTTGTTTGGCGTGACCGCGCAGGGATGCGGCGTGCCGGTAGCGCTCAGTGCGCCGCCGACGCCGCCGCACCGGCATCGCCACCGCCCGCGCGTTCGGGCTTGGTGATCCAGATCAGTGCGATCAGCAGCACGAAGATGACCGCCGAGATGTAGAACAGGTCGTTCACGCCGAGCTGCGCGGCCTGTTGCGTGGCCATGTTGTTGATCAGTCCGTGTGCCTGGTTCTGCGACAGCCCGAGATTGCCCATCTGCGTGACGGCCTGGTTGAACGTCGGGTTGTACGGGTTCGCCTGCTCGACCAGTTGCGCGTGATGGAAGTTGTTGCGGTGGTCCCATGCGGTCTGGAAGATCGACGTGCCGATGCCGCCGCACATGATCCGCACGAAGTTCGACAGGCCGGACGCCGCGGGAATGCGGTGGCCGGGCAGGCCGGACAACGTGATCGACACGAGCGGGATGAAGAAGCCCGCCATCGCGATGCCCTGCACGAGCGTCGGCAGCGTCAGCGACCATTCGTCGACGCCCGTCGTATATCGCGAACGCATCCAGAAGCACAGCGCAAACGTCAGGAACGACGCCGTCGAGATGAAGCGCGGATCGGTGCGTGGCAGATACTTCCCGGTGAGGGGCGACAACAGGATGGCGAACAACCCGACCGGCGCCATCACGAGGCCGGCGTCGGTCGCGGTGTAGCCGATTTGCGTCTGCAGCCACAGCGGTAACAGCACGAGATTACCGAAGTACAGGCCGTACCCGATCGACAGCGCGACCGTGCCGCCGGTGAAGTTCCGGATGCGGAACAGCGACAGGTCGACGACCGGGTGCTCGGCGGTCAGCTCCCAGATCACGAAGAACGCGAACGCGATGACAGCGGTCAGCGCGAGCACGACGATGGTCGTCGACGCGAACCAGTCGAGATCCTTGCCCTTGTCGAGCATGATCTGCAGCGAGCCGACCCAGACGACCAGCAGCGCGAGGCCCACGCCGTCGATCGGCGCGCGGCGCACGGCCGACTCCCGATTACGGTAGATCGCCCACGTCGCGGCGGCGGCAGCGATGCCGACCGGGATGTTGACGTAGAAGATCCACGGCCACGAATAGTTGTCGGAGATCCAGCCACCGAGAATCGGACCCGCGACGGGCGCGATCAGCGTCGTCATCGCCCATAGCGCGAGCGCCATCGGCGCCTTCGCGCGCGGATAGCTCGACAGCAGGAGCGCTTGCGACAGCGGAATCATCGGGCCGGCGACCGCGCCCTGGAGCACGCGCGAGCCGAGCAGGAACGGCAGGTTCGGCGACAGCCCGCACATCCACGACGAGATCACGAACAGGATGATCGACGCGAGGAACAGGCGAACCTGCCCGAAACGGTCGGTCAGCCAGCCGGTCAGCGGCACCGAGATTGCGTTCGCGACCGCGAACGACGTGATGACCCACGTGCCCTGGTCGGACGACACGCCGAGGTCGCCCGAGATGGTCGGGATCGCGACGTTCGCGATGGACGTGTCGAGCACGTTCATGAACACCGCGAGCGACACCGCGATCGTGCCGAGCACGAGTTGCCCGCCCTGCAAGGGCGGGTGGGAGACAGGAGCCTGTGCCATGTCGGTTGTCTTTCCGGAGTCGGAACGGTTACATCATTTTCGCGGCGCTGTTCTGCTTCGCCGCGACCGGCGCCGACGCGTTGCCGCCTGCGTTCTCGGCGATGATGCGCGCGATTTCGGCGTCGGCTTCGTCGCCGTATTTCGCGAACACGTTGGTCTCGTAGACGGTGTTCGGCGCGTTGACGAGCTGGTCGCCGCGTTCGTCCTTGATGTCCACGTCGACCTGCATCGACAGGCCGATGCGCAGCGGATGCTTGTCGAGATCCTTCGGATCGAGTTCGATCCGCACCGGCAGGCGCTGCACGACCTTGATCCAGTTGCCGGTCGCGTTTTGCGCCGGCAGCAGCGAGAACGCCGAGCCCGTGCCGGCCGAGAAACCGACGACCTTGCCGTGGTACGTGACCGACGAACCGTAGATGTCGGCCGTCATTTCGACCGGCTGGCCGATGCGCATGTGCTTCAACTGGACTTCCTTGAAGTTCGCGTCGACCCACACGGCATTCAGCGGCACCACCGACATCAGCGGGTTGCCGGGCGACACGCGCTGGCCGACCTGCACCGAGCGCTTCGCGACGTAGCCGGTGACCGGCGCCGGCAGCACGTTACGTGCGTTCGCGAGGTATGCGTCGCGCACCTTCGCGGCGGCGGCCATCACGTTCGGATGCGATGCGATCGTCGTGTTCGCGGTCAATGCGCGATTCGATGCGAGCTGCTGCTGCGCGGCGTCGACCGATGCCTGCGCGGCCTTCACCGCGTCGCGGGCGTGCGAGATTTCTTCCTGCGACACGGCGCCCGTTTGCGCGACGGCCAGGCGGCGACGCAGGTCGTCCTGGGCCTTCGACAGGTCGGACTGGCGCAGCGCGACTTGCGCGCGGTACTGGTCGTCGTTGACGAACAGGCCGCGCACCTGGCGTACCGTCTGCGCGAGGTTGGCTTCCGCCTGCTGCAGCGCGACCTGCGAATCGGCCGGGTCGAGCACGACCAGCGGGTCGCCGGCCTTGACCGTCTGCGTGTCGTCCGCCTTCACGGCGATCACGGTGCCGGTGACCTGCGGCGTGATCTGCACGACGTTGCCGTTCACGTAGGCATCGTCGGTGTCTTCATGGAAGCGCGCGACGAGGAAGTAGTACAGGCCGTATGCGATGGCCGCGATCACGATGACCGCGACGAGCAGCGTCATCATTCGTTTGCGCTTGCCGTTGTTCTGCGGCTGCGCGCTGGCGGCGTTTTGTTGGTCGCTCATGGCGATTTTCTCCGTCCGTTATTTCGAGTGTCTGCGTAGTGGTGGCGCCGGCTCAGTTGGCGGCCTGTTTGGTCGGCGTGGCGGCATCGGGCGCGGCGAGCGGCGTGCCGGTCGCGTCGAACCCGCCGCCGAGCGCCTTGATCAGGGCGAGCTGCATGTCGCGGCGACGCATCTTCAGGTTGGTCACCGTCTGTTCCGCTGCGAGGCGGTTGCTGTCCGCCGTCAGCACCTGCAGTTGCGGCGACAGGCCGGCCTTGTAGCGGATGACCGCGAGATCGTACGCGCGCGTCGACGCGTCCAGCGCGCGCTGCGCGTCGCCCATCTGGCGATCGATCGCACGGATCGACGCGACCTGCGTCGCGACGTCGTTCAGCGCGCTGATCAGCGTCTGGTTGTAGTTCGCGACCGACAGGTCGAAGTCCGCGTAGCGGCCCTTGAGCTGCGCGCGCAGCGCGCCGGCATCGAAGATCGGCAGGTGGATCGCCGGGCCGAACTGCGCCTGGCGGCTCGCGAAGTTCAGGAATTTGCCCCAGCCGAACGCATCGAAGCCGAAGCCGGCCGCGAGGTTCACGTCGGGGTAGAACTCGGCCTTCGCTTCCTTCACGTCGTGCATCGCGGCTTCGACCTGCCAGCGCGCGGCGACGATGTCGGGGCGGCGCGAGACGAGATCGGCCGGCAGGTTGCCGGGCAGCGTGACGTTGCCGCTCGGGTTCATCACGGGCGCCGCGATCTGCAGCCCGCGATCCGGACCCTTGCCGAGCAGCGCGGCAAGCTGGTAGCGCACCGTCGTGATCTGGCCGTCGAGGTCCGACAGCGAAGCCTGGGTCGTCGCGATGTTGCCGCGCGCCGTCTGGCGTTCGACGTTGGTGTCGAGGCCGGCGGATACGCGGCCGTCGGTGATCTTGCCGACCGTCTCGCGGTTGGTGATCTCGCGTTGCGCGATGTCGCGCAGTGCGTAGAGCTGCGCGAGCGAGTTGTAGGTGCGCGCGACCGACGACGCGAGTGTGATGCGCGCCTGCTGCATGTCGGCTTCGGCCGCTTTTTCCTGCGATACGGCCGTGTGCAGGCGTTCGCGGTTCTTGCCCCACAGATCGAGTTCCCACGACGCGCTCGCGAGCGCGTTGTTCTCGCTGTACCACTGGCCGCCGTACGGGGGCGGGAACAGCCCGTTCGCTGAATACAGCTCGCGTGTCCACGAATAGCTGGCTTCGGCCTTCGGCATCAGGTTCGAGCGCGACGATTCGATGTACGACGAGGCCTTCGCGATGCGCGCCTGCGCCTGCGCGATCGACGGGTTGCCCTGCAGTGCTTCGTCGATCAGCTTCGGCAGTTGCGGATCGCCGAACTGGCTGGCCCAGTCGAGCGCCGGCCACTGGCCGCCCTGGGCCGGCAGGCTCTGGGTGGATTCGAATTGCGACGCGGGGGCGATCTGCTTGTCGCTCTTGATGCCGATGTAATTCGCGCAGCCCGCCAGCGCCAGCGCGGCGACCGCGGCGGCGACGGCGGCGCGGCACGACCCGGCGCGCACGGACAACGGGGAGGTTTTCATCGCGCTAACCCCTGACTCGGAATGAATGATGGACACTGCAAGGATTTCCTTACATTAATCTGTCAAAAGTAATTGTTATGGCAACTATTACGTGATGCTACCGCCGGCCGTCTCGCAATAGTTGCTGAGAATGCGGCGCAGCATGCTCTTCAGGAACCCGACTTCTTCCGGCGTAAACCCGTCCAGCACCTGGTCGAGCACGCTGCGGAAAATCGGCGGCAGCCGTTCGGCGAGCGCACGGCCTTCGTCGGTGAGCTCGAGCCGCACGACGCGCCTGTCCTCGACGCTGCGCACGCGCGACAGCAGGCCGCGTTTCTCGACCCGGTCGAGCAGGCGCGTGACCGCGCTTGCGTCGATCCCGTATTCGCGCGCGAGTTCGGCGGCCGTCGAGCACTTGCCGACCGCGATCATGAACAACATGCTCGCCTGCGTGCCCGTGATGCCGAGCTCTTCCTGCGTGCGTTGCGTGACGAGGTTGGTCATCACGGACTTCACGCGCGACATCAGATAACCGACGCTGTCGTTCATCTGGTAAGAAGACAGCGGCGAAACGGGCGGTGGGGTAGGAGAATCCGACATAAAACCCTGAAGCTGCAATAGTTGACTAGGCAGCAGTATAGGCACAATTGCTTGCCGCGGCAAATGTTAATCGAACGGCAAAACGCGCGCTTTGTCCGGCGAGAGTCCCTTGTCGGGATAAGGTTTTTTCGGTCGTTCGATGGCGGCGCGCCGGGCGGTCGACCGGTTCGGAAGGGTGGCGGTGGCGCCCGTTTTGTTGCGTTGCACCGTGCGGGTCAGCTGTCGACACGCGCACGTGCTATAATTTGTGGCTTTCCAAGCTGCAACAGCGCGCGCCCGTGAAAACGAGCGCGCGCGTTTGCGCGTTCAAACGATTTCCAGGTTTCTATGACCCGCGCCCTTCGCAATATCGCCATCATCGCTCACGTCGACCACGGCAAGACGACGCTCGTCGACCAACTGCTTCGCCAGTCCGGCACCTTCCGCGACAACCAGCAAGTCGCCGAGCGTGTGATGGACTCGAACGACATCGAAAAGGAACGCGGGATCACGATTCTCGCGAAGAACTGCGCGGTCGAATACGAAGGCACGCACGTCAACATCGTCGACACCCCGGGGCACGCGGACTTCGGCGGCGAAGTCGAGCGCGTGCTGTCGATGGTCGACTCGGTGCTGCTGCTCGTCGACGCGGTCGAGGGCCCGATGCCGCAGACGCGCTTCGTCACGAAGAAGGCGCTCGCGCTCGGCCTGAAGCCGATCGTCGTCGTCAACAAGATCGACCGCCCGGGCGCGCGGATCGACTGGGTGATCAACCAGACCTTCGACCTGTTCGACAAGCTCGGCGCGACCGAGGAGCAGCTCGACTTTCCGATCGTCTACGCGTCGGGCCTGAACGGCTACGCGTCGCTCGACCCGGCGGCTCGCGAAGGCGACATGCGTCCGCTGTTCGAGGCGATCCTCGAGCACGTGCCGGTTCGCCCGGCCGATCCGGAAGCGCCGTTGCAGCTCCAGATCACGTCGCTCGACTATTCGACGTACGTCGGCCGGATCGGCGTCGGCCGCATCACGCGCGGTCGCATCAAGCCGGGCCAGCCGGTCGTGATGCGCTTCGGCCCGGAAGGCGACGTGCTGAACCGCAAGATCAACCAGGTGCTGTCTTTCAAGGGCCTGGAGCGCGTGCAGGTCGAGTCGGCCGAAGCGGGCGACATCGTGCTGATCAACGGTATTGAAGACGTCGGCATCGGCGCGACGATCTGCGCGGTCGACACGCCGGAAGCGCTGCCGATGATCACCGTCGACGAACCGACGCTGACGATGAACTTCCTCGTCAACTCGTCGCCGCTCGCCGGCCGCGAAGGCAAGTTCGTGACGAGCCGCCAGATCCGCGACCGCCTGATGAAGGAGCTGAACCACAACGTCGCGCTGCGCGTGAAGGATACCGGCGACGAAACGGTGTTCGAAGTGTCGGGTCGCGGCGAGCTGCACCTGACGATTCTCGTCGAGAACATGCGCCGCGAAGGCTACGAGCTGGCCGTGTCGCGTCCGCGCGTTGTGATGCAGGAAATCGACGGCGTGCGTCACGAGCCGTACGAGCTGCTGACGGTCGACGTCGAGGACGAACACCAGGGCGGCGTGATGGAAGAGCTCGGCCGCCGCAAGGGCGAAATGCTCGACATGGCATCGGACGGCCGCGGCCGCACGCGTCTGGAATACAAGATCTCGGCGCGTGGCCTGATCGGCTTCCAGAGCGAATTCCTGACGCTCACGCGCGGCACGGGCCTGATGAGCCACATCTTCGACTCGTATGCGCCGGTCAAGGACGGTTCGGTCTTCGAACGTCGCAACGGCGTGCTGATCTCGCAGGACGACGGCGCGGCCGTGGCCTACGCGCTGTGGAAGCTGCAGGATCGCGGCCGTATGTTCGTGAAGCCGGGCGACGCGCTGTATGAGGGCATGATCATCGGCATCCACAGCCGCGACAACGACCTCGTCGTGAACCCGATCAAGGGCAAGCAGCTGACCAACGTGCGTGCGTCGGGTACCGACGAAGCCGTGCGTCTCGTGCCGCCGGTCCAGATGTCGCTGGAATACGCGGTCGAATTCATCGACGACGACGAGCTCGTCGAAGTGACGCCGCAGTCGATCCGCCTGCGCAAGCGCTTCCTGAAGGAACACGAGCGTCGCCGCGCGAGCCGCGAAGGCGCGGTCGACTGAGCATCGGCCGTTCCCGACACGACGAAAAAGGCTGCCTTCGGGCAGCCTTTTTTGCATCCGCGCGTCGGGCAACCGGATTGCCTGCAAAACACTGTTCCCGCAGGTCGCGGCAATCCGGCAAAACCCCGCCGCGCGGTGCTTTCAGGCACATTTCGCCGTGAACTCCGGTATCGGTTCTGTGATATGCTGCGCGCACGCAAGTTTTAGGTCCTTCCAAGCAAGACTTGATTCGCAATCCGCTAAACGGTCAGGCCGTGTCGCGGAAGGTTGAGTAACCCGCTATTTCTCGAGAAGCTCGAAGAAAGGTGAGCGTAAAATGTCAGATGTAATGAAGCAGTTTCAGCTGAACTCCTATCTGTTCGGCGGCAATGCTTCGTACGTTGAAGAACTGTACGATGCATACCTCAACAATCCGGCGTCGGTGCCGGAGAACTGGCGAGAGTATTTCGACGCGCTGCAGAACGTGCCTGCAACGGACGGCTCCAACGCCAATGACGTTGCGCATTTCCCGATCGTCGAATCGTTCGCCGAGCGTGCTAAGGCCAATGCCTTCATCCCGCGCGAAAGCACCAGCAATCTCGCGACCGCACGCAAGCAGGTGCACGTCCAGTCGCTGATCAGCGCCTACCGCTTCCTCGGCTCGCAATGGGCCAATCTCGATCCGCTGAAGCGCCGCGAACGCCCGGCCATTCCCGAGCTCGAACCCGCGTTCTACGACTTCTCCGAAGGCGACCTCGACCAGACCTACAGCGCAAGCAACCTGTACTTCGGCTTCGACCAGGCTTCGCTGCGCGACATCGTCAAGGGTCTGCGCGACACGTACTGCGGCACGATCGGCGCCGAGTACATGTACATCAGTGATCCGGAACAGAAGCGCTGGTGGCAGGAGCGCCTGGAGTCGACCCGCGCGACGCCGTCGTTCTCGATCGACAAGAAGAAGCACATCCTGAATCGCCTGACGGCCGCCGAAGGCCTCGAGCGCTACCTGCACACCAAGTACGTCGGCCAGAAGCGCTTCTCGCTCGAAGGCGGCGAGAGCTTCATCGCGGCGATGGACGAAGTCGTCCAGCACGCGGGCAAGAGCGGCGTGCAGGAAATCATCATCGGCATGGCTCACCGCGGCCGTCTGAACGTGCTGGTCAACACGCTGGGCAAGATGCCGGCCGACCTGTTCGCCGAATTCGAAGGCAAGCACGTCGACGACCTGCCGGCCGGTGACGTCAAGTACCACAAGGGCTTCTCGTCGGACGTGTCGACGGAAGGCGGCCCGGTCCACCTGTCGCTCGCGTTCAACCCGTCGCACCTCGAAATCGTGAACCCGGTGGTCGAAGGTTCCGCGAAGGCGCGGATGGACCGTCGCGGTGACGAAGACGGCCTGCAAGTGCTGCCGGTGCAGATCCACGGTGACGCGGCCTTCGCTGGCCAGGGCGTCGTGATGGAAACGCTGAACCTCGCGCAGACGCGCGGTTACGGCACGCACGGCACGCTGCACATCGTCATCAACAACCAGATCGGCTTCACGACGTCCGACCCGCGCGATGCGCGTTCGACGCTGTACTGTACCGACGTCGTCAAGATGATCGAAGCGCCGGTGCTGCACGTGAACGGCGACGATCCGGAAGCCGTCGTGCTCGCGATCCAGATCGCGATCGACTACCGGATGCAGTTCCACAAGGATGTCGTGATCGACATCGTCTGCTTCCGCAAGCTGGGTCACAACGAGCAGGACACGCCGGCGGTCACGCAGCCGCTGATGTACAAGAAGATCGCGCAGCACCCGGGCACCCGTGCGCTGTACGCCGAGAAGCTCGTGCAGCAGGGCGTGATCACCGCCGAAGACGCCGACAACTACGTGAAGGCGTACCGCAAGGCGATGGACGACGGCCACCACACCGTCGATCCGGTCCTGTCGAACTACAAGAGCAAGTACGCGGTCGACTGGGTTCCGTTCCTGAACCGCAAGTGGACGGACGCAGCCGACACGGCCGTGCCGCTCGCCGAACTGAAGCGCCTGGGCGAACGCATCACGACCGTCCCGGAAAACTTCAAGGTCCACCCGCTCGTCGAGCGCGTGATCAACGACCGCCGCAACATGGCGCGCGGCGACCAGCCGCTCGACTGGGGCATGGGCGAACACCTCGCATTCGCGTCGCTCGTCGCATCGGGCTACTCGGTGCGCCTGACGGGCCAGGACTCGGGCCGCGGCACGTTCACGCACCGTCACGCGGTGCTGCACGACCAGAACCGCGAGCGCTGGAACGACGGCACGTACGTGCCGCTGCAGAACATCGCCGAAGGTCAGGCGAAGTTCACGGTGATCGACTCGGTGCTGTCGGAAGAAGCGGTGCTGGGCTTCGAGTACGGTTACTCGACCGCCGAGCCGAACACGCTCGTGCTGTGGGAAGCGCAGTTCGGCGACTTCGTCAACGGCGCGCAGGTCGTGATCGACCAGTTCATCTCGTCGGGCGAAGTGAAGTGGGGCCGCGTGTCGGGTCTCACGATGCTGCTGCCGCACGGCTACGAAGGCCAGGGTCCGGAACACTCGTCGACGCGTATCGAGCGTTTCCTGCAACTGTGCGCTGACCACAACATGCAGGTCGTTCAGCCGACGACGCCGGCGCAGATCTTCCACCTGCTGCGTCGCCAGATGATCCGCCTGTTCCGCAAGCCGCTGATCGTCGCCACGCCGAAGTCGCTGCTGCGTCACAAGGAAGCCGTGTCGGACCTGTCCGAACTGGCGAAGGGGTCGTTCCAGCCGGTGCTGGGCGAAACCGACGGCGGCATCGACGCGAAGAAGGTCAAGCGCGTGCTGGTATGCTCGGGCCGCGTGTATTACGACCTCGTTGCACATCGCCGCGAAGCGAAGGCGAACGACGTCGCGATCATCCGGATCGAGCAGCTGTATCCGTTCGCGCACAAGCAGTTCGAAGCCGAAATGAAGAAGTACGAGAACGCGACTGAAGTGGTCTGGGTGCAGGACGAGCCGCAGAACCAGGGCCCCTGGTTCTACGTCGAGCACCATCTGAAGGAAGGCATGAAGGAAGGGCAGAAGCTGGCATACAGCGGCCGTCCGGCTTCGGCCTCGCCGGCGGTTGGCTACTACGCGAAGCACTACGAGCAGCAGAAGGCCCTGATCGAAGGGGCATTCGGCCGCCTGAAGAGCGCATCGATCGCGAAATAACCGACGTCAAGCGAAACGGGAAGGCGCGCGGCGCTTTCCCGTCCCTTTTGGCCCGCCGGGCGCGTAGCGCGCCGCTCCGGCCGAAGGAATCGCACGAACCTCGTCACACCCCAGATTAAGCATCCAGGAAAATCACATGGCTATCGTAGAAGTCAAAGTCCCCCAGCTGTCGGAGTCGGTGTCGGAAGCCACCATGCTGCAGTGGAAGAAGAAGCCGGGCGAAGCAGTCGCGCAGGATGAAATCCTGATCGAACTCGAGACCGACAAGGTCGTCCTCGAAGTACCGGCACCGGCAGCGGGCGTGCTCGCGCAAGTGCTGCAGAACGACGGCGACACGGTCGTGGCCGACCAGATCATCGCGACGATCGACACCGAAGCGAAGGCAGGTGCTGCCGAAGCAGCGGCAGGCGCCGCCGAAGTCAAGCCGGCCGCCGCGCCGGCTGCCGCCGCACCGGCCGCTCAGCCGGCAGCCGCAACCGCGTCGAGCTCGGCCGCCGCATCGCCGGCCGCAGCGAAGCTGCTGGCCGAGAAGGGCCTGTCGACGGGCGACGTCGCAGGTTCGGGCCGCGACGGCCGCGTCACGAAGGGCGACGCGCTGGCTGCAGGCAGCGCACCGAAGGCTGCTCCGGCCGCCGCACCGGCGAAGACCGCCGCTGCGAAGCCGTCGCTGCCGGAAGTGAAGGTGCCGGCGTCGGCCGCGACGTGGCTGAACGATCGTCCGGAACAGCGCGTGCCGATGTCGCGTCTGCGTGCGCGTATCGCCGAGCGTCTGCTCGAATCGCAGCAGACCAACGCGATCCTGACGACGTTCAACGAAGTGAACATGGCTCCGGTCATGGAACTGCGCAACAAGTACAAGGACAAGTTCGAGAAGGAACATGGCGTGAAGCTCGGCTTCATGTCGTTCTTCGTGAAGGCCGCCGTCCATGCGCTGAAGAAATTCCCGCTCGTGAACGCGTCGATCGACGGTAACGACATCGTCTATCACGGCTACTTCGACATCGGTATCGCGGTCGGTTCGCCGCGCGGCCTGGTCGTGCCGATCCTGCGCAACGCGGATCAACTGAGCCTCGCCGAGATCGAGAAGAAGATCGCCGAATTCGGCCAGAAGGCGAAGGACGGCAAGCTGTCGATCGAGGAAATGACGGGCGGTACGTTCTCGATCTCGAACGGCGGCGTGTTCGGCTCGATGCTGTCGACCCCGATCATCAACCCGCCGCAGTCGGCCATCCTCGGCGTGCACGCGACGAAGGAGCGCCCGGTCGTCGAGAACGGCCAGATCGTGATCCGCCCGATCAACTACCTCGCGCTGTCGTACGACCACCGCATCATCGACGGCCGCGAAGCCGTGCTGTCGCTCGTCGCGATGAAGGATGCGCTGGAAGATCCGGCACGCCTGCTGCTCGACCTGTAAGCAGAGTCTCACTGCATCGACCCGTTCCGCAGGATCGCGCTCACACGCGAACCTGCGGGCGTACAAGTAGAAAGGATTGTCATGTCCAAGGAATTTGACGTCGTCGTGATCGGCGCCGGCCCCGGCGGCTACATCGCCGCGATTCGCGCCGCGCAGCTCGGCAAGACCGTTGCCTGTATCGAGAAGTGGAAGAACCCGGCCGGCGCGCTGAAGCTCGGCGGCACCTGCCTGAACGTCGGCTGCATCCCGTCGAAGGCGCTGCTCGCGTCGTCGGAAGAGTTCGAGAACACGTCGCATCACCTGGCCGACCACGGCATCACCGTCGACGGCGTGAAGATCGACGTCGCGAAGATGCTTGGCCGCAAGGACGCGATCGTCGAGAAGATGACGAGCGGGATCGAGTTCCTGTTCAAGAAGAACAAGATCACCTGGCTGAAGGGCCATGGCAAGTTCACCGGCAAGACCGACGCCGGCGTGCAGATCGAAGTGAGCGGCGAGGGTGAAACCGAAGTCGTCACCGCGAAGAACGTGATCATCGCGACGGGTTCGAAGGCGCGTCACCTGCCGAACATTCCGGTCGACAACAAGATCGTGTCGGACAACGAAGGTGCGCTGACGTTCGACTCGGTGCCGAAGAAGCTCGCCGTGATCGGCGCAGGCGTGATCGGCCTCGAGCTCGGCTCGGTGTGGCGTCGCCTCGGCGCCGACGTGACGGTGCTCGAAGCGCTGCCGGCATTCCTCGGCGCAGCCGACGAAGCGCTCGCGAAGGAAGCGGCCAAGCTGTTCAAGAAGCAAGGCCTCGACATCCATCTCGGCGTGAAGATCGGTGAAGTGAAGACGACCGCGAACGGCGTGTCGATCGCCTACACGGACAAGGACGGCAACGCGCAGACGCTCGACGCCGACCGCCTGATCGTGTCGGTCGGCCGCGTGCCGAACACCGATAACCTCGGCCTCGAGGCGATCGGCCTGAAGGCGAACGAGCGTGGCTTCATCGACGTGGACGACCATTGCCGCACGGCGGTGCCGAACGTGTACGCGATCGGCGACGTGGTGCGCGGCCCGATGCTCGCGCACAAGGCGGAAGACGAAGGCGTGCTGGTCGCGGAAGTGATCGACGGCCAGAAGCCGCACATCGACTACAACTGCATTCCGTGGGTGATCTACACGTACCCGGAAATCGCATGGGTCGGCAAGACGGAGCAGCAGCTGAAGGCGGAAGGCCGCGAGATCAAGACGGGCAAGTTCCCGTTCTCGATCAACGGTCGCGCGCTCGGCATGAACGCGCCGGACGGTTTCGTGAAGATGATCGCGGATGCGAAGACCGACGAATTGCTCGGTGTGCACGTGATCGCCGCGAACGCGTCGGACCTGATCGCGGAAGCCGTGGTGGCGATGGAATTCAAGGCGGCGTCGGAAGACATCGCCCGCATCTGCCATCCGCACCCGTCGATGTCGGAAGTGATGCGCGAAGCGGCGCTCGCCGTCGACAAGCGCTCGCTGAACAGCTGAGCACGGGGTAGCGCCTGCCGGCCGTCGGCCGGCGCAGCCGTCTCATGACGAAGGCGGGCGGGGTTTCCCGCTCGCCTTCGTTCTTTCCGGTTTGCCCGATGAACGTCACCGAATACTACACGCGCGAACTGACCACGCGCGGCTATCAGTCCGATCCCGCGCAGCGCGCGGCCGTCGATCGCCTGCAGCGCTGTTTCGACGAATGGGTCGAATACAAGGCGCGCCGCTCGAACGCTTTCAAGAAGCTCATCAATCATCCGGATCTTCCGCGCGGCGTCTACATGTGGGGCGGTGTCGGTCGCGGCAAGAGCTTCCTGATGGACAGCTTCTACGCAGTCGTACCCGTGCAGCGCAAGACGCGCCTGCATTTCCACGAATTCATGCGCGAAGTGCACCGCGAGCTCGAGGAGCTGAAAGGGCAGGCCGATCCGCTCGACGAACTCGCGCGACGCATCGCGAAGCGTTACCGGCTGATCTGTTTCGACGAGTTTCACGTGTCGGACATCGCCGACGCGATGATCCTGTACCGCCTGCTCGATCGCCTGTTCAACAACGGCGTGCAGTTCGTGATGACGTCGAATTACGATCCCGACGATCTGTATCCGGACGGTCTGCATCGCGACCGCATGCTGCCGGCGATCGCGCTGATCAAGGAAAAGCTCGACGTGCTCAACGTCGATGCGGGGGTCGACTATCGCCAGCGCACGCTCGCGCAGGTGAAGATGTATCACACGCCGCTCGGCGCGGAGGCCGATCGCGAACTGCGCCATGCATTCGGCAAGCTCGCGGCGGTGCCCGACGAGAGCCCCATCCTGCATATCGAGAAACGCGAACTGAAGGCGCTGCGCAAGGCGGACGGCGTCGTGTGGTTCGATTTCGCGACGCTGTGCGGCGGCCCGCGTTCGCAGAACGACTACCTGGAACTGGCGAGCCGCTTCCATGCGATCGTGCTGTCCGAGGTGCCGCAGATGTCGCCGCGGATGGCATCCGAAGCGCGCCGCTTCACGTGGCTCATCGACGTGCTGTACGACCACAAGGTCAAGCTGCTGATGTCCGCTGCGGTGCCGGCCGAGGAGTTGTACGTCGAAGGCCCGATGGCCAACGAATTCGCGCGTACGGTCTCGCGCATCGTCGAGATGCAGTCGAAGGAGTATCTCGAAACGCCGCGCCGCATCGTCGATACGTCGTTGACCTGAGCGGATGGTGAGCTTGGTAATTGGCGGGATTTAAACGTCAATTTCGGTTAAATTCTGCCGATCTCCGGGTATTTTCGGATTTGTCTTATATTCATCGTTGAGGTGAGCCGATATTGTGGTGTCATGGTTATTAAGGCTGGAGATGTCCATGACCCCGTATCGCGATTTGACCGACCACGAATGGCGCTGCGTCGCGCCGCTTCTGCCCGAAATGCAACCGCGCACCGAGTTGCGCGGCCGGCCGTTAGCCAATACGCGGGCCGTGCTGAACGGCGTGCTCTGGGTGATCTACAGTGGCGCAACATGGTCGGCCATGCCGCGCCGTTACCCGTCGTATCAAACATGCCATCGCCGCTTCAAGGTGTGGCACGAAACGGGTACGCTGATGAACGTGATGCGTGAGCTTTATGGCGACGCCGGCATGAATCTGTGCAATGAACTGTCCGCGCGGATGCGCAAGCACACGCAATCGAAGGCGGCGGAGGCGCGTAGCAACGCAGCGCCCGCGTATCGTGCACCGGGTAGCTATGCAGCGGATGCGATGAAGCACGCGGCGTGATGCCGTCGCGTTTCGTTGTGCGCGCACCAAAAGAAATCGGCCTGGCGACGTCGTCGCAGGCCGATTTTTTCATTGAGCCGCGCGTTTCGGCGCGTACGGCGTTATTGCTGGCGAACCCAGGTCTGCGAACGACCGAGCAGCGACACGCCGATGTAGCCGCGCACCACGAGCTTCTGACCGCCGTCTTCGAGCGTCATCTTGCACTTGTAGACCTTGCCGTTCTCCGGGTCGAGAATGTTGCCGCCGTCCCAGTGGTCGCCGTCCTTCTTCATCGCCTTGATGATCGTCATGCCCTTGATGAGCTGATCCTTGCGCTCGTCCGTGCACGCGGTGCAGCGGCGATCGGGCGTATCGTTCGCGCCGAGGCCCTTGACGACCTTGCCCGTCAGCGAGCCGTCGCCATCTTCGGCGATCTGTACGAGTGCCTTCGGTTGATGGGTGTTGTCGTCGATCGTCTGCCACATGCCGATAGGGCTATCGGCTTGCGCGAACGTGGGGGCTGCGCACGCGAGCAGGGCGCCGGCAATGGCGATTGCACGCAACGGGCGGGTCAGTTGAATCATTGTCATCCTCCTTGTTTTGCATGTCTGTTCGATTCGCCCGCACGACCGTCTGCATGGGGCGGGCATGTTGCGAGCTTCGCCAGAATACGTGAAACCGCGCGCCACGTTTGATAGAGGGGACTCTAATCGAAACAGCCCGCGTGACGCGGGCTGTTTCGTGACTTGGGTGACCGATCAGTTGAGCTGATAGGAGAACGCCGCATTGATTCGTGGGCTGCGCGATGCGCTTTCGACCGGTGCGTCGCCCACCGGTTTGGCGACGTTCAGGTCGAGACTGTAGTAACGGCTGTCCGTGAGCCGCACGCCGATGCCGACCGACGACATGCGGTTCGGCGACGGCGTGCCCGAGTGCAGATACACGCGCGCCATGTCGTATGCGATGTACGGCGTGATCGATTTCAGATACGTCCAGCCCGGCGTGAAGCCGCGGTTGACCTCCAGCGACATCCCCCAGCCCGAGTCGCCCGATGTCTCGCCCGGCTGGTAGCCGAGCGCGTAACGGGTCGAGCCGAACGAGATCTGTTCGGACGTCGGCAGCGAGTCGGGACTGTATTGCCCGGTCAGCGAGACCGACGTGCCGATCCGGAACGGCCATTCGTTCGTCTGCGTGAAGGTCGCGCCGGTGCGCACGAAGGTCAGCGAGATCGGGCTGTCCACCGAGGTCGTGGTCGTGCCGACGGTGATGTCCTGCGCTTTCGATGCGCCGAGGATGTTGAAGCCTTTCGCGACGTTAACGCTCAGCTTCTGTACCTGTTTCGGCTGGACGCTCGTGTAGTCGAGCTGCATCTGCAGCACGCGGACCTGCGAGCGCGTATCGAGACTCGCACCGTTGATCTGGTTCTGGTAGCGGTCCTCGTTGTGCGACGCATAGCCCGACACGGTGCCGAGCAGGCTGCGCTGGTTGTTCAACAGCAACGGATAGGAAGCCGAAAGACCGAGTTTTTCGTTCTTCACCGTACGTTCGACGTACGACGGCAACCCGGGGTTGTCGGTCGGCTTGCCGCGATACGTGCTGGCGTCGAGGCGCGTGATCAGGCCGCTGCTGCCGACGGGCACCGCGCCGCTGAACGCGAAATAGGTTTGCTTGTCGCGTCCCGGCGGCGCGAGCGCCGAGATGCTCAACTGCTCGCCGAACCGCGTCAGGCCGTTTTCGGTCGCGGTGATGAGGCCCTGCACGCCGGGGTGGTTGAAGTCGATACCCGTGCTGACGTTGAACGGCTTGCGATCGACCGCGAGCTCGAGCGTCGTCGCGCCGTCGGTGGTCTGCGGCGGCGGGACATTCGCCTTCACCGTGAGGCCGGGCAGCAGGCCGAACGTGTTCACGTAACGCTCGAACGTCGCGCGGCGCAGCGGGCGATCGGCCGTGATGTGCGCGGCAATCGCGCGAATCTTCGGTTCCATCGCGCCGGGCTTGCCGGTGACCTTGACGTCCGACACATAGCCTTCGACCACCGTGATGCGCACGACGCCGTTCTCGAACGTTTGCGCGGGGACGAACGCGAACGACAGCGCGTAGCCGCGTTCCTGGTACAGCGTCGTCACGCCGTTGGCGGTTTCGATCAGTTCGCCGATCGTGATGTCCTTGCCGACGAGCGGTGTGAAGCGGCGCGTGATTTCTTCGAACGGTATCGACTTCACGCCTTCGACCTGGAACGTCTTCGGCGTCAGGTGCCGCGACAGCAGCTCCTGCAATTGCGGCGCCTGCGGCGCGACCTGCACGGTGACGTTCGGGCCCGTCTTCGGCGCGTTGATCTGGGGAAGGGAGTCGAGCGGGTTACCGCCGACGCGCGTTTGTGCCTGTGCCGTACCTGCTGCCGCGATGGCGAGCAGCATCATCCATCTGTCGAGTCTGGATTTCATTGTTCTTCCTCGTAGGCCTTGCTTTTCGTCTTCTTTGTAATGCCGGCGCGCGACACCGGGGTGTCGCGCGCCGCGTGCCGCAATGCCGGTTGTGTTTGTACGGCCGCGCCATTCGCTCCGGCTGCGATGACGCGACCGTCCTCCTTACTTGCCAACGCTACCCAGCGTACCCAGCAACCCCGTGACCGGTGCCAGCAGGCCCGTCGAACCGCTGCTCGACGATGCCGTACCCGACACGCTGCCGACCAGCGACGTGACCGGCGCGAGCGGGCTCGCCCCCCCGGACCCTGCCGCACCGCCAACTGCTCCGGTGACAGTATTCAGCAAACCGGTGACGGGCGCGAGAGGGTTTGCACTGCCTGCGCCACCTGTGGCGCCGCCGAGCGTGCCCGTGACCGTCGACACGAGATTCGTGACGGGTGCGAGCGGGCCGCTGCTGCCGCCTGCTGCGCCACCCAGTGCGCCGGTCACCGTGGAGACCAGGCCGGTCACCGGCGCGAGCGGGCCGCTGCCCGAGCCGCCTGCTGCGCCGCCGAGCGCGCCCGTGAGCGAGCCGAGCGGCGTCGAGCCCAGACCCGACAACAAGCCGCCGAGCGGGTTCGTCGAACCGGAACCTGACGACGAGCCGTTCTGGACGGTTGCCGTCGAGCCGCCGACGAGGCTCGTGATCAGGCCGGGGATCGGCGCCGCGCCATTCGGGCCGTTCGGATTGACGAGGCCGCCCGCGTTGGTCACGGTGTTGCCGACTGCCGTTACGAGCTGGCCGACGTCGCCGACGAGCGGCTGGCTCGACGTGCCGCCGACCTGCTTGCCGGCCGAGCTGATCGCGCCGCCGATCTGGCCGAGCAGGCCCGAGACGGGTTGGCCGAGGCCGGTCGTCGTGCCGACCTGCTGCGTGACCTGGCCGGCGGTGATCACGAGCGGCGTGATCGCCGAGCTGATCGGTTGCGTGACCTGCTGCACGGCGCCCGACGACAGCGTCGAGCCGATCGTCGTGCCGGCGGCCGTCAGGCCGTTGGCGACCGTGTCGAGCACGGTGCCGACCGGCGTCGTGACCGGCGCGAGCGGCGCCAGCGGGCCCGTGCCCAGCGCCTTGACCGTCGAGCTCAGGCCGGACACCGTGTTGCTGGTCGCACCGACGACGTTGCCGAGACCGGCCACCGTGGTGCCGACCGGGTCCTTGGTCGAGCCGATCTGTCCCAGCCCGTTGCTCACCGCATCGGCTGCCGCACCGACGATCGTGCCGGTGCTGGATAGCGTGCTGCCGATACCCTTCGGCACGCCGTCGCCGAGGCCCGGCAGGCTGATGTTGCCGACCGTGCTGCCGAGGTCGGTGGCCGTCTGGCCGACCGTGCTGATGACGCCCTTGGTGCCGGTCGACGAACCGCTGGTGCCGCTCGTCCCGGACGTGCCGCTCGTGCTCGGGTTGTTGTTGTCGTTGCTGCTGGTCGGCGGCGAGCTGACGCCGCCACCGCCGCAGGCGGCCAGCAGGCACGCCGCGGCGAAGGCGGTGAGGGGTGCGCGCCAATGGCGCAGGGCGACCGTCGGGAGGGAACGTTGCTGGGACATGATGGACTCCTCGCTGTCTTTTCGATGAATGGATGTCGGATTACTTGCCGTGCGTGCCGCCGAGCAGGCCGCCGATCAGCGACGTGACGGGCGCCAGCGGATTCGACGACGAACCCGAATTCGTGACGGCACCCGTGCCGCCGCTCAGTGCCGGCACGCCCACCGTGCTCGTGACCGTGGAGACGACGTTCGTCACCGGGGCGAGCGGGCTGCCGCCGCCTGCGCCAGCCGTCGCGCCGCCGAGGGCGCCCGTGACTGCGCCGAGAAGACCGGTGACGGGCGCCAGAGGATTTGCGCTGCCTGCGCCACCCGTTGCGCCGCCGAGTGCGCCCGTGACCGTCGACACGAGACCCGTGACCGGCGCGAGCGGACCGCCGCTGCCACCTGCTGCGCCGCCGAGTGCACCCGTGACCGTCGAGACGAGACCGGTGACCGGCGCGAGCGGGCCGCCGCTGCCACCTGCTGCGCCGCCGAGCGCACCCGTGACCGTCGAGACGAGACCGGTGACCGGCGCGAGCGGGCCGCCGCTGCCGCCGGCTGCGCCGCCGAGTGCACCCGTGACCGTCGAGACGAGACCGGTGACCGGCGCGAGCGGGCCGCCGCTGCCGCCGGCTGCGCCGCCGAGCGCGCCCGTGACCGTCGAGACGAGACCCGTGACCGGGGCGAGCGGGCCGCTGCCGCCACCCGTTGCGCCGCCGAGTGCGCCGGTCACCGTCGACACGAGACCCGTGAGCGGGGCGAGCGGGTTGGTCACGCCGCCGGTGCCGCCCGTGAGCAGGCCGCCGACGGCCTTGACGGTGTTGCCCGTCGACGAGACGGTGTTGCCGAGGCCCGTGGTGACCGGGTTGCCGCCCGTCGATGCGAGCAGGGCGCCAGCCTGGTTCAGACCGTTGCCAACCGTGCCGAGCAGCGTGTTGACCGGCGCGCCGAGGCCGGTTGCGGTGCCGATCGTCTGGGTCGTCTGGCCGACCATGGTCGTGATCGGCGTAATGGCCGAGCTGACCGTCTGCGTGACCTGCTGGATCGGGCCGGTCGACAGCACGTTGGTGAGCGCGGTGCCGCCGTTCGACACGGCACCGCCGAGCGTCGTGACGAGGCCGCCGACCGCGCCCGTGACCGGTGCGAGCGGTGACAGCGGGCCGCTGCCGAGGCTCGTGACCAGGTTGCCCGTTTGCGTGACTGCGCCGCCGAGCTGATTCACCACGCCGCCGGTGCTGGCGACCGTGGTGCCGACCGGATCCTTCGTCGCGCCAAGCTGGCCGAGCCCGCTGCCGAGGCCGTTGCCGAGTGCGGTAACCGCGCCGCCGACGCTTTGCACGATGCCGCCCGCGGCTTGCGTGGTGGCCGGATTGACGCCCGGCAGCGTCTGGCTGCCGATGACGGAGCCGAGGCCGGAGACGGTGTCGCCGGCATTCGTGATGATGTTGCTGCCTTGTGCGAGGACATTTCCCACCGGGTTCGCCGATACACCGGAGGTGCCGGACGTACCGCTCGTGCCCGAGGTTCCGCTGGTGCCGGACGTACCGCTCGTGCCCGAGGTTCCGCTGGTGCCGGACGTGCCGCTCGTGCCTGAGGTTCCGCTGGTGCCGGACGTACCGCTCGTACCCGAGGTGCCGCTGGAGCCGTTGCCGCCCGACGTGGAGATCGTATCGCCGCCGCCGGAGCTCGAGCCGCCGCCGCCGAGACCCTGGCTGATGGAGCCGGAGCCGCCGCACGCGGAGAGGGAAAGCATGGCTGCAACGGTGGCCGCGATCAGAGTCGTCCGGAACACGCCATGAGGGATAACCTTAATGTCCATTTCGTCCTCGCATTAAAAATGTGTTGTGAACTGCGTTGTGTTGAGTGGTGCGAGGACTACTCTGCAACTGTCGTGCCATTTCGAGGCTCGACGGTTCGACAACCGGTTTTAAACGAGGCAATTCCTTGTCGGAAAAGGAAGTTCCGGAAATTGAAAGATTGTTGAATCTGTTTAAGTGCAGATGAATGAGAACGGTTTCGGCCGTTTCGTAACGTAACGTCACAACATTGGCGTTACGCGTGCGGCGTAACGTGGGGCCCGCGCAGGCTTGGTGGACGAGGCAATTGTTTTACTGGTGGATTAGGTGTGCACATCTAACCTATCGTAAATCCTATGTGTAAGTCGTACCGAAACGCCGTACAAATACGTTGTGCTCCTGGTCATTTTTTTCCGTCAGAGTGGTTAAAAGAGGTTGGAACTTAAATAGGATCGGATATAGAATCCGGAGCAGATGTAAGGAAATGTACGGTTCGGTACACTACGTTCGAGGAGGAGCGCTATCGCGAATGTTAACTTGCATCAAATCGTGAGCAAGGCCCTTCGGGGCGACCTATAAAGAAAGCGCACCCGGTTGTCGTTACAGCAGATGTGGCGAACGGTTGGGGCAAACGGCCAGATATGCGGGGACGTATACGTATAAAAGGCCAGAAAACGTAAATACAGGCACGAGGAATAAAATGAAAGCAATCATCAAGCGTTTCCTTAAGGAAGAAGACGGGGTTACCGCAGTCGAGTACGGACTCATCGCGGGACTTATCGCAGTCGCTCTCGTCAGTGCGATGAGCACGTTGACGGGCGGCATCTCGGGGGCGTTCACCTACATCGCGAACCAGCTGCCGAAGGCATAACGAACGAGCTTTTGCTCATTTCCCTGTTGTTAGGGGCGCGGGTTGCTTCGGCAACCCGCGCGGTAAGTTTTGCCGTTCGGGGCGTAAATGATCCTGCTAACTGGCGTCGGGGTTTTCCTCGCGTGGGCGGTGCTCGTCGCGCTCGAGGACATCCGTCATAGGCGTATACCGAATTCACTGGTGATCGGTGGATTCGTATCTGCATTTGTGCTCGCCGGGCATAATCCATTCGGCATATCCGTGAATCAGGCGCTCATTGGCGCACTGGTCGGCTTTCTCAGTCTTTTCCCGTTTTTTGTGCTGCGCGTAATGGGTGCCGCGGATGTCAAGGTATTCGCGGTGCTGGGCGCGTGGTGCGGCCCGTATGCGTTGCTGTGGCTCTGGATCATTGCGAGCCTGCTGGCATTCGCGCATGCCGGCACGCTGGTCTTCGCCACCCGTACGCCGGTGTCGGCGTTGTGGCAGCGGCGTTCCCCGACGATGCAGATTGCCGGTTTCCGCGCGTCGCCGTATGCCGCGTTTCTCGTGATCCCGGCGGCGCTGTGGTGCCTGTACCGGATCGCGGTGGGGGGGATGCAATGAAGGCGGCCCGGCCGGTATCCGGCATGCGGCGCCGCGAGCGCGGCGCAACCGCGATCGAATTTGCACTGATGTTGCCGGTGTTCTTCCTGATCCTGTACGCGATCATCACGTACGGGATGATCTTCGCGGCTCAGCAAAACCTGACGCTTGCCGCCACGGAAGGCGCTCGCGCCGCGTTGAACTATCAGCAGGTCGGCGCGGCCGCGTCGGTGCAGGCGGCCCAGCAAGCCGCGCTGGCGGCGCGGGCCCAAGCCGCATGCACGGCCGCGACGAACCTGACCACTTGGCTGAAAGGGTCGACATGTTCGCCCACACAGCAAGGCAACTGTTCGTATGACCCGACAATGTTGTGCGTGCAGATCACGCTGACCTACCCCTACTCGCAGAGCCCGCTGATTCCGTCGTTCCCGCTGCTCGGTTCGCTGTTGCCGGTGCCGTCGACACTCACCGGCACCGCGATGGTCCAGATCAGCCCGGTCAACATCATATAGACGGCAGCGACGGCGTCGTGCCGGGTCGAGGGCGCCCGGTTGGCACGTTGTGCGGAGAATTCAATCGTGAGTAGCGGGGAAACATAACAACACCATGGCCAACAACCTGACGAAGATCATTGCGGGCTTGCTGATCGCGATCGCGATCCTGCTCGGCGTCTATGCATGGATGCTCGGTCGCAAGCCGGGCGACGTCGCGCCGGTTGCCGCGACGGTCGCGACGCAGAGCGTGCCGGTCGTCGTGACGACGCGGCCGTTGCAAGCCGGCCAGCCGATTCCGGCCGATGCGCTGAAGGTCCAGCAGTCGACCGCTGCGCCGCAGGGGGCGTTCGCCGATCCGCTGCAGCTGGTCGGCCGCACGCCGGCTGCCGACATTCCGGCGCAGGCGGCCGTCGTCGCGAGCGCCTTGTCGTCCGGCCTCGCCGAGCAGATCGCGCCGGGAGAACGCGCCGTCGCGATCAAGGTCGACGAGACCAACGCGGTCGGCAACCGCGTGCGGCCCGGCAACTATGTCGACGTGTTCCTGAACCTGAAGCGCGACGGGACCGGCGTGGCGATCGGCGGGACGTCGACGGCCGAGATCGTCAATACCCAGGCGCGGCTGCTGATGTCGAAAGTCCGCGTGCTGTCGTTCGGCGATGCAACGACCGAGCGGGACAGTTCGAACGGCTCGGTGGTCGGGACGCGGACCGCGGTGCTGGCCGTGCCGACCGCGCAGGTCGACGCGCTGACGCTCGCAGAGCAGAGCGGTCGGCTCGTGCTCGCGCTGCGTAACCCACGCGACGACGATGTCGCGACGCAAACCGTCGCGGTTCGTGTCGGCGACGACAAGAGTCCGTCGACGCTTGCCGCGGCGGGCGTGGTGCTGGGCGAGTTGTCGAAGAGCGCGACGACGGCGGCGCCGGCCCCGCGTGCGGTGCCGCGGGTGGTCGCGCGGCATCCGAGCGGCGGCAGCATCGAAGTGATTCGGGGTGGGCGGACCGAAACGGTCGCCTATTGAGCGGGACGACGACGGCAAAACAATGAAAAAGAAACTGATTGGTTTGGCTATTGCATTGAGCGCGCTGGCGATGCCGCCGCTGTCGGACGCGGCCGACACGAGCGGCACGATCAGCCTTGCGATCGGCGCGCAGCGGCAGATTGCGACGGGGCGGGCGCTGCAGCGGGTCGCGGTCGGTGACCCGTCGGTGGCCGACGTGCTCGTCGTGAAGGGCGGGCGTGGCGGCGTGCTGCTGGTGGCGAAGAATGCCGGCGCGACGAACGTGATGATCTGGGAGCGCGGCCATGATGAGCCGACCGTCTACAACGTGAACGTCACGAGCGGTGCGGCGCGGGCACTGCTCGACGGCGCGTCGCCGAGCGTGAACACGTATGGCGGCACGACGGTGATCGGCGGTGCGGCCGGAACGCTCGACGGGCATCAGCGGGCGGTCCATGCGGCGAAGACGGTCGGCGGCAAGGACGGGACGACGCTCGATGCGTCGACGATCTCCGGCAAGAGCGTCGTGCAGGTCGACGTGCGGGTCGTCGAATTCAGCCGTTCGGTGCTGAAGCAGGCGGGCCTGAACTTCTTCAAGCAGAGCAACGGCTTTTCGTTCGGCGCGTTCGCGCCGACGGGGCTGACCTCGATTTCCGGTACGCCGGGCGGTTCGCTCACGTACAACACGAGCGTACCGATCTCGTCGGCGTTCAACCTCGTCGTCAATTCGGTGTCGCGCGGATTGTTCGCTGACCTGTCGATTCTCGAGGCGAACAACCTGGCGCGCGTGCTCGCGCAGCCGACGCTCGTCGCGTTGTCCGGCCAAAGCGCGAACTTCCTCGCTGGCGGCGAAATCCCGGTGCCGGTGCCGCAATCGCTCGGCACGATCTCGATCGAATGGAAACCCTACGGCGTCGGGCTGACGGTCACGCCGACCGTGCTGAGCCCGCGGCGAATCGCGTTGAAGGTCGCGCCCGAGTCGAGCCAGCTCGACTTCGTGCATTCGATCACGATCAACAGCGTGCAGGTGCCGGCGCTGACGACGCGGCGCGCGGACACGACGGTCGAGCTCGGCGACGGCGAAAGCTTCGTGATCGGCGGCCTGATCGACCGCGAAACCACGTCCAACGTCAACAAGGTGCCGTTCCTGGGCGACCTGCCCATCATCGGCGCGTTTTTCAAGAATCTGAGCTACCAGCAGAACGACAAGGAGCTCGTGATCATCGTGACGCCGCATCTCGTTGCACCGATTGCGCAGGGTGCGCCGCTGCCGGCGACGCCGGGCGAGCTGTCCGAGCAGCGCGACGGTCCGGTGTGGCGTTCGTACCTGGGCGGCATGGCATCGCCGGACGCGGGGCCGGGGTTCTCGAAATGAGCGCGCCGAATCGTTACCGGACCGCGCAGGCCGTCGCGCACGACGCGATGCCTTGCTTCATTGTGAGTATCCAAGATGAACGCGAGAACCTATTCTTTGGCTGAGCCCGCCGTCACCGACCACTTCGTCTGCGCCACCTCGGTCGCGGAGCATGTGCACTGGCTGTCGCAATCGCTGGTGTCCGCCGGCGCCGTCGAAGGGGTGCCGCTCGACGGCGCCGCGTTGTCGCAGCGTATCGGCGTGTTGAATCCGGCACTGGTCTTCATCGATTTTTCCGGTGATTGCGCGGCTGCGAGCACGGTGGTCGCCGCGATACGCGTCGCGCATCCGGGCGTGCCGGTCGTCGCGCTGGGCTCGCTCGCGCAACCGGAAGGCGCACTCGCCGCGCTGCGCGCGGGGGTGCGCGATTTCGTCGATTTCTCCGCACCGGCGGACGAGGCGCTGCGGATCACGCGCGTGTTGCTCGACAACGTCGGCGAGCCGGCGAATCGCCACGGGAAGGTCACCGCGTTGCTCGGCGCGCGTGCCGGGATGGGCGTGAGCACGCTCGCCGCGAACCTGTCGGTACTGATGCAGCGGCGGCCGGCCGATCCCGCCCGCACGGCGGCGCTGCTCGATCTCGGGCTGCCGGCCGGTGACGGCGCGTTGTTCCTGAATACGCGTTGCGAATTCCATTTCGTCGAGGCCGTGCGCAACCTGCGCCGGATCGACCGTACGTTCGTGACGACCGCGCTCGCGCGCCATTCGAGCGGCGTCGCTCTGACGACGCTGCCGCCGAATCTCGCCGAGCTGCGGGATGTGGCGACGGCGTCGTGCGCGGCATTGCTGAACCGGCTGCGGGCGTTCTTCGATCACCAGATCGTCGATCTCGGCGGCTTCCCGAATCGCGAATTCATTGCGCAGGTCGTGAACCTGGCGGACGAAGCATGGCTGGTTTGCGACCAGGGCGTGGCGTCGGTCGTGTCGGCGGTCGAGATGCTGGACGGGTTACGCGAGGCAGGTGCCGCGACCGACCGGATCCGGCTCGTCGTCAATCAGTTCGACGCCGAGCTCGGGCTGCTGCCCGCACAGATCGCCGAGCGGCTGGAACTGTCGCTGCTCGCGACGTTGCCGTCGCGGCGCGTGTCGATCGGGCATGCCGCGAACCAGGGCAAGCTGATCGCCGAGGTCGCGGAACGCGACCCGTACGTCCGTGCGCTCGGGCCGCTGGTCGAGCGCCTTGCGGGCGCGCCGGCGCCGGGTGCGACGCAGCGTGCGGCCGGCGGCCTCTCGGCGCTCAGGCGCATCATTCAATCCTCAACGAAGCGGTCGTAAGCGATGGCACACGACATTCAATTTGCCGACGGCGCAGCGCCGTTCTCGCAAACGCAACAGTTCCACGACATCAAGAATGCCGCGCACGAGCATCTGCTCACGCGGATCGAGGAACTGGGCGCCGAATTCGGCCGTTGGTCGCGACAGGCGATCAACCAGTTCGTCGATCTCGAAATCGACAGCTTCGTGCGGCTGCGGCGCATCCCGCTCAACGAGAGCGAGGTGCGTGCGGTGGCCGAGGCGCTGACGAAGGAGCTCGCCGGCTTCGGACCGATCGAGGACCTGTTGGCGGACCCGCACGTCGAGGACATCCTGATCAACGGCTACAACGACATCTACGTGTCGCGCCACGGGATCCTGTCGAAGCTGCCGATCCGTTTTACCGACAACGCGCATCTGCTGCGGATCGTGCGACGGATTCTGGCCCCGGTCGGCCGGCGGCTCGACGAATCGAACCCGATGGTCGACGCGCGGCTGCCCGACGGCGGGCGGGTCAACGTCGTGATCGAACCGTTGTCGATCGACGGCCCGGTCGTGTCGATCCGGAAGTTCCGCAAGGACCCGCTGAAGCCCGAGGACCTGCTGGGCAACGGCACCTACAACGAGGAAATCGGCCGGCTGCTCGAGGCGGCGGTCGACGCGCGCTGCAACGTGCTCGTGTCGGGCGGCACCAGTTCGGGCAAGACATCGCTGCTGAACGCGCTGGCGTTCCACATCCCGATGGCGGAACGCGTCGTGACGATCGAGGATACGGCCGAACTGTCGCTGAATCACCCGCACGTCGTGCGGCTCGAAAGCCGTCCCGGCGGGTTCGACGGCAGCGGCGTCGTGACGATTCGCGACCTGCTGCGAAACACGCTGCGGATGCGGCCGGACCGGATCATCGTCGGCGAAGTGCGCGGCGGCGAAGTGCTCGAAATGCTGCAGGCGATGAATACCGGCCACGATGGATCGATGGGTACCGTGCACGCCAGCTCGCCGCGCGAATGTTTGTACCGGCTCGAGATGCTGGCCGGCTTCGCCGGTTTTCAGGGTACCGAAGCAAGCCTGCGGCGGCAGATCGCCAACGCGATCGACTTCATCGTGCAGATCGGCCGGCTGTCCAACGGCCGCCGCCGCATCCTGTCGATCACCGAAGTCACCGGCATGTCGGACAACATCGTATCGACGCAGGAGCTGTATCGCTACGAGGCGCGGGTCACGCCGGAGGGCGAAGAAATCGATCATTGGGAGTCGCTCGGCATTCATCCGCATTCGCCGAAGCTCGCACGTTTCCGCAGCACGCTGGTGTCGTCCGGCGGCGGTGGCGGCGGGTTCGGTGGCAGCTTCGGGCGAGGCGGGGGCTTCAATGTCTAGCGCCACCTTGCTCGCGCTGATGTTCGCGTTGATTTGCGCGGCGGCCGGGTTGCTGCTGTGGCGCGGAAGCCAGGTGCGGGAAGGGCGCGCGCATACGCAGCGGTTCTTTGACAGCCGCGTGGGACAGGGCGCGCGTTCCGCCGCCCCGGCGGCCGATACGCGCGCCGCACGTGCCCCGGCGGCCGGTACGCCGAACGGGCAGGCGTCCGAACACGGGATCGCGCGCTGGCGCGCGTCGGCGCTCGGCGCGTGGACCGTGCTGTCCGACCGCGCGGGCCTCGATGAAGTACGCACCGGCCTCGTGCTGGCGCTGGCGGTCGTCGTGCTGCTCGCGCTGTGGGCCGGCATGGCCGGCGGCGTGCTCGCCGCGGTGGCCGCGCTCGTCGCGGGCAGTGTGCTCGTCGTGCTGTGGATCACGTCGCGCATTAGCCGGCGCCGCCTGAAGATCGTCCGTCAGTTGCCGTCGTTTCTCGACGGGATCGTGCGGCTCGTGACGCTCGGCAACAGCGTGCCGGCGGCGTTCCAGTCTGCGCTGCAGACGGCCGAGATGCCGCTGCGCCGCTGCCTCGACGACGTGTCGCAGATGCTGCGCTCCGGTGTCGAGATCGATCGCGCGATGCTGCACATCGCGCATACCTATCGCATCCGCGAATTCGAACTGGTCGGCGCGGTGTTGCGGTTGTCGGTCCGCTACGGCGGGCGGGCGGACGTGATGCTCGACCGGATGTCGACCTTCATGCGCGATCTCGAGCAGGCGGAACGCGAACTGTCCGCGATGTCGGCCGAGACCCGGCTGTCCGCGTGGGTACTGGCACTGTTGCCGATCGCAGTCGGCAGCTTCGTCATCGCCACGAGTCCGCGCTATTTCACGGCGATGTGGGGCGACGATAACGGACGCCAGCTGATTTACCTGGCGTTCGCGTTGCAGGCGATCGGTGGTTTCTGGTTGTACCGGCTCGCGCGGCTGAGGTGAATCGATGGATGCAAACCGTTTAGGCGCACTTGCGCTGGTGCTCGGATCGGTCGGCGTGCTGCTGCTTGCCGCGCTCGCGATCGTTCGCATCGTGCTCGTGCAGCGTGCCGAGCGCGCGCTGGTGAATGCGCTCGATCGCCGGACCGCGGCAGTGGAAGCGGCCGCCGCACGCGCCGGTGCCGCCGAACCTGCGCGCGACGCGGTGGCGCCTGCCGCGCCGCGCGTGCGTTTCGCAGGGCTGCGCGCACGCTTCGAAGACGTCGGGATGCGCTGGCTCGAGACCGGCTTCAGCCGATATCTGATCGCCGACGAAGATCGTCAGTTGCTTGAACAGTGCGGTTTCGTCGACGTGCGCGCGCGAGCGCTGTTCGTCGGCGCGCGCATCGTCTGCGCGATCCTGCTGCCGGCGCTTGCCGTGCTGGTCCTGATCGGTCGCGGACAGCAGACGCGCTGGCCGCTGTGGATCTCCGTCGCGCTCGTGACCGGCTACATGCTGCCGAAAATCTACGTGCGGCGCCGCGCCACTGCTCGCCGGCAAAGCATTGCGGCCGAATTGCCGCTGCTCGTCGACATGTTGCGGCTGCTGCAGGGCGTCGGCCTGTCGCTCGACCAGAGCATCCAGGTCGTCACGCACGATTTCCAGACGATGCTGCCCGTGCTGTCGTGGGAACTCGGCGTTGCACAGCGGCAGTTCGCGGCCGGTCGTACGCGCGAACAGTCGCTGCAACGCCTCACGAACAGTTTCGACAACGAGGACCTGCGCGCGATCGTGCGCTTGCTGATTCAGGTCGACAAGCATGGCGGTGCGGTGCAGGAGCCGCTGAAACAATTCGGTGACCGTCTGCGTGAAGGGCGTCGCGCGACGCTGCGCGAGCAGATCGGCCGCCTGACGGTGAAGATGACCGGCGTGATGATCGTCACGCTGTTGCCGGCACTGTTGATAGTGACGGCGGGGCCCGGGATCATGACCGTGCTGGCCGCGCTCGCCGCGATTCACCGTTGATGCGGCACGAAGGGAAGGAGCGACAGAAGATGAATCGATTGGGTTGGGTTCGCACGATCGCAGGCGCGACGGCATGCGCGTTGCTGGCCAGCGGGTGCGCGATGTTCAAGGAATCCGGATACGGCGTCGGCGCGCAGGCCGAACGCGGCGCGCTGATGCAGGCCGCGGCCGACAAGAATGCGCCGCCCGATACGCCAGGCATGTATCTGGGCCTGATCGAGCGGATGCAGGGGCAGGGACTGTATTTCGCGTCGTTGGCGCACATCGATCAGTACGAGAAGCAATATGGCGCGTCGCCGGACACGATCCTGCTGCGCGCCGACGCGTTGCGCGCGACCGGCCAGTACGACGCCGGCGTGGCCGCCTATACCAAGTTGCTGACGACGCCGCTCGCGGCGCGCGGCTATCGCGGGCTGGGGCTGACCGCCGGCGCCCGCGGCGATTTTGCGCTGGCCACGCAGCAGCTCGAACAGGCGACGGTGCTTGCGCCGACCGATGCGGCGACGTTGTCCGACCTCGCGTATTCGAAGATGCGCGAAGGCGATCTGGCGGGGGCACGCGTGCCGCTGCTGAAGGCGGCCGAACTCGAGCAGAAGAACCCGAAGATCCTCAGCAACTTCGTGCTGTACCTGCTCGCGACGGGCCATGCGAAGGACGCGCGGCGGCTGATGGATCAGCAGAAGCTGTCGCCCGCGGTGCGCGGCCAGATTCGTGACGACGAGACGAAGGTCGCGGCCGCGATGCGTGCGAAGCAGCGCGCCATTGCACGTGCGCCGGCCAGTGTGTCCGTGCCGTCGGTGGCGAGCAGCGACAATTTCGATCTTGCCGTGCCGCTGCTGCAGCGTTTCGCGCGATAACGACGATATTCACGGAGGCCATCATGTTTCACCTTTCCTCAATCCGCGTGCGGGCCGTGGGCATCGCGTTCGTGTGCTCGCTGGGCGCGGGCGTCGCGCACGCGCAAAGCGACACGCCGGCGTCCGAAATCGGTCATGCGACCACCGCGCTGCTCGACCTGCAGCGCTCGAATCGCTCGGCCGCCACGCCGCAACCGATCGACGGCGCGGCGGGTACGTATGCGTATCAGCGCTATATCGACTCGTTCAAGACGCCGATTCCGCAGTGGTTCGGCACGATGTCGGCGTCGGGCGGTGGCAGTAGCGGTGGCGGCGGCAGCGGCGGGCTGTCCGGCGGCGATCTCGCGCGCTGACGGAGCAGCACGGTGACTACCCGACACAGTGGCGGCACGATCCGCCGCGCGTCACGACAGCGCGGCGCGTTCTCGGTGATGGCGATCGTCGCGACGCTGATCGCCATCACGACGCTTGGCGCCATTGGCGTCGGTAATCTCTTTTACCAGCGTCGGGACGTGCAGCGCATTGCCGACATGGCCGCGCTCGCGGCCGTGCAGCGGATGGACGATGCCTGTTCGCAGCCGACTGCCACCGCGACCAGCAATGCGCAGTCCAACGGTCTCAATGCGTCGAACGGCGACACGATCAACATTGAATGTGGCCGCTGGGATACGTCCGTCAACCCGGCACCCAGCTACTACGCTGCCGCGGCAGCCGGAACCACGCAATTGAACGCCGCCAAGGTGGTCGTCACGCGTCAGGTGCCGTTCTTCTTCGTCGGACCGCCGCAGACGGTGTCCGCGGTATCAACCGCGCGTTCGACGAACATCGATACGTTCTCGGTCGGTGCAACCCTGGCCGCGCTCGGCGGCGTCGGCTGCTCGGGCGGATCCGCACCGACGTCCGGCAATCCGGGGCTCGTCAACGGACTGATCGGCGGGTTGCTCGGCGCCAACCTGAACCTGAACATCGGGTCATACCAAGCGCTTGCCTGCACCAACGTGACGGTCGGCGATCTCGTCGTGGCGGCGGGCGTCGGCACGGTCGATCAACTGCTCGCGCTGAAGCTCACGTTGCCGCAACTGATCCAGTTGATGGTGAAGGCGGCCACCCAGACGTCCGTCGTGAACGCAAGCCTGCAGGCGAGCCTCGCCACGCTGCAGGCGATCCTGAACGCCAACATTCCGGGAACGTCGATCGGTCTCGGCGGCGCGGGCGGGTTGCTGAACGTCGCGCTCGCGGATACGCAGGCGGCCCTCAATGCGCAGGTGGACCTGCTCGACCTCCTGATGGTCGGCGCGGAGATCGCGGCAACGGGCAAGCCGGCGGTCACGGTCAATGTGCCGTCGCTGAATCTCGGCGGGCTGACGGGAACGCAACTGCAGGTGCAGATCATCAGCCCGCCGTCGATCGGCGTTGGCGAGGGCGGGATCGATCCGGCAACGGGAACGTGGCGCACGAAGGCGTCGACGGCTGCGGTGGGTGTGTATCTGAATGTCGCTCTCGGCACCGCGCAGTTGCCGATAGTCGGGCCGTTGCTGAATGCGATCGCATCGATCGATGTCAAGCTTCCGATTTACCTGCAAGCCGGCACCGGTACCGCATGGCTGAATTCGACGCAATGTGCGTCCACGCAGGAGGCGAGTACCGTCGCCATTACGGCGCAACCGGGCGTGGCCAATCTGTGCATCGGCCAGCCGCCACTCGATGCATCGGGCAAGATCAGCCTGTCGTCGAATTACAGTTGTTCGTCGCCGGCGCAGATCATCAACGCGAACGCGGTGCTTGGGGCTGTTCGGGTGACGGCCTCTATGTCCAACGTATCTGTCCAAGTGCAGGGCGCTTCCCAATCGCATACGTTCAATGGCGTGCCGGGAATCGATGCGAACTACTGGACCGTGAATTCGAATGCACTCGGCTCAGCGCTCAGTTCGGCGCTGGCTCAACTCGCGGCTGCGACGATCACTGTCAACCTTACCTTGCTCGACCTGACCCCTTTGCCGATACCGTCTTCCTTCGTATCGACGCTGCTCGGTTTTCTGACCAGTCTGCTCAGCCCACTCCTGTCGAGCCTCGACGCAGTCCTCGTTCCGCTGCTGAATCTGCTCGGCGTCCAGGTCGGCGCGGCGACGGTCCACCAGATCTCGCTCAATTGCGGGGTCGCCCAAACGGTTTACTGAAGAAGCAGATCAGATGAGAAATACGCCCGCAATCGAAGAGCTCGACCTGTACGTCTGGGAAGGCAAGGCGGACATCGTCGACCGCGTCGCCCGGTGCATGGCGAGCTTCGACGTCGAAGTGATCCGCGCCGACAACGCGGCGGTCTCGCCCGAGCGCGCCGCGTTGCGGCGCTCGCTGGCGATCATCAGCGTGACGATGATCGAAGGCGGCGCGGCATTCCTGCGCGACTGGCAGGCCAACATCGGCATGCCGGTGGTCTGGGTCGGCGCGGCGCGCGACCACGACGCGTCGCAGTATCCGCCCGAGTATTCGCATATCCTGCCGCTCGACTTCACGTGCGCCGAACTGCGCGGCATGATCGGCAAGCTCGTCACGCAACTGCGTGCGCACGCAGCCGAGACGTTGCAGCCGTCGGAACTCGTCGCGCACTCCGAATCGATGCAGGCGCTGCTGCACGAAGTCGATACGTTCGCCGACTGCGACACCAACGTGCTGCTGCACGGCGAAACCGGCGTCGGCAAGGAGCGCATCGCGCAACTGCTGCACGAAAAGCATTCACGCTACCGGCACGGCGAATTCGTGCCGGTGAACTGCGGCGCGATTCCGGACGGCCTGTTCGAATCGCTGTTCTTCGGCCATGCGAAAGGGTCGTTCACGGGCGCGGTTGTTGCGCATAAAGGCTATTTCGAGCAGGCGGCCGGCGGCACGCTGTTCCTCGACGAAGTCGGCGATCTGCCGCTGTACCAGCAAGTCAAGCTGCTGCGCGTGCTCGAGGACGGCGCGGTGCTGCGCGTCGGCGCGACGGCGCCGGTCAAGGTCGATTTCCGTCTGGTCGCGGCAAGCAACAAGAAGCTGCCGCAGCTCGTGAAGGAGGGACTGTTCCGCGCCGATCTCTACTACCGGCTCGCGGTGATCGAGCTGAGCATTCCGTCGCTGGAAGAGCGCGGTGCGGTCGACAAGATCGCGCTGTTCAAGTCGTTCGTCGCCCAGGTGGTGGGCGAGGAGCGGCTCGCCGAGTTGTCCGACCTGCCGTACTGGCTCACGGATTCGGTCGCGGACAGCTATTTCCCCGGCAACGTGCGCGAGCTGCGCAACCTCGCCGAGCGCGTCGGCGTGACGGTGCGACAGACGGGCGGCTGGGATGCCGCGCGACTGCAGCGACTGATCGCGCACGCGCGCAGCGCGGCCCAGCCGGTGCCGGCAGAGAGTGCGGCCGAGGTGTTCGTCGATCGCAGCAAGTGGGACATGAACGAGCGCAACCGCGTGATCGCGGCGCTCGACGCAAACGGTTGGCGGCGTCAGGACACGGCCCAGCAGCTCGGCATCAGCCGCAAGGTGTTGTGGGAAAAAATGCGCAAATATCAGATCTTCGACGAAGAGCCCGAGACCCGCGAAAGCGAGTAATTAATGAGATAAAATCGCGGTGAATTACAACGACTCGGGCGGGAATAAAACTTCATGAGCCATATGACGGGGTTGGGGCGGGTGAGCGTAATGCTCGCCCTGGTGGGAGGCATGCAAGGCGCATTCGCGCAGGGGCTGGCAGGCGGCGATCCGTCGGCGGTGCAGCAGGCATCGGCGCCGGTGGCCGCGATTCCGGTGATCGATTCGCAGGCGCAGACGTCGGTGCAGCCGCAGGCCGGCGAGACGACGGGACCGAGCACGGTCGACGATTTGCAGCGCCAGATCCAGGCGCACTCGCTGACGGAAATGCGCACGAGCTACAACGGCAGCTACGGCGCCAGCCTGCTGTTCAACGTCAAGGACGGTGCGTATTTCGTCGCGTTGTTCCAGCAAAAGGCGTTCTGGCGCGTGATCAAGACTTACGACGAAACGCGCGCGGAAGCGATCTATCGCGATTTCTCGCATCAGGCGGAGCGGCTGGCCGTCAACGAACTGCGGGCGGCGAAGCTGGAATCGCAGAAGGCGCAAATGGACAAGCAGATCGAAGTCACGCAGGACCGCGCGCGGCGTCTGCAGGCGGACATCTCGATCGCCCGCCAGCAGCAGGCGGCGGTGGCGGATCGCCAGAAGAGCGTGCGGAGCGAAACGGCGGCGTTGCAGGCGCAACAGGCGCAGCTCCAGTCGCAATTGCGGGCGTTGCAGCAGCAGGTGCGTTCGCTGCAGCGCGAGGCCGACGCGGGCCTGCCGACGACGGCACGCTGAATTCGGTAACGGCGGTGCGGCGACATGCCGCGCCGGCCGTACAAGTGAAAAGGGCAAGCCGGTTGGCTTGCCCTTTTTGTTTTACTGGCCGTCCGGCACGATTCGCCGGCGGCGCGTCACGATGACCGGCCCGTTGCCGCCGCGGGAATCCGACGGCGCGGCGTTGCCGGATGCGTCGCCGGTGTCGCGCGGCGCGCCGTAGCTTTCGCGCGGTTCACGCGGTGCGCCGTAGCCTTCGCGCGGCTCACGCGAGCCGTAGCCCTCGCGCGGTTCGCGCGAACCGTAGCCTTCACGCGGCTCGCGGGAGCCGTAGCCGCCGTCGCCGCGCGATTCGCGCGGACCGCCGTGCGAGCCGTACGGGCTGTGGCCGCCGCCTTCACGGCCGCCGGGGCGACCGCCGGTGCGCGGGCCGCGGGGGCCGCCGCCGCCCGGGCGCGAACCGCCCGTGTCGAGCTGGATCGTGGAAATCGCACGCTTGTAGATGCCTTGCAGACCCACGGGGGTGCGCAGCATCACCAGATACTGGTCGAACGACTCGATACACCCCGTCAGACGAATGCCGTTGACGAGATAGATTTCAACACGCTTACGTTCCTTGCGCGCCGAATTGATGAAGTCGTTTTGCGGATGGGATTCTGCGGGATTGGCCATTGAGGTGCGGCAGGAGCCTGCGTCAGAGAATATGTTGTGCGTGTGTGTGGCGTGTTCGTCCACAAGCCGTTTGGCGGAATTCTACCCTGTTCGATAGGGGAGCGCGCAGTCGCGATTGTGTCGAACCGTAACCCACTATAGACGTTCCGGCGCATTTTCGCGATCCGGCCGAATGGCCAAAGCCGTTTCGTTACGTCGCGTTACGACTCTCGCAGCCCCGTATCACCTCGGCGCGGGCGGCGCGCTTACATTGGTTGCGTGAGCCGGGCGGGCCGGCTTATCAGGGATCCGGAGCATGAACAAGAGGCAAGTGGCAGGGGTAATCGGGGGCATGGCGTTGCTCGTTTCCGGCAGTGCAATGGCGGGGCATGTCGACCTGTCGGTCGGCATCGGCGTACCGGTCGCACCGGTCTATGTCGAACCGGCGCCGGTCTATGTGGCGCCGCAGCCCGCCGTCGTCGCCTATCCGGGCTACGGATACGGCTATTACGGCGATGACGACGACGATCGCTACCGCAAGTGGCGCAAGCACTACTACAAGCACTGGCATCGGCACCACGGCGACGACGATGACGATTGAGCCCGTGACCGGCCCCGTCAGCGCGTGTCAGAACGCGTAGTCGGGGTTTTTCGGGTCGAATGCGGTGTCGTCGAGGGTCGCGGGCGCGATTTTCTCGATGACGATCCGCTCGAAGATCTTGCCGTCGTTGTCATAGGACTCGACGGTCCGGAAATAGGGGGCGTGCAGGTCGAGCCCCAGCACTTCCTTTTTCGCATAGAACTGCGGCCGGCCGGTCGGCGTTTCGTAGGTGAGTGCGACGACGCGCACGCCGTCGATCGTTTTGGCCTGCACGTCGGTCGGCCGCTGCACGCCGGCTTCCAGGTATTTCTTCCCTTCGGTCAGGTACAGGTTCGTGATGAACTCGGTGCCGAGATCCTCCACCTGGTGATTCGACTGGGCACGCGCCAGCGCGCCGTCGATCGCCGTCCACAGCGGAATCTTGCCGAGCAGGCCGCCGAGATGGCCATACATCTCGTCCTTGCGCTGGGTCGTGTCGTAGATCGTCTCCTGGCCGGCATGCGCGCCGCCCGGCAGCCATTTCGCATACACCCGCAGCGGCTCGCGGGTCGTCTTCACGAGCATGCGGTCGGGCGTGTCGGACCATTTTCCGCTGATGCGCTCCTGGCGCACCATCGTGAACTGGTAGGCCGGATAGCCGTTCGGGCCGTTGCGGATATAGAGCGGCACGGCGAGCGGATCGAGTGCCTTGAAGAGCGCGGTGAGCGTCGCGTCGTCGAGTTGCGCGAGCGTGCCGCGCTGGGCCGCCGTGCGCAGCCAGCGCGCCTGTTGCTCGAGCGGCTCGTGCGTGACCTTCGCGAGATCCGCGGGCAGCGCGACGGCCGGTGCCGCGCTCGCGGCGCTCGCCGTTTCCTGTGCATGCAGGCCGGCCTGTGCGAGCGACAGCGCGCACGCGAGCGCCGCCTCGGCGGCATGCCGCGCGCGGCGTTTCATTCCTTCGTTCATCGACAGCGTCTCCCGGAGCGATGGATCGTTCAGCCTTGCTTCGCGGCGTTGAGTTTGGCGAGTTCCTCGTCGCGCAGCGCGCGGCGCAGGATCTTGCCGACGTTCGTCTGCGGCAGCACGTCGCGGAACTCGACGAATTTCGGCATCTTGTAGCCGGTCAGGTTCTTGCGGCAGTGCGCGAGCACGTCCTCGGCCGTCAGCGACGGGTCGCGGCGCACGACGAACACCTTGATCCGTTCGCCCTGCACCTCGTCGGGAATGCCGATCGCCGCGGCTTCGCTGATGCCCGGATGCATCACCAGCACTTCCTCGATCTCGTTCGGATACACGTTGAAGCCCGACACGAGGATCATGTCCTTCTTGCGATCGATGAGGCGGATGAAGCCGCGCTCGTCCATCACGCCGATGTCGCCGGTGCCGAGCCAGCCGTCGGCGTCGATCACCTTGGCGGTCTCGTCGGGGCGCTGCCAGTAGCCGCGCATCACCTGCGGGCCGCGCACGCACAGCTCGCCCGGCTCGCCGACGGCGGCCCAGGTGCCGTCCTCGCGGCGAAAGCGCACGAGGGTCGATGGCGCGGGCAGGCCGATCGAACCGCTGAACGCGGCCATGTCGTTCAGGTCCACGGGGTTCATCGTGACGATCGGCGAGCACTCGGTGAGGCCGTAGCCTTCGACCACCGGCCGGCCCGTCACCTGCTGGAAGCGCTCGGCGACCGCGCGCTGCATCGCCATCCCGCCCGCCATCGCGAGCTTGAGCTTCGAGAAGTCGCGCTTGCGGAATTCCTCGTTGTCGAGGAATGCGTTGTACAGCGTGTTGATGCCGGTGATGCCCGTGAACGTCTCGTGGCGGATGATCTTCATCACCATCTTCATGTCGCGCGGGTTCGCGATCAGGATGTTGCGCCCGCCGAGCCCCATGAAGATGAACGCGTTCACCGTCAGCGAATAGATGTGATAGAGCGGCAGCGGCGTGAGCACGGTTTCGACGTCGCCCGACACCTGGTCGGCGATCCACGCCTTCGCCTGCAGCAGGTTCGCGATCAGGTTGCCGTGCGTGAGCATCGCGCCTTTCGCGACGCCGGTCGTGCCGCCGGTGTATTGCAGGAACGCGAGATCGTCGCGCGTGGTCTGCACCGGTTGCGGCGCGCCGCGCGCGCCGAGCGCGAGGGCGGAGCGCAGCCGGATCGCCTGCGGCAGGTGGTAGTCCGGCACGAGCTTCTTCACGTGCTTCAGCACGAAATTGATCAGGCGTCCTTTCGCGTTGAAACCGTCGGCGAGCAGGTCGCCGAGCGCGGTGACGACGATGTGCTTCACCTGCGTTTCCGGCAGCGCGTCCTGCAGCGTGCGCGCGAAGTTCTCGAACACGACGATCGTCTGCGCGCCGCTGTCCTTCAACTGGTGCGCGAGTTCGCGCGCGGTGTAGAGCGGATTCACGTTGACGACGATCGCGCCGGCCTTCAGCGTGCCGAACAGCGCGACCGGATACTGGAACGTGTTCGGCAGCATGATCGCGACGCGGTCGCCGGGCTTCACGCCGAGGCTTTGCAGATACGACGCGAATGCGTCGACCTTCTGCGCGAGCGTGCGATAGGTCATCGACGCGCCGGCGCTGACATACGCGATGCGGTCGGCGAAGCGGGTCGTGCATTCGTCGAAGAACTGCACGAGCGACGCGTATTGCGTGACGTCGATCTCGTGCGGGACGCCGGGCGGGTACGACGCGTACCAGATGGCGTCGGTGTTCGGCGGAAGCTGGGCCGAGGTGGTTGCTGCGGATGATGACATGACGTGTCTCCGGTCTTGGCGCTCGGCGCGGGTCGGCGCGTCAGCGCCAGCCCATGCCCCGTGCTTCGCGGCCGGCCGGCGCGGGCGTCTCGACGCCGCGCCTGACCGCGCGTATCAATCAAATCGTGAACAGGAAGCCGCGCGTGGCCTCGCGCGTTCAGCTCGTGGAATGCAGCGTTGCCACCTCGGCGGCCGTCGCGCCCGACTGCGGCAGCCCGAACGCTTCGCTGGCGCCGGCATCGTCGAGCACCGCCGCGAAGATCGACAGTTGCGCGCTGTCGGGCATCGGCGCCTTCAGCGCGGCGACGATCAGCGACGACAGCCGCGCGATCATCTGCACGTCGTTCATCGTGCGGCCTTGCGAGAATTCGTCGATCAGGCTTTCGGTTTCGGCACCCGCGAGCGCGCCGGACAGCGCGCCGATCGCGAAGTGCAGCCGCCAGCCGAGTTCGGTGCGCGGCAGGTGCGGCAGCGCGCGCTGGAACGCATCGAAGAAGCGGCCCGCGACGCTCGCGTAGTGCGCGGTCAGGAAGTTGCGGACGAACGGCGAAGGGTCGGTATACGCGCGGCCGATCAGCCGGAGGAACCCGGGCCCGCCGCGTTCGGGATCGCGCGAGGCCTTCAGCGCCGGAATGAACATCGCGCCGAGCACGTGCTCGCAGGTGATGTGGGTGCCGAGCTGCGCGTCGAAGCGGTCGAGGATGCCGAGGCGCTCCTGGTTCAGCTGATCGAGCCGGCGCGACAGCATCGCGTGGATCAGCGCTTCCTTGCTGCCGAAGTGGTAGTTGACCGCGGCGAGGTTGACCGCCGCGCGCGAGGTGATCTGGCGCATCGACATCGCCTCGAAGCCGTGTTCGATGAACAGATCCTCGGCCGCATCGAGAATGCGTGCCTTCGTCCCGCCGGTCTGCCGCGTGCCGGATGACCGCGCCCCGGACGGCCGTCCCGCCGATGGCCGCCCCTCCTGACTTACTGCCATGTTCCGCCTCCCATGCCGGTTTCCCGGCCGCGAACAGGTGATTTGATTATCTGATTCAAACAGTCGTTTTCATTAAGATAAAAAAACGCGGGCGGCGCGGGCAAGCGCGGCGTCTGGACCAATTCCTCTAGTTCGATGTGCAGGTGCGGAAAGCGCGGCACCCGCTCACGGCGGGGCGGGGCGCGCGCGATGATGCGGTGCCGCAACGCGCGGGTTCACCCGACGGTGCTACGCGTATTGACCGATTGCGTCATGTCGATGCCGCGCCGTTCGCGGCTGAACAGGATCAGCACGGCGATCGCGACGGCCACGATGCCGGCCACGAGCGCGAGCGCGAAGCCGTAGTTGTTGCCGTTCGACACGGCGAGTGATGCCTGCATCGTCGCGTTGCCCGACGCGAGCAGGTTACCGAGCTGGTAGACGACGCCGGGGAAGGTGGCCCGGATCTCGTCGGGCGAGATCTCGTTCAGGTGAACCGGTATCACGCCCCACGCGCCCTGTACCGAGATCTGCATCAGGAACGCGCCGGCGGCGAGCGCGACCGGGCCGCTCGAGAACGCCCACAGCGGCAGCACCGGCAGCGCGATCAGCGCGGCGATGAAGATCGCGCGGCGCCGGCCGAGCCGCTCGGAGATCGTGCCGAACGACAGGCCGCCGACGATCGCGCCGATGTTCAGCACGATCGTGATCCAGGACACGGTATGCGGATCGAAGTGATGCTGTTCGCGCAGGAAGGTCGGATAGAGATCCTGCGTACCGTGCGAGAAGAAGTTGAACGCGGTCATCAGCACGATCGCGTAGATCGTGAGTTTCCAGTTCTGTTTCAGCGTGGCGCCGAGGCTCGGGCGCGGGCGCTTCTCCATCTGTTTCCATGCCGGCGATTCGGGCACGTGCGCGCGCACGTACAGCACGAGCAGCGCGGGCAGCACGCCGACCATGAACATCCCGCGCCAGCCGATGTATTGGTAGAACAGGCCGAACACGACCGACGCGAGCAGATAACCGCTCGGATAGCCGGCCTGCAGCAGCCCGGACACGAAGCCGCGCGCATGCGTCGGCACGGTTTCCATCGTCAGCGCGGAGCCGACGCCCCATTCGCCGCCCATCGCGATGCCGAACAGCGCGCGCAGCACGAGCAGCGCGGTCAGGCTCGGCGCGAAACCCGACGCGAGTTCGAGCAGCGAATAGCACGCGATGTTGACCATCAGCGTCGGGCGGCGGCCGAAGCGGTCGGCGAGCCGGCCGAAGATCAGCGCGCCGAGCGGGCGCATCGCGAGCGTCAGCGTGAGCGCGAACGCGACGGCGGGAATCGTCGACGCGAACTCCGCGGCGATGTCCTTCAGCACGAAAACCATCAGGAAAAAATCGAACGCATCGAGCGTCCAGCCCAGGTAGGCGGCGATCGTGACGTTGCGTTGCTCGCGGGTCCAGCTCATGTCCGGGGTCTCCTCGTTGGCTTGCGCGCTCACGATGTGCATGCGGATGCCGGCCCGGCTCGCGCGCGGCGCGGGGGCACTGATCGAGTGTAGGCTTCCGCGTCGCGCGATGTGGGGCGCGATAGCGCCGAATCGGGAATAATCCCTACGAAATGCACTGTTTCGGAAACGGAAACGGAGCCGCGCGAGGCACGCGTCGGGACTCTGTATCATTCCGGAAGGCTGTTTGTATCAATTCTGTAATGCGCTCGATGCGCATCGCCCCCGTATCAGGAGTCCAGATGAACGACCGTTCCGCCGACCCGCTGCCCGTGCTCGAAACCGCGCGGCTGTGGCTGCGTCCGCGCGTGCTGGCCGATCTCGATGCGTGCATCGAGATGGATCGCGATCCCGAGGTCACGCGCCACATCGCGGGCCCGTGGCACGACCCCGTCGAGCATCGTCGCTTCGTCACGCACCGGATCACGTGCGACTATCCGCCGGGCCTCGGCTACTGGTCGATCTTCGAGAAGGCCGCGCCCGAGGTGTTCATCGGCTGGATCCTGCTGATTCCCGATTACAAGGACGGATCGCGCGACGTCGAGATCGGCTGGCGGCTGGTGCGTGCGACGTGGGGGCGCGGCATCGCGAGTGAAGCCGCGGCGGCCGTCGTGCGGCACGCGTTCGACACCGTGCGCCTGCCGCGCGTGATCGCCGATATCGCGGAGGCCAACAGCGGCTCGCTGAATGTGGCGCGCAAGCTCGGCATGCGGCGCGTGAGCGTCGTGCACGACGGCATTCCTTACATTCGTCACCGCCTCGAACGCAACGATTTGCGGGCGTAGCGTGGCGTCGTGCGTGCGGCAAGTGTCAGAGAGGGTCAACCGGACGCGCATCGCGGTGATGACGGATTAACGGCGCGCGCGATCCGGAGTATCGTTGCCGGAATTTCGCAACATGGGGTACGACCATGGCACTCGGCACCGACGTTCATCTCATTCCCGTCAGGCTCGACGCGCTGCGTCCGACCCAGATGACGGTGGGCTACCGCGAAGTCAAGGCGAAGCGCAAGCACTGGAAGGCGCTGAACAAGCGCGCCCGCAAGGCCGCGATCGAATCGCACTGGTTCCCGGCCGTCCTCGGCCCGGACGGGCTGCACTACATCACCGATCACCATCATCTCGGCCTCGCGCTGATCGAGGAGGGCGAGTCGCGCGTGAACGCGATGCTGCTGAAGGATCTGTCGTGGCTCGACGACACGATCTTCTGGCGGATGATGGAACACAACCAGTGGGTGCATCCGTTCGGCCCGGACGGCTCGCGGCGCGACTATGCGCATTTGCCGAAGGCGCTGACGGGGCTCGAGGACGATCCGTACCGCAGCCTCGCCGGCGAGCTGCGCACGGCGGGCGGGTATGCGAAGGACGCGACGCCGTTCAGCGAATTCCTGTGGGCCGACTATCTGCGCCAGCACGTGTCGCTCGACCAGATCCGCAAGAATTTCGCGAAGGCGCTCGATGTCGCGCTGCATCGTGCGCACGACCAGGATGCGCGCTATCTGCCCGGCTGGTCGGGCGTGATCGCCGTCAAACCCTGACCGGCCCACGGCGCCGACCGCCTCATGACGACCGCCCCGATCCGCCCCGAGGCCGGCCCGCAACATCCGGACCATTTCGCGGCGCTCGACACGCCGCCGGCACCGCGTACGCAACGGATCGGCCTCGATGCGCTGGCCGGCCTGTCGATTGCCGGCCTGCTGATTCCCGAGGCGGTTGCGTATGCGGGGCTCGCGAACCTGCCGCCGCAGGCCGGCCTGATCGCGCTGCTGTCGGGGCTCGTCGTCTATGCGCTGACGGGCAGCAGCCGCTTCGCGATCGTGTCGTCGACGTCGTCGTCGGCCGCGGTGCTCGCCGCGACCGTGCTCGCCGAATCGGGGATGGCGCTCGCCGCGCAGCTCGCGCTGGCGGCGGCGCTCGTCGCGACGACGGGCGTGCTGTTCATCCTGGCCGGCGTCGCGCGGCTCGGCGGCATGTCGGATTTCGTCGCGCGGCCCGTGCTGCGCGGCTTCACGTTCGGTCTCGCGCTGACGATCGTCATCAAGCAGCTACCGAAGATTCTCGCGATTGCCGTGCAGCACGGCGATGCGCCCCACGTCGCGCTCGATTTGATCACCGGCGCGCCGCACGCGAATCTCGCGAGCGTCGTGCTCGGCGCGACCGCGCTCGCGCTGCTGTTCGTGCTCGGCCGCGGCGCGCGCGTGCCCGCGACGCTCGTCGTGATCGTGCTGTCGATCGCGGCGGGTTACGCGATCGACTGGCAGCGGTACGGAATCGCGATCGTCGGCCATATCGACTTCCGGCACCTCGAATTCGGGTTGCCGCATCTCGGCCGCAACGCATGGATGCAGACGGTCGAGCTCGCGTTCGCGCTGATGCTGATCCTGTATGCGGAGTCGTACGGATCGATCCGCAACTTCGCGCTGAAGCACGGCGATACCGTGTCGCCGAACCGCGACCTCGTTGCGCTCGGCTGCGCGAATCTCGTGTCGGGCCTGCTGCACGGGATGCCGGTCGGCGCCGGCTATTCGGCGACGTCGGCGAACGAGGCGGCCGGCGCGCAGTCGCGCTTCGCGGGGATGTGGGCAGCCGGCGTGGTCGCGCTGATCGTCTGGCTGCTGCTGCCGCAGCTCGCGCGCACGCCCGAGCCCGTGCTCGCGGCCATCGTGATCTTCGCGGTCAGCCACTCGCTGCATCCGTCCGTGTTCCGGCCGTACTGGGCCTGGCATCGCGACCGGCTCGTCGTGATCGCGGCACTGCTCGCGGTGCTCGTGCTCGGCGTGCTGCACGGGCTGCTCGCGGCCATTGGCGTGAGCCTGCTGCTGACGCTGCGCAAGCTGTCCGAGCCGAACGTCAGCGTGCTCGGCCGGCTGCGCGACAGCCACGATTTCGTCGACGTCGCGAGCCATGCCGATGCGAAGCCGGTGCCGGGCGTGCTGATCGTGCGGCCCGAGGCGCAACTGTTCTTCGCGAATGCGGACCGGATGCTCAATCGCGTGCGGGCGCTGATGAAGGCTGCACCGGACACGCATACCGTGATGTTGAGCCTCGAGGAAACGCCGGATGTCGACGGCACGACGATCGAATCGTTGCGCACGTTCGCGGCCGAATGCGCGGCGCGCGGGCTGCGGCTCGCGCTCGTCCGGCTCAAGACGCACGCGCTGCATGCACTGCGCCGCGCGGCGGACGATACGCTGCACGACGATGCGATGTCGGAACTGAGCGTCGACGAGAGCCTGCAACTGCTGCAGGCCGGCCGTCCGCCGGACGGCAGCGACGGCACGGCCGCCGCGTGAGGGCTGCATGACGGCGCGGCGCGTCGGCGCCGTCTAGTGCGACAGCGCGGCGCCGGCGCTGCGACCGATCATGTCGGCCACTTCCGCGGCCGTCGGCGCATAGGCGCCCGCATGCGCGCAGGCGACGGCCGCGCACGCGGCCGCGTAACGCAGATGCTCGGCGGCCGACGCATCGGGTCGAGCAAGCTGGCTCGCGAGCCAGCCGCCGATGCTCGCATCGCCGCAGCCGACCGTGTCGGCGACCGCGGTCGGGAACGCGGGCTGGAACAGCTCGGTATCGCGATGCAGCAGTTGCATGCCGGCTGCGCCGCGCGTGACGAGCATCGTCGCGGCGGGCGCCCACGCGCGCAGTTGCGCGAGCGCGGCCGCTTCGTCGAGCTCGGGAAACAGCCCGCGCAGATCCTCGTCGGAGACCTTGATCCAGTCGGCCAGCGCGGTCAGGCGGCGCAGCGCGTCGCGATACGACGGCGCGGCCATCGGTGCGCGGAAGTTCGGGTCGAACGAGATACGTTTGCCGGCCGCCCGCGCGGCTTGCGCGAGTTCGATCAGGCGCGCTGCGAGCGGCTCGCGCACGACGCCGAGCGAGCCGACGTGCACGATCTCGGCCGCGTCGAACGCGCCGGCCGGCAAGTCGGCCGGATCGAACGCGAGATCGGCGCTGTTTTCGCCGATGAAGAAATAGTGGGGCGGCTGCTTCGATACGACCATCGCGAGGAGCGGCGCGCGGTCGACCTGCCGGATGAAGCGCATGTCGAGCCCCGCGTCGGCGCTCTTGCGCATCAGCTCGTCGCCGAAAGTGTCGCGGCTGACCGTGCCGGCGAAGGCCGTCGGCACGCCGAGTCGCGCCCCGACGCGCGCGACGTTCCAGCACGAGCCGCCGGCGACGCTGTGCCAGTGCTGTGCGTCGTCGCGGATGAAATCGGTCAGCGCTTCGCCGAAAACGATCAGGCGGGGAAACGTCGTCGTCATGTGGAAACCTTGTGCCGCGGCGTCGTGCGCGGCCGTACAGCGGTTGATCTGAACAGGCGGGCAGTGCCGGCCGTCGCGCGCGGCGACGCGGCCCGGCGCCGCCCGGCTCGCAGACGGGCGGCGCGCTCGGCGCGATCAGCGCGGGGAGCTCCAGCCCTTGTAGGTCTTCACGTTGTCGCGCGTGACGAGCGTCGGCTCGATCAGGATCATCGGATTGGCCGGCTTCTGGCCGTTCATGATCCCGTAGCCGACGTTGACCGCCTGCTGCGCCATCGCCCACGGATCCTGGCTCGACGACGCCTGCACGAGCGTGTTCGACTTGAGCGCGACCTCGATGTCGGGCGCGCCGTCGACCGACGTGATCACGATGTTCGGGCGGTTCAGCTGTTTCGCCGCGAGATCGCTGCCGATCGCCTGCGGGTCGTTGATCGTGAACACGCCGTCGAGCTTCGGAAAGCGCGTCAGGTAGCCCTGCATCGCGTTCATCCCGCCTTCGCGCGAGCCCTTGCCGTCCTGGTCGCTCGACAGCAGCTTGATGCCGGCGTTTTTCGCGAGTACGGCCTTGCAGCCGTTCACGCGATCGATCACGGCCGACACCTGCGGGCCGTTCTCGATGATCACGTTGCCCTTGCCGTTCAGCTTCTTCGCGAGGTAGTCGCACGCGAGCTCGCCGGCCTTCACGTTGTTGGTCTGCACGGTCGCGTTCGCGCCGGCCGCCGCGACGTCCACCGCGACGACCGTGATGCCGGCCGCCTGCGCCTTCTTCACCGCCGGCTCGATCGCCTTCGGGTCGGTCGCGTTGAGCAGGATCATGTCGACGTGCGCGGAGATGAAGTTGTCGATCTGCGTGAACTGCTTGTTCAGGTCGTAGTCGGCCGAGACGGCCGTGACCTTCGCATTCGGGTTGAGCTGCTTCGCGCGCGCTTCGGCGCCTTTCACGATCGTGACGAAGTACGGGTTGCCGAGCGACCCGACCGTGACGCCGATCGATTTCAGCGGCTTGTCGGCTGCGTGGGCGGCGGCGGCGCCGAACGCGAGTGCGCAGGCGACGGCGGTCAGGGCGGCGGTGTGCTTGAACATGTCGTTGTGTCTCCGTGAGGTCTGTTGGCGAACGCGCGCAGGAGGACCTGCCTGCGCGCCGATGGTTGAATGGTCAGGAATGCGCGGCGAGGGAACGGTGTCAGGTACGGGCCGAGTCGCGCTGGCGATAGCGGTCAAGGGCGACCGCGCCGATGATCACGAGCCCCTTGATGATGTACTGCCAGATGTCGGACACGCCGAGCAGCACGAGGCCGTTGGTCAGCACCGCGATGATCAGCGCGCCGATCAGCGTGCCGACGATCGACCCGACGCCGCCGACGAAGCTCGTGCCGCCGAGGATCACCGCGGCGATCGCGTCGAGCTCGTACGACTGGCCGAGCTGCAGGCCGTTGGCCGCATACAGGCGCGCGGCCGACATCACCGCGCCGAGGCCGGCGAGCAGGCCCGACGCCGCATACACGAACATCTGGATCGCCCGTACGTTGATGCCCGACAGACGTGCGGCTTCCGGGTTGCCGCCGACCGAATAGATCCGCATCCCGAGCACCGTGCGGCGCAGGATGAACCACGAGATCGCGATCACCGCGCACGCGATCACGACGAGCCACGGCACGCCGAGGATCGAGCCGTTGCCGATGAACGCGAACGGCAGTTGCGGGTTGAACACGGTCGTGTCGTTGCCGATCAGGCGCGCGACGCCGCGCACGGCGGTCATCGCGCCGAGCGTGACGATGAACGGCGGCAGGCGCAGGAACGAGATCAGTCCGCCGTTGATCGCGCCGAACACGAGGCCGACCGCGAGCGCGAACGGCACGCCGAGCCAGCCCCAGCCGGGAAGGGTCGACGCGATGAGCGCCGCGACGGCCGCGGCGGCGAGCACCGAGCCGACCGACAGGTCGATGCCGCCCGTCAGGATCACGAACGTCATGCCGGCGGCGAGCACGATGTTGATCGACGCCTGCTGCGTGACGATCGACAGGTTCTGCAACGTGAAGAAGCCATCGGTCAGGAAGCCGAAGCCGACGCACAGGACCAGCAGCACCGGCAGCATGCCGGCCGTGCGGATCAGCGATTGCATGCGGGCGCGGTGATCGGCGCCGCGCATCAGGGGCGTGCGGTTGGCGACCGGATGGGCGGTCGCGGAAGCGAGGTTCCGCTGCTTGGTCGGGTTGATCATTTCGGTAACCTGAAAGTGAGAGTGAAATGAAAAGGGCGGGGCTCAGTGCGCGTCGGCCAGTTCGGCCTGCGAGCCGGTGGCGAGCGCGATGATCGCTTCCTGCGTGATCGGCGTATGCGTGTGTCCGCCGAGTTCACCCGCGATCTCGCCCTCGCGCATCACGAGCACGCGATCGGCGACGCCGATGATTTCCGGCAGTTCGCTCGAGATCACGATCACGCCCACGCCGGCACGGGCCAATTCGTTGATGATCCGGTAGATCTCGGATTTCGCGCCGATGTCGACGCCGCGTGTCGGTTCATCGAGGATCAGCACGCGCGGCTTCGTCTCGAGCAGGCGCGACAGCAGCACTTTTTGCTGGTTGCCGCCCGACAGCGCGCCGACGTTCACGTTGGCGTGCGGCACGCGGATCGACAGCGACGCGATCGCGTCGCGCGCCCGTTCGGCGCCGCGCGCGAGGTCGAGCGCGCCGAGCCGCGCATCGCGGTTGCACACCGAGATGTTGATGTTGTCGCGCACGCTCATGTCGAGAAACAGGCCCTGGCGCTTCCGATCCTCGGTCAGGTAGACGAGGCCCGCGTCGATCGCGTCGCGCGGCGAGTGCGCGCCGAACGTGCGTTCGCCCAGCTTCACGTCGCCGCGCACGCGCGGCTCGGCCCCGAAGATCAGCCGCGCGAGTTCGGTGCGGCCCGCGCCGACGAGGCCGGCGATGCCGAGCACTTCGCCGGCATGCAGATCGAAGCTGCAGCCGCGTACGCGCGCGCCGTCGGCGACGTCGCGGACCGACAGCAGCAGGTGGCCGGGGTCGTACGGCGCGTGTTCCTTCTTGTAGAAACCGGAGATGTCGCGCCCGACCATCATCGCGACGAGCCGCTCGGCCGACAGCGCCGCGCGTTCGAGCGTGCCGACGTACGTGCCGTCGCGCAGCACCGATACGCGGTCGGACAGCTCGTAGATCTCCGCCATCCGGTGGCTGATGTAGATGATCGCGAGACCTTCCTCGCGCAACTGGCGGATCAGGCGGAACAGGTGCTCGGTTTCGCGCGACGACAGCGGCGTGGTCGGCTCGTCCATCACGAGGATGCGGGCGCGGGTGTGCACGGCGCGCGCGATTTCGACGAGCTGCTGTTCGGCGATCGACAGCGTGTCGACGAGCGTGTCCGGCCCGAACGGCGCGCCCAGGCGCGCGAGCACGTCCTGGCAGCCGCGCGCCATCGCCGCGCGGTCGATCGTGCCCCAGCGCCGGTTGCCGCGGCGCAGTTCGCGGCCGACGTAGATGTTTTCCGCGACGGTCAGGTTCGGCGACAGGCACAGCTCCTGGTAGATCACCGCGACGCCGGCATCGCGCGCGGCGAGCGGGCCGTCGATGTCGATGCGTTGACCGTCGATCAGGATCTCGCCGCCGGCGTCGGCGCGGTACGCGCCCGACAGAATCTTCATCAGCGTCGATTTGCCCGCGCCGTTCTCGCCCATCAGCGAATGGATCTCGCCCGGATAGACGGTCAGGCTGACGTTGTCGAGCGCGCGGACGGCCGGGAACGTCTTGCTGATCCCGCGCATCTCGAGCAACGGACGGGGCGACTCAGATCGCGACATGGTTGACCTCCTGCGAGTCGGTGCGGGCGCCCTTGAGGATGCCGGCCCGCGGGGAGAAGTTGAAAAACATCGGCAGCGTGGCGGCGCCGATCGCGCCGGCGTCGGCGCCGAACGTGCCGCGCACGAGCACGGGCGTGCCGCGCGCTTCGGGTGCGGTCGCCACGAGCGCCGCGCGCAGGCGGCTCGTGACCGCGTCGAGCAGGCCCGCGTCGGTGTCGGCGTCGAGCACGACCACCGGCGCGTCGATCACGCACAGCACCGCGCGCAACGCCGGTGCGAGCGCGTCGACGCAGTCGTCGATCCATTCGTCGACGGCCGGCAGGCCGCGCGCGATGCAGGCTTCGAGATCGGCGCGGTTCTCGACCGTCTCGCCGTGATGGCGCAGGTGGCGCACGAGCGCATGCAGCGAGGCGCGCGCGAGCAGGATGTCCCACGGGCCGCGCGGCGGCGGCGCGGAGGCCAGCCGGCTCGGCGGCACCGGAATCACCGCGATGTCGCCCGCATTGCCGGTCACGCCGCGCAGGCAGTCGCCGTCGATCGCGATGCCGCCGCCGATCGCCGGCCCGATGAACAGGTAGACGAAGTCGTCGCACTGCCGGCCATATCCGTAGAACAGTTCGGCGATCGCGGCCGCGTTGCCGTCGTTTTCGCCGAACACGGGCAGCGACAGCGTGCGGCCGAGGTCGGACGCGAAGTCGACGTCTTCCCACGCGCGGAACGTGTCGGGTGCGAGGCCGAGTTCGCGCATCCACGCGCCGAGGTTGTACGGCTGCGCGACGCCGATGCCGGTCAGACGCGCGCGTTCATGGTCGGGGAGCAGGGCCTGCATTGCGTCGATGTCGTGACGGACGATCTCGAGCACGTCGGCGGGCGGCGGCAGCAGCGTGTCGTGAGAGCGGCGGCCGAGCACGTCGCCCGCGAAATTGACGAGCGCCGTCTCGATGCGCATCCGGTCGAGATGGACGCCGATGCCGAATGCACCGCGCGGATCGAGGCGGATCAGCGAAGCGGGTTGGCCGCGCTGGCCTTCGGTGCGACCCGCGAATTCGATCAGCTTCGCGTCGGCGAGCGCCCCGATGATGCTGCCGACCGCCGTGCCCGTCATGTTCGCGAGACGCGCGAGGTCGGCCTTCGACGCGCTGCCGGCGCGGCGCAGCGTCTTCAGCAGCAGGCGCTCGTTGTAACGGCGCACGTTGGCCGAATTGCTTCCCTGGCCGAAGTGCGGGCTTCTCATGGCGTCTCCTTCCATGTCGCACCGCTCGGCGGCGCATTAAATAAATCACGTTGATTTATTTAACCGCGTGAGGGACGGCCTGTCAGCCTAGGGAAATCCCGGTTTTTCTACGACGGAGGGTTCGCGTGGGGCGGAGTGACGTGAAGGGGCCGAATGCAGTCGTGTGCCGATCGACGGTACGTGAGGCGGGGAGAGGGAAGATACGCGATACGGAGATTCCGTAAGCGCGCCCGGTGCTGGGCGCCGGAAATGAAAAAAGGTCGGCAAAAGCCGACCTTTTTTATAAATCGAGTGGTGCCCAGGAGAGGACTCGAACCTCCACGATGTTGCCACCGCTAGGACCTGAACCTAGTGCGTCTACCAATTCCGCCACCTGGGCACGTTTCGCTTGCTGCAGTGCGAAGACCGCTATTCTAGCGTGCCGGGAGAATCTGTCAATAGAATTTGAGGGGCGGACGAAAATATTAATCTGGCGGCGTGATTGTCCCGCGCGGGAGGGCGTGCGAGCCGCGACGACCTCCGAGTGTGATGTTGGGAGGCGATACGTCGACGCGAGCGCAGATATTTATTTGAGCGCCGGAAATGAAAAAAGGCCGGCAAAAGCCGACCTTTTTTATAAATCGAGTGGTGCCCAGGAGAGGACTCGAACCTCCACGATGTTGCCACCGCTAGGACCTGAACCTAGTGCGTCTACCAATTCCGCCACCTGGGCACGTTTCGCTTGCTGCAGTGCGAAGACCGCTATTCTAGCGTGCCGGGAGAATCTGTCAATAGAATTTGAGGGGCGGACGAAAATATTAATCTGGCGGCGTGATTGTCCCGCGCGGGAGGGCGTGCGAGCCGCGACGACCTCCGAGTGTGATGTTGGGAGGCGATACGTCGACGCGAGCGCAGATATTTATTTGAGCGCCGGAAATGAAAAAAGGCCGGCAAAAGCCGACCTTTTTTATAAATCGAGTGGTGCCCAGGAGAGGACTCGAACCTCCACGATGTTGCCACCGCTAGGACCTGAACCTAGTGCGTCTACCAATTCCGCCACCTGGGCACGTTTCGCTTACTGCAGTGCGAAGACCGCTATTGTAGCGTGCTGACGAAGTCTGTCAACACAATTTCATCCGGCACGCTAAAAATACTGCGCGCCTTGGCAGCCGACCGTCACCCGCCGATCGGCTCCGCGCGCTTCGTCGCAAAATTCCAGCGCTGCGCCTGGCCCGTATCGACGCGAGCGGGTAGCAGTCCGGCCGCCAGGAACGTGTCCGCGATCTTCTGTTGTTCGCCGAAGTTTTGCGGGGCCACCGCGCGGACGACGTAGCTGCGTCGCGCATTCGCACGTGCGATCGTCGCGGCATCGAGTCCCCAGATCGGTGCGAGCGTGGTCGCGGCCTCCTGCGGATGGTCGCGCAGCCACGTACCGGCCAGCGACAACTGGTCGAACAGGATCTGGACGACGTCGGGGCGCGCCGCGGCAAAGCTGCTCGATGCGAGGTAATAGCGCTGGTACGACGCGAGTCCGTTGCCGTCGGCCAGAATCCGCACGTCGGGATTCCGGTCGACTGACGCGACATAGGGATCCCACGTGATCCATGCGTCCACGCTGCCGCGCTCGAATGCGGCGCGGCCGTCAGCGGGCGTCAGGTAATGGATCGCCACGTCGGCAGGCGCGAGCTTCGCGCGGGCGAGCGCGGCAAGCAGCAAGTAGTGGCTGCCGGCTGCCTTCGTGACCGCGATGCGTCGGCCCTTGAGATCGGCAAGCGTGCGCAGCGGGCTGTCCTGCTTGACGATGATTGCCTGCGCCTTCGGCGAGGGCGCCTCCTGCGCGATGTACACGAAACGCGCATGCGCGGCCTGCGCGAAGACCGGGACCGTATCGGCCACGTCGGCGCTGAAGTCGACGGCGCCGACGTTGAGCGCTTCGGTCAGCGGCAATCCGCTCGCGAATTCGTGCCATGACACGCGCAGGCCGAGCGGCGTCAGCGCCTGCTCGAGCGTGCCGCGCGTCTTGAGTAGCGTGATCAGCGTCGACGACTTCTGGTAACCGATGCGCAGGGTGGCCGGCGCGTTCTCGGCGTGCGCGTGGACGCCGGCGGCAGTGAGGCCCGCGGCCAGCATCGCGCGCGCGAATGCGCGGCGGTTCATCGACGTCATGAAGGGGGGCTCCTCGTTGGATGCGTTGAAAGCGAGGCGGCTAACGTAACAACGGGGACGACGATTGATAACCGATAAATTCTGCTATCGATCGGAGCGGCCGACATAAGGGCAGGGGACGGATGCTCGCGACGCAAGCGCCGAAATGAAAAAAGGCCGGCAAAAGCCGACCTTTTTTATAAATCAAGTGGTGCCCAGGAGAGGACTCGAACCTCCACGATGTTGCCACCGCTAGGACCTGAACCTAGTGCGTCTACCAATTCCGCCACCTGGGCACGTTTTGCAGTAGCTGCTTGCTGCAAAGAAGCGAAATTATAGCGCCCCAATTATTCCTGTCAACACTTTTTTGCGATGCATCGCAAACCGGCCGTCGACGCCCGCGCCGGCGGCATTCCGGTCATTTGGCGACACAGGCGGGTGATAGAATGACCCGCCGCCGTCAATATAGAACTGTCTGACGGACACCTCTATGTTGATGCCGTGCACCATCAGTCAACGCAACGAGAACAATCATCGACAAACCCTTGAGCAAATATCCGTACCCCATTCCGAGCCGTGAAGAGATTCTCGGCGTGCTGCGTACGAGCGACGCGCCGCTGGCCGCCAACGACATCGCCGAAGCACTGTCGATCAAGCGTCAGGAGCGCGAGGGGTTCTTCCGGCGTGTCGCCGCGATGGAGCGCGACGGCCAGATCCGCCTCGACAAGCGTGGCCACTACCAGTTGACCCATCCGTCGAATTTCGTCGCCGGGCGCGTGCAGGGGCATCGCGACGGCTACGGGTTCGTGATCCGCGACGACGGCCAGGACGACCTGTTCTTGCCGAACGGCGAAATGCAGAAAGTGATGCACAACGACCGCGTGCTCGCGCGGATCGTCGGCTACGATCGCCGCGGCCGGCCGGAAGGGCATGTCGTCGAAGTCACGGACCGCGCGAACAAGCGCGTGATCGGCCGTCTGCTGAACGAGAACGGCGCGCTGATCGTCGCGCCGGAAGACAAGCGCATCGGCCACGACATCCTGATCACGCAGAACGTGAAGAAGGCGAAGGTCGGGCAGGTCGTCGTCGTCGAGCTGACCGATTTCCCGAGCCGCCATTCGCAGCCGCTCGGCCGTGTCGTCGAAGTGCTCGGCGATATCGACGATCCGGGCATGGAAATCGAAATCGCGGTGCGCAAGTACGGCGTGCCGCACGAATTCAGCCAGCCGGCGCTCGACGAAGCCGCCGCGCTGCCCGACAAGGTGCGGCCGGCCGACCTGCGTTTCCGCGTCGACCTGCGCGACGTGCCGCTCGTGACGATCGACGGCGAGGACGCGCGCGACTTCGACGACGCCGTCTACTGCGAGCCGGTCAAGGTCGGCCGCGGCGACGGCTTCCGGCTGATCGTCGCGATCGCCGACGTGTCGCACTACGTCCAGCCGGGTACCGGGCTCGACGCCGACGCGCTTGAGCGCAGCACATCGGTCTACTTCCCGCGCCGCGTGATCCCGATGCTGCCGGAGAAGCTGTCGAACGGTCTCTGCTCGCTGAATCCGCAGGTCGATCGCTGCGTGCTCGCATGCGACATGGTGATCACCGCGCGCGGCGAGATCAAGGCCTACCAGTTCTACCCGGCCGTGATCCATTCGGCGGCGCGCCTCACGTACACCGAAGTCGCGGCCGTGCTGTCGAACACGAAGGGGCCGGAGGCCGCGCGCCGCGCGGACCTGCTGCCGCACCTGCAGGACCTGTACGGCGTCTACAAGTCGCTGTTCGCCGCCCGTCAGAAGCGCGGCGCGATCGACTTCGACACGACCGAGACCTACATCGTCTGCAACTCGCAGGGCAAGATCGAGCAGATCGTGCCGCGCCAGCGTAACGACGCGCACAAGCTGATCGAGGAATGCATGCTGGCCGCGAACGTCTGCGCGGCCGATTTCCTGAAGCGCAACAAGCATCCGGGCCTGTACCGCGTGCACGCGGGGCCGACGCCGGAGAAGCTCGAGAACCTGCGGGCGTTCCTGCGCGGCATGGGCCTGTCGCTCGGCGGCGGCGACAAGCCGCACGCGAGCGACTACGCGGCGCTGATGGCGCAGATCCGCGACCGCCCGGACGCGCAGATGCTGCAGCCGATGCTGCTGCGCTCGATGCAGCAGGCCGTCTACAGCCCGGACAACATCGGCCACTTCGGCCTGGCGTACGAGGCATACGCGCACTTCACGAGCCCGATCCGTCGCTATCCGGACCTGCTCACGCACCGCGCGATCTACGCGATCCTGTCGGGCAAGAAGTACACGCCGAAGGCGCCGGAAGGCTTCGAGTTGAACACCGCGTTGTCGCCGCGCGCCCGCGCGATGCAGCAGGCCGACGACGAAGCGCGCGGCCGCTCGCGCTCGAACACCGCGATCTGGGAAGAGCTCGGCCTGCACTGCTCGGCGAACGAGCGCCGTGCGGACGAAGCGTCGCGCGACGTCGAGGCGTGGCTCAAGTGCTACTTCATGCGCGACAAGCTCGGCGAGGAGTACGGCGGGATGGTGAACGGCGTGACGTCGTTCGGCATCTTCGTGCAGCTCGACACGCTGTTCATCGAAGGCCTCGTGCACGTGACGGAACTCGGCTCGGACTATTTCCAGTACGACGAGATCAAGAACGAGCTGCGCGGCGAACGCACGGGCATCCGCTATCGTCTGTCGGATCGCGTGCGCGTGCAGGTGAGCCGCGTCGATCTCGATGCGCGCAAGATCGATTTCCGCCTCGTGCGCGATACGCCGGTGAAGGCGCCGCGTCCGTCGCCCGCGCCGGCTGCCGGCGTCGATCGCAACGGCAACGGCAATGGCCCGCGCGTGCGCGCGCTGCCGCCGGTCGAGGAAACCGTGCCGCGTCGCAAGAAGGCCGCGAGCGCGCCGAGCGTCGCGGTGCAGGAGGCGCGCGCCGCGCGTGGCGCCGCGAAGAAGAAGGGCGGTGGTGGCGCGCCGGCGAAGCCGACCGCGAAGAAGACCCGCGCCCGCAAGAAGTATTGAGCGTTCGGGGCGGCGTACGCGCACGCCCTGCAGTATCGAGAGACGCCGCGTCACCGGTCATCGGCCGGCCACGCGGCGCTTTCCTTTTCCATGGATCGCGGCTGCGCACGTCGCGCGACCGCACGTTTGATCGAAGGTTGTTCCAGTCATGTCACGTCTGAAGGTTCTTTACGGTTTTCATGCGGTGACCGCACGTTTGCGGCACGATGCATCGACGGTTGCGGAGGTGCTGTACGACCAGACGCGCCGCGACCGCCGCATGCAGGAGTTCCTGCACGCCGCGAAGGAAGCGGGCGTGCGGCTGATCGCAGCCGACGAAACGCGCCTGTGGGGCCTCGCGCACACCGAGCGTCACCAGGGCGTCGTCGCGCGCGTCGAGGACATGCCGCTTGCGCAGAACCTGTCCGAGCTGCTCGACGGCATCAACGGGCCCGCGCTGCTGCTCGTGCTCGACGGCGTCACCGATCCGCACAACCTCGGCGCATGCCTGCGGGTGGCCGATTCGGCCGGCGCGCACGCGGTGATCGCGCCGCGCGACCGGGCGGTCGGGCTGAACGCGACCGCCGCCAAGGTCGCGAGCGGTGCGGCCGATACGGTGCCGTACATCACGGTGACGAACCTCGCCCGCGCACTGCGCGAGCTGAAGGAAGCCGGCGTGTGGATCATCGGCACGTCGGACGAGGCGCCGGCGACGCTCTACGAAACGAAGCTCGACGGCCCGGTCGCACTCGTGATGGGCGCGGAAGGGGAAGGGATGCGCCGGCTCACGCGCGACACCTGCGACGAAGTGATGAGCATCCCGATGGCCGGCAGCGTCGAAAGCCTGAACGTGTCGGTCGCGAGCGGCGTGTGCCTGTACGAAGCCGTGCGCCAGCGGCGCGTGAAGGGCTGACCCCGGGGCCGACCCGACCCGTCCCGCGCGCGATGCGCGGGCGTCGAATGACCCGAACGACGCGTGCCGCGAAGCAAGGCGGCACGCGGTTCTCCGGAACCCGCGACCGATGACCCTGTTCCGCGTTGGCGTCTCCTGCACCGTGCTCGGCCTGCTGGCGGCCTGCACGTCGCCGTCGCTCGTCGAACGCGGCACCTACTACGCCGATACGAGCCTGCATGCGCGCGGCGCGGATTCGCGGATCCGCTTTCTCGTGATGCATTACACCGAAAGCGACGAGACGAAATCGCTGCGCACGCTGACCGGCGATTCGGTCAGCGTGCATTACGTCGTCCCGCCGCAGCCGCGCACCGAGCGTGGCATGCCCGTCGTCTACCAGCTCGTTCCGGAGGCGCAGCGTGCGTGGCACGCGGGCATCAGCGAGTGGCAGGGCACGACCGAGCTGAACGCGGTGTCGATCGGCATCGAGAACGTGAACCGCGGCCCGCTCGATCCGCAGCATCGCACCTGGCAGCCGTATCCGCCCGAACAGGTCGACGCGCTGACCCGCCTGGCGAAGGACATCGTCGCGCGCTACGGGATTGCGCCGACGCGCGTGGTCGGGCACAGCGACATCGCGCCGCAACGCAAGATCGATCCCGGCCCGCTGTTCCCATGGCATGCGCTCGCGCAAGCCGGCGTGGGCGCATGGCCGGACGACGCGACCGTCGCCGCGCGGCTCGGCGGCCGCGACCCGCATGCGCCGGTCGACGTGCGCGACCTGCAGCTCAAGCTCGCGCGCTACGGCTACGACGTGCCGACCGACGGCGTGCTCGACGCGCGCACGCGGCGCGTGTTCGCGGCGTTCCAGATGCATTTCCGGCCGTCCGATTACGCGGGCAATCCGGATGCCGAAAGCGACGCGATCGCGCAGGCGCTGCTCGACAAGTACTTCCCCGGCACGCAAGCGGCGGACCACGCGCCGGCGGCCGATACGCGCTGAATACGCGACGCCCCGCACGCCGAAAAACGCGGGCGCGTCCGCCGACTCCGGTAAACTGGCGGTTTTCCGCAATCCCGTAGCATTACCACGCCATGACTCAAGACGAACTCAAACGCCTCGTCGGCCAGGCCGCCGCCGATTACGTGATCCAGAACGTGCCGGAAGGCGCCGTGATCGGCGTCGGCACCGGCTCGACCGCCAACTGCTTCATCGACGCGCTCGCCGCCGTCAAGTCGCGCTATCGCGGCGCCGTGTCGAGCTCGGTCGCCACGACCGAACGCCTGAAATCGCACGGCATCAAGGTGTTCGACCTGAACGAGATCGACGCGCTGCAGGTGTACGTCGACGGCGCCGACGAGATCGACGCCGGCGGCGCGATGATCAAGGGCGGCGGCGGCGCGCTCACGCGCGAGAAGATCGTCGCGTCGGTGGCCGATACGTTCGTCTGCATCGCGGACGGCAGCAAGCGCGTGCCGGTGCTCGGCGCGTTCCCGCTGCCGATCGAGGTCGTGCCGATGGCGCGTACGGCGATCGGCCGGCGCGTGACCGCGCTCGGCGGCGTGCCCGTGCTGCGCGTGACGAAGGACGGCGCACCGTACATTACCGACAACGGCAACGAGATCATCGACGTGAAGGGCCTGCAGATTGCCGATCCGCGCGGTTTCGAAGCGCAGGTGAACGCATGGCCGGGCGTCGTGACGGTCGGCCTGTTTGCCGAGCGCGGCGCGAATCTGTGCTTGCTCGGCACGGAAAACGGCGTTGAAACGATCGTTTATCCGGCTGCTTGAATCTGAATGAGAAGCAGTCCGTAATGGCGCGGTAGCGCCGTCATGGATTGAATGTTTAAATCTTGTGTAAACCGGGGTCCGGCAGGCGCGGCGCGCTTCCCGGGCCTTTTTTTTAGCCGTATAAATCTACCCCGTTCAAAAGAGGGATAACCCTGTCAGGTGTTTACCAGATAGCGAAATATCCTCGAACTCATCAACTTATAGATCATAAGAACAGAGTAGTAACCAGGGCCGGCGGAACTGCGGAGCAGGTGTTCGCAAATCGACGCACGGGGAGGTGTCATGGAGCAGGGCAAAGACCGGTCACTGGTCGCCAAAGTGATGGATGGGCTTGTCTCGGGTATCGTCGAAGACAAGTATGGCGGCATCTTGCCGCCGCAGGACGTGCTGTCGAAAGAGTTCGATGTGAGCCGCACGGTGATGCGGGAAGCGTTGTCGATGTTGCTTGCGCGCGACATGCTCGACGTGCGTCCGAAAGTCGGTACGCGCGTGCGGCCGATGCGCGACTGGCGGATGATCGACGAAGACGTCGTGAGCTGGCGCTTTCGGGCAAAGCCCGATCCGCAGTTCATGCGCGACGTCATCGAATTCCGGATGCTGATCGAACCACGTGCGACCGCGCAGGCGGCGGTGCGTGCGACGGCGGCCGATATCGCCGGCATTCGCGAAGCGTTCGACGCGTTCAAGGTGCTGCAGCCTGGCGACCCCGGCTACGACACGGCGGACGAGTTGCTGCACACGCGGATCGTCCAGGCGAGCGGCAACCAGTTCTTCCAGCAGATGGCGGCGATCGTGCGCGGGGCCGTGCGTCTCGTGAATCCGCGCGTCGTGCAGAAGGAAGGCGCGCACGACATCGCAGTGAAGGCGCATGCGCGCGTCGTCGATGCGATCGAGCGGCGCGACCCGCGCGAAGCCGAAGCGGCCTCGCTCGCGCTGATCGACTTCAGCGCGGACGAGATTTCGCGCGATTTCTCGGTCGACGTGCCGGTGCGTGCCTGACGCGGCGCGTGTCGTTGCTCATCCTGGTGCCGCCGGGCCGTTTATCATGACGTCCGGCCGGCAGCGTGCCGGCTACCGTCATACGACCGACACGGAAGATCAGGATGAACGACAACGACCATCGCCCGGTGCGCTTCGGCATCGTCGGTGCAGGCAGCATTGCGCGCCGCTTCGCGCAAAGCCTCGCGTACGTGCCGGGCGCCATGCTGGCCGGTGCCTGGGCCCGCCGCGCCGACGCAACGGCCGCCTTCTGCGAGACATACGGCGGCACGCCTGCCGCGAGCCCCGACGCGCTCCTCGCGAGCGATCTCGACGCCGTCTACATCGCGACGCTCCATGACAGTCACGCGCAGTACACGCTGGCCGCATTGGCCGCCGGCAAGGCCGTGCTGTGCGAGAAACCCGCGGCGCTGAACGCCGCGCAACTCGACACGGTGCTGCACGCGGCGCGCGATGCCGGGCTGCTCTTCATGGAGGCGATGAAGCCGCCGTTCTTCCCGCTGTACCGTCAGCTACGTGCGCATCTGCGCGACGATCCGATCGGCGAGATCCGGCTCGTGCGGGCGGGCTGCGCATCGTCGTCGGTGCCGGAGGATCATTCCGTCTATCGCCTGGATCGTGCGGGCGGCGCATTGCTCGATATCGGCATCTACGAGGCGTTCCTGGCCGTCGACTGGCTCGGCGCGGCGCGCGACGTGCAGACGCTCGGCCGCGTCGGCGCGACCGGTGTCGACCTGTTCGCGAGCCTGAACAGCGTGCATGCGAACGGCGGGATCGCGCAGCTCTTTTGCGGGCTCGACGTGATGGGGCGCGGCGACGCGCTAATCGCGGCGGCGGGCGGTCACGTGACGATTCACGAGAAGTGGTGGAACCCCGCGCGTGCGACGATCCGCTACGCGGACGGGCGCACCGTCGAACTCGATGCGCCGGTCGAAGGCGGCGGGCTGAACTACGAAACCGCGCATTTCTGCGACCTGCTGCGCGCGGGCGAAACCGAAAGTCCGATCATGACGCACGATCATTCGCGGCAGATGATCGCGATGACCGATGCGGCGCGCGCCATGCTCGGCGTGCGCTATTCGGGCGAATAGGCGGGACGGAGAGGCCGGGCCCGCGAGCGCGGCCCGGCGCGACTGCGTGGTTCAGTGCCGCGACGGCAGCGACAGGCGCTTTTCGTACCAGCGCTGCACCCATTCGAGGATCTGGCACAGGATCCAGTACACGGCCGCGGCGGCGAGATAGAGCGGCAGTGGCTGATAGGTCGCCGCGATCACTTCCTGCGCGCTGCGCAGCAGTTCGGTCACGGTGATCACGGACACGAGCGACGTGTCCTTGATCAGGCTGATCAGGCTGTTGGACAGGCTCGGCACCGCGATGCGCAGCGCCTGCGGGCCGATCACGTAGCGCAGCGTCTGCCCCCACGACAGCCCGAGGCTGTACGCGGCGAGCCACTGGCCGCGCGCGATCCCGTTGATCGCGCCGCGCATGCTTTCCGACATGTACGCGGCGACGTTCGCGGACAGTGCGATGACGCCGGCCGGCGTCGGGTCGAGCGAGATGCCGAGGCTCGGCAGCCCGTAATAGATGACGAAGATCTGCACGAGCAGCGGCGTGCCGCGCATCAGGCTCACATACGCGCGAGCGAGCCACGCGAGCGCGTTGACCCAGATGCGTTCGAAGCCGTCGAGCGCCTCGCTTTGCCGGATGCCCATCATCGCGAGCACGACCGCGCCAAGCAGGCCGAACACCATCGACAGCACGGCGAACTTGACGGTCAGTACGGCACCCTGGGCGAGCACCGGCAGCGATTGGACGAGCAGGGACGTTGTCGACATGGAATACGAATCGAATGCGTGCGCGAAAGCGCAATCATAAACCGGACCAATAAAACAAAGGGCGGCATCGTTGCGGATGCCACCCTTTCCGGCCCGCCGTCAGGCGGGAAATGCAGGTGTGCTTACTTGATCGGTTTCGTCACGTCGATGCCGAACCACTTGTCCGAGATCTTCGTGAACGTGCCGTCGGCCTCGAGTTGCGCCATCGCGTCGTCGATCGCCTTCTGGAACTTCGGGTTGCCCTTCTTGAACGGGATGCCCGACGGGTTCGCCGAGCCGACGTTCGCGCCCGGGCGCAGCGGCAGCTGGGAATTCTTCGTCAGGTACGCGAGCATCAGGCGGTCGTTGAGCGCGGCGTCGAGGCGGCCGGCCGCGAGATCGCGCAGGTACTCGGGCGCGCCCGGGTACGTCTTCACGTCGATGCCCGGCACGGATTTCGCCATGTCCATGTAGTTCGTGCCGAGCGCGACGCCGAGCTTCTTGCCCTTCAGGTCTTCCAGCGACTTGAACTGACGCGTGTCGTCCTTGCGCTGGATCAGCTGCGCGGACGAGTACGTGTACGCCGGCGAGAAGTCGAGCGTTTCCTTGCGCTTGTCGGTGATGCCGACCTGGTTGGCGATCACGTCGAACTTGCCGGCCTGCAGGCCGGCGATGATGCCGCTCCATTCGGTCGTCACGAATTCGGCCTTCACGCCGAGCTTCGCCGCGACGGCCTTCGCGATGTCGACGTCGAAGCCGACGAGTTCGCCTTGCGGGCTCTTCGAGTTGAACGGCGGGAACGTGCCTTCGAGGCCGACCCGCAGCGTGCCGCGTTGTTTGACCTGGTCGAGGAGGTCGGCCGCGTGCGCGGTCGCCGCAGCGAACGACGTGCCGATCACGCCGGCCACCAGCAGCTTCTTCAGCAGCGAAAATTTCATCGTGTGTGTCCTTGCCCTGTCGGGGTCAATGGTTTTGGTCATGCGCCGATGATAGCAAAAATGCTATCGATGACTAAATATAGTTTGCTTATGGCTATATTACGCGGTGCGTTCGCGGGCGATCGCCTTCACGCATTCCGACACGAGTGCCGGACCGCGATAGATGAAGCCGGTATAGAGCTGGACGAGCGCCGCGCCGGCCGCCAGCTTCGCGCGGGCGTCCTCGCCGGAGAAAATGCCGCCGACGCCGATGATCGGCACGTCGTTGCCGACTTCCGCGTGCAGCTTGCGGATCACTTCGTTCGACGCGTCGAACACCGGGCGGCCCGACAGGCCGCCGGCTTCGTCCGCATGCGGCAGGCCCTGGACGGCCGCGCGCGACAGCGTCGTATTGGTCGCGATGACCGCTTCGATCTTGTGGCGCAGCAGCGTGTCGCCGATTTCCTTGACCTGCTCGTCGTCGAGATCGGGCGCGATCTTCAGCGCGAGCGGCACGAGCTTGCCGTGCAGGTCGGCGAGGCGCTGCTGCTTGTCCTTCAACGCGGCGAGCAGCGCGTCGAGCTCGCCCGCGCCCTGCAGCTGGCGCAGGTTCTTCGTGTTCGGCGACGAGATGTTGATCGTCACGTAGCTCGCGAACGGGTACACGCGCTCGAGGCAGTACAGGTAATCCTCGGCGGCGCGCTCGATCGGCGTGTCGGCGTTCTTGCCGATGTTCAGGCCGAGGATGCCGCGATAGCGGGCGGCCTGGACGTTCTTCACGAACTGGTCGACGCCGTGGTTGTTGAAGCCCATCCGGTTGATCAGCGCCTCGGCCTGCGGCAGCCGGAACATCCGCGGGCGCGGATTGCCGGGCTGGGGGCGCGGCGTGACGGTGCCGACTTCGATGAAGCCGAAGCCGAGCGCCGCGAGGCCGTCGATGGCTGCGCCATCCTTGTCGAGGCCGGCCGCGAGGCCGACCGGATTGCGGAACGTGAGCCCCATCACGGTGCGCGGCGCGTCGGGCACGCGGGCCGACAGCGCGCAGGCGAGGCCCGTGCGGCCGGCCGCGCCGAGCGCGCGCAGCGTAAGGTGGTGAGCGTCTTCCGCATCCATTTTGAACAGGGATGCGCGGGCCAGCGGGTAGAGGGAACTGAACACGGGAATTGGGCGGACGGCCGGAATGAATGACAACCCGCTATTTTACCGGGAGTTGCGCGGCACGGGCGCGCTTCGCTTCGTAGCCACCGCGGCGTGCGTCAGCCCGAGCCGGAATGCCCGCCCGGCAACGGCGCGCGCGCCAGCGCCGCGTCGACGGGCGGCAGGTCGACGCGCTCCGGATCGAGCGTCTTCCAGCGGCCGTCGATCAGCCCTTCGAGCGGATGGAAGTTCGCCTTGTAGGCCATCTTCGGGCTCTCGCGGATCCAGTAGCCGAGGTACACGTAGGGCAGCCCGAGGCTCTTCGCCTGTTCGATCTGCCATAGGATGTTGTAGGTGCCGTAGCTCGTGTGCCGGTCGTCGGGCTCGAAGAACGTATAGACCGACGACAGCCCGTCGCCGAGGATGTCGATCATGCTGACCATCCGCAGCTTGCCGGGTTCGCCGCCCGGTGCGTCGAGGTCGCGGAATTCGACGAGGCGCGAGTTGATCCGGCTTTGCAGCAGGAACTGTTCGTACTGGTCGCGGCTGTCGCGGTCCATGCCGCCGCCTGCGTGGCGCGCGGACTGGTAGCGCATGTAGAGCGCGTAGTGCTCTTCGTCGTAGTGCAGCGGCGAGACCGTCGCGACGAGTGCGCGGTGCCGCTTCCACATCCTGCGCTGCGTGCGCGTCGGCGCGAACTCGCCGACCGGCACGCGCACCGGTACGCATGCGCGGCAGCCGTCGCAGTACGGGCGGTACGTGAAGACGCCCGAACGGCGGAAGCCGGCCTTCACGAGCTCGGTGTAGATGTCGGAATTGATCAGGTGGCTCGGCGTCGCGACTTGCGAGCGCGCGATGCGGCCGTCCAGATAGCTGCACGGATAGGGCGCCGTTGCATAGAATTGCAGCGCCGAAAGCGGTGAAAGCGGCAGCTCAGTCGGGTGAGTCATGGGCAGCTCTCGATGCAGGGAAGGAGTGCCGCGCTAGCGCTCGGTCCCGGAGGGCGCCGCCGTTTCGGCGGGGCTCGTCAGCGCGGCGAGCACGCGCTTGTCGAACTGCCACGGAATCGGCGGTTCGGCTACCGCGCTGCGCACGTGAGCGACAAAGGCCTTGCGTGCGATCTCGCGGCCGCCGAGCGACGCTAGATGCGACGTATTCTGCTGGCAGTCTATCATCTCCAGCCCCTGCTCGCGAAGGTGCGCGACGAGCGTGGCCAGCGCGATTTTCGACGCATCGGTCACGTCCGCATACATCGACTCGCCGAAGAACATCCGGCCGAACGACACGCCGTACAGGCCGCCGACGCGGCGCCCGTCGTGCCACGTCTCGATGCTGTGCGCGTTGCCGGAGCGGTAGAGCGACGTATAGGCGTCGATGATCTCGGCGGTGATCCAGGTGCCGCGCTGCCCGCGGCGCGGCGCTTGCGCGCAGGCGCGCATCACGCCGGGAAAGTCGTGATCGACGCGCACTTCCCAGCCCGGCTCGCGCAGCACGCGCTTCAGCGTCTTGCGCAGCGACGGCGATACCTTGAATTCGGCCGGCACGAGGATCATGCGCGGGTCGGGGCTCCACCACAGCACCGGCTGGCCGTCCGAGTACCACGGGAAGATGCCGCGCAGGTAGGCGTCGATGAGCCGCGACGGCAGCAGGTCGGCGCTCGCGGCGAGCAGCCCGGGCGCGCCGGTCGCGGGACCGAGCGCGCGTTCGATGGACGGAAACGGATCGTCCGGGCCGAGCCAGGGAACCATGGGAGCGGGGCTCAGCCGTTGCGCAGCGAGCGGAAGATATCGCCGGTGTGCACGCCGTAGTCGCCGGCGGCGCGATCGGCGAAGAAGAAGCGCAGCGTCTGGCTGACGGTCGGGAACGCGATCTCGTCCCACGGGATGTCGGCTTCGTCGAACAGTTTCACTTCGAGGCTTTCCTCGCCGGCTTCGAAGGCCGGGTCGGTGAGCCGTGCGAGGTAGAACAGGTGGACCTGGTGCACGTGCGGCACGTTGAGCAGCGTGAACAGGTTCTGCACCTCGACGCGCGCGCCGGCTTCCTCGAGCGTTTCGCGCGCGGCGGCTTCCGCCGTCGTTTCGCCCATTTCCATGAAGCCCGCCGGCAGCGTCCAGAATCCGTAGCGCGGTTCGATCGCGCGGCGGCACAGCAGGATCTGGTCGCCCCAGACCGGCACCGTGCCGACGACGTTGCGCGGATTCTGATAATGGATCGTGCCGCAGTGATCGCAGACGAAGCGCTCGCGGTTGTCGCCCGGAGGAATGCGCGCGAGGACTTCGTGACCGCAGACGGAGCAGAATTTCATGTCGAGTGGAAGGGACGAGGTGATGCGAGTGTATCACCGGGCCGCGGCATTCTCGAACGCCTGCGCGTGGAGCGGCACGTCGTGCGAAATGGCGAGTGCGCGAGCGGCGCGCCCGGACGCACGAAAACAAAAAGCCCGGCGCGAGGCCGGGCTTTTTGCGAAATTCTGGACGGTTGGTTGCGGGGGTAGGATTTGAACCTACGACCTTCGGGTTATGAGCCCGACGAGCTGCCAGACTGCTCCACCCCGCGTCCGTCGAAGAAATGAATTATATGGGGTTGCCCGGAGGTGCGCAAGTGTTTTCTGACAATCCCGTGGCGGGCGCTTGTGGGGCCGGTACGTGGGGGCACGTGCGCTAGAATCGAGCGGTTTGTGTCGTCATTCCGGCAGCGGCCCTGCGCGATCGCATCGGCGCCGTTGCGACTCTCATTACTGCATCGACGGATTCATGGACATCGCTCACGATCTGCAATCGATCGGCGCGCAGGAACAGGCGCTCGTGTTTCCCCATTTCGACCCGGCCCGCGCGTGGGCGCTCGGCAACCGGATGCATGCGCTCGCGACGTCGCGCGGCCATGCGATCGCGATCGACATCGCCACGTTCGGCCAGCCGCTGTTCTATGCGGCGCTCGCCGGTGCGACCCCCGACAACGCCGACTGGGTGCGCCGCAAGCGCAACGTCGTCGCGCATTTCCGTCGCAGTTCGTACGCGATCGGCCTGCGCATGCAGCAGGCCGGCGCGACGCTCGCGGACAAGCACGGGCTGCCGGTCGCCGAGTATGCGTCGCACGGCGGTTCGTTTCCGCTGACCGTCGCCGGCGCCGGCGTGATCGGCTCGATCACCGCGTCCGGGCTGCCGCAGCGCGCGGACCACGAGTTCGTCGTCGAGGCGCTGTGCGCGGAGCTCGGTCACGACTACGCGGTACTGGCCCTCGCAAGGAGCTGAGCGATGCAACTGCCCGGTTACGCATGGCTCGCGATCGCGATCGTCGCGGAAGTGATCGGCACGTCCGCGCTGCGCGCGGCGGACGGCTTCACGCGCTTCTGGCCGTCGGTGCTCGTCGTCGCGGGTTACGGCGTTGCGTTCTACTGCTTGTCGCTCACGTTGCGCACGATGCCGGTCGGCATCATCTATGCAGTCTGGTCGGGCGCCGGCATCGTGCTGATCACACTCGTCGCGATGCTGCTCTATCGCCAGGTGCCGGACGTGCCGGCGGTGATCGGCCTCGGGCTGATCATCGCCGGCGTCGTGGTGCTGAACCTGTTCTCGAAGATGCAGGCGCACTGAGCGTGCGACTGCCGTTTGCCGGACGACTTTCATGACCGATTCCACTTCCGCCGCCGTTTCCGCCGAATCCCCCCAGCCCGACGTGCGCGCGTATGTCGCGAACCGCATCGGCTTTCTCGAACTGAACCGGCCGAAGGCGCTGAACGCGCTGTCGGTCGGCATGATCCGGCTGATGCAGCAGGCGCTCGACGCGTGGCGCGACGACCCCGACGTCGTCGCCGTCGTCGTGCACAGCCCGCATCCGCGCGCGTTCTGCGCGGGCGGCGACGTGCGCTTCTTCCACGACGCGTGGCAGCGCGGCGACCGCGATGCGGTCGATACGTTCTTCATCGAGGAATACACGCTGAACCATGCGATCTTCACGTATCCGAAGCCGTACATCGCGCTGATGCACGGTGTCGTGATGGGCGGCGGCATGGGGATTTCGCAGGCGGCGCGGCATACCGGCGGCCTGCGCGTCGTGACCGACTCGACGAAGATGGCGATGCCCGAAACACGCATCGGCCTGTTCCCGGACGTCGGGATGAGCTGGTTTCTCGCGCGCACGCCCGGCGCGATCGGCCGCTATCTCGCGGTGACCGGCGCGACGCTCGACGCGGCCGGCGCGCTGTACGCACAACTTGCCGACGTCTATCTGCCCGATGCCGCGCTGCCGGCACTGCTCGATACGCTGCGCGGCGCGCGCATCGACAGCGGTGCGCAGGCCGTCGCGTGCGTGGCCGAGGCGGCCGCCGCGCACAAGGTCGTGCCGACGCCCGACACGTCGGCGCTCGCCGATGCGCGCGCCGGAATCGATCGGCATTTCGCGCGGCCCGACCTCGATGCGATCCTCGCATCGCTCGACGCCGAGCAGGATTGCGCGGCGGTCGACGGGTGGGTCGAGAAGGCGACCCACGCGATGCGCGAGCAACTGTCGCCGCTGTCGATGGCCGTGTCGCTCGAAGTCGTCGAACGCGCGCGTGGCGCAACGATGGCCGATTGCCTGCGGCGCGATCTCGATCTCACGCGCTCGACGTTTGCGCGCGGCGACGTGATCGAAGGCGTGCGCGCGCTGATCGTCGACAAGGATCACCAGCCGGTGTGGCGTTTCAAGTCGGCCGCCGACGTCGATCGCGCCGACGTGCTTGCGATGTTCGACAGCCCGTGGACGCCCGACACGCATCCGCTGCGCAAGCTGCAGGACTGACGCCGCTCAGCCCGACCGCGCGGCCGATCGACGCGCGACGCAGAAACGAAAAGGCCGCGTGCACATGCACGCGGCCTTTTTGCAGGGATGTCGGCCGGGCCGACCCCGAAGGGTGTGTCGCCCGCGTCGGCGTTACTCGTCGCCCGCGTCGTCCGACATGAACGCGCGCATGAACACGAGCGCGCCGAAGCCCCACACCGCATTCGCCGCGAAGCCGGCCGCGAGTACCGGCATCATGTTGCCCGACGGCCAGATGCCGCGCAGCGGATCGATCGCGAACACGCGGGCGGCCGTCAGCACGATACCGCCGAACACGAGCGCGCCGATCCACGATGCTTCGCGTTCCGGCGACACGCGCAACAACCACGCCATCGGAATCGCGCAGCACGCGCTGATCAGCGCATTCGCGACAAATTCAGGAATGCCGAGCGGCGCGAACGGCTGTGTCGAGAAGCCGGTTGCGGCGATCAGGTCGGCCGTGTGGAGGAGGGCGAGCGTGGCCTCGCGGAAGAACAGTGCGGCCAGGAAGCCGGACAGGAAGGGCAGGATGACTTTCTGCATCGATGAGTGCACCGCAGGCGCGCACGGCCGAAGCCGTATGCGCGGAGTTATTCGGATAGGTGCGCCATTATAGGGCCCGGCCGCGGCGATATTCGCTCCAGCGTCGTGCTAATCACGAAAGCGGAAAACCTAAGCTCAAAAAAATCGTTCCAAAGCCCTGTACCGATCCCTAGACTGATTCCTCAGAAACAGCCGTGCGATCGCGTCCTCGCCCGCTGCACGGCCTGACCGGCGAGCCATCCCGATTCGAATGCACACCATGCATGCGTCGCTCCTCCGCGACGCGAGCAGGGCGACGTTTTTTTCAAATTTCGGCAGTGACAGTCAAGCAGGAGCAGCAGATGAATGTGTTCTGGTTTATTCCCACGCATGGCGACAGCCGCTATCTCGGCACGGCCGAAGGCGCGCGCGCCGCGGACTACGATTATTTCAAGCAGGTCGCCGTGGCGGCGGACACGCTAGGCTACGACGGCGTGCTGCTGCCGACCGGCCGTTCCTGCGAGGATGCGTGGGTCGTCGCATCGAGCCTGATTCCGGCGACGCAGCGCCTGAAGTTCCTGGTCGCGGTGCGCCCCGGCATCGCTTCGCCGGGGCTGGCCGCGCGGATGGCCGCGACGTTCGACCGCCTGTCGGGCGGCCGCCTGCTGATCAACGTCGTCACGGGCGGCGATGCAGCCGAGCTCGAAGGCGACGGCCTCTTTGCCGATCACGACACGCGCTACGAGATCACCGACGATTTCCTGAACATCTGGCGCGGGCTGCTCGCCGCATCGCACGACAACGACGGGTTCGACTACATCGGCAAGCACCTGCAGTCGAAGGGCGGCAAGGCGCTTTATCCGCCCGTGCAGCATCCGCATCCGCCGCTGTGGTTCGGCGGTTCGTCGCCGGCCGCCCACGCGATCGCCGCCGATCACATCGATACCTACCTGACCTGGGGCGAGCCGCCCGAGGCCGTCGCGAAGAAGATCGCCGACATTCGCGCTCGTGCCGACGCGCGCGGCCGCAAGATCAAGTTCGGCATCCGCCTGCACGTGATCGTGCGCGAGACCGAGGACGAGGCATGGCGTGACGCCGAGCGGCTGATCAGCCGGCTCGACGACGACACGATCGCGCGTGCGCAGAAGGCGTTCGCGAACATGGATTCGGAAGGCCAGCGCCGGATGGCCGCGCTGCACGGCGGCAAGCGCGGCGGCCGCGAGGCGCTTGAGGTCTATCCGAACCTGTGGGCCGGCGTGGGGCTCGTGCGCGGCGGCGCCGGCACGGCGCTCGTCGGCAATCCCGAGCAGGTCGCGGAACGCATGCGCGAATACGCGGATCTCGGCATCGAAACGTTCATCCTGTCCGGCTATCCGCACCTCGAGGAGTCGTATCGCTTCGCGGAACTCGTGTTCCCGCTGATCAAGGGCAAGGGTGTCGAGAAGGCGGCCGGTCCGCTGTCGGGGCCGTTCGGCGAGATCGTCGGCAACAACTATCTGCCGAAGACGAGCCAGAGCTGAGCGACGGAGGCCTGCGATGACAACGAAACCGTCGACGACCGGCGTCGCCGTGGCCGCCCGCGCATGGCGCGGCGTCGCGCCGTGGCTCGTGCCGCTCGTGTTGCTGGTGGTGTGGGAGGTCGGTGCGCGCACCGGCTGGCTGTCGACCCGCGTGTTGCCCGAGCCGGTGGCGGTCGTGCGCGCGGCCTGGTCGCTCGTGACGTCGGGCGAAATGTGGGCGAACGTGAAAGTGAGCACGTGGCGCGCGCTGTTCGGCTTCGCGATTGGCGGCGGTGTCGGCCTCGCGCTGGGGCTCGCGACCGGGCTGTCGAAGGCTGCCGAGGTCGCGCTCGACTCGACGATCCAGATGATCCGCAACATCCCGGCGCTCGCGATGATCCCGCTCGTGATCCTGTGGTTCGGCATCGACGAGAAGGCGAAGCTGTTCCTCGTCGCGCTCGGCGTGTTCTTCCCCGTCTACATCAATACGTATCACGGGATCCGCTCGGTCGACGCGAACCTGATCGAGATGGCGAAGAGCTACGGCGTGCGCGGCTTCGCGCTGTACCGCGACGTGATCCTGCCGGGCGCGTTGCCGTCGATCCTCGTCGGCGTGCGCTTCGCGCTCGGGCTGATGTGGGTGATGCTGATCGTCGCGGAAACGATCTCCGCGCAGTCGGGCATCGGCTACATGACGATGAACGCGCGTGAATTCCTGCAAACCGACGTGGTGGTGGTCGGCATCCTGCTGTACGCGGTGCTCGGCAAGCTGGCCGACGTGCTGGCGAAATGGCTCGAGCGCGTGACGCTGCGCTGGCACCCCGCCTATCAATCAGGAGCAAAAGCATGAATGCGACGACTTCGGCGGCCGCCTACGGCCCGCTCGCCGGCGCAGACCTCGAGGCCGAACTGGCGCAGGCCCGCGTCGCGGACGGCGACGCGCGCGACGCGGCGATCCTCGAACGTGACGGCAGCGCATCGGTCGTGCCGCTTGCGCGGCGGCGCACGGGCGGCAGCCCGGCACCCGACGACGCGGTCACGCTGTCGGGCGTCAGCAAGCGCTTCGGCGCCCGCACGGTGCTCGACGACGTCGAACTCGGCATCGCGCGCGGCAGCTTCGTCGCGATCGTCGGCCGCAGCGGCTGCGGGAAATCGACGCTGCTGCGTCTCGTCGCGGGACTCGAGCAACCGAGCAGCGGCACGCTGGTGACGCGCGGCGAGGGCGGCGGCGCGCTCGATACGCGGATCATGTACCAGGATGCGCGCCTGCTGCCGTGGAAGACCGTGCTGCAGAACGTGATGCTGGGCCTCGGCCGCGGCGCGCGCGACCAGGCCCGCGCGGTGCTCGACGAAGTCGGGCTGCTGGAGCGCGCGAACGACTGGCCCGCGCAACTGTCGGGCGGACAGCGGCAGCGCGTCGCCCTCGCTCGCGCGCTCGTGCACCGGCCGCAACTGCTGCTGCTCGACGAGCCGCTCGGCGCGCTGGACGCGCTTACCCGCATCGAAATGCATGCGCTGATCGAGCGCCTGTGGCGCGAGCATCGGTTCACCGCGCTGCTCGTCACGCACGACGTGCAGGAGGCTGTTGCGCTCGGCGACCGCATCCTGTTGATCGAGCAGGGGCGGGTGGCGCTCGACCAGTCGGTGCCGCTCGACCGGCCGCGTGCCCGCGCGTCGGCCGCATTCGCGGCGCTGGAGGACCGCGTGCTGAAACGCGTGCTCGCCGGCGGCCCCGGCGCGGCCGATCACGACGCCGAGCATCAAGCAGACAAGGTTCGACCGGTCGGGCAGATCCGCTGGGCCGTTTAATTCCGGGCGGCCCCGGCCGCCCGTTCTGAGACTTTTTTCTTCGGAGCGATTATCCCGATGAGCATCACTGCAATCAACGTACGTAACCAGTTCAAGGGCAAGGTCAAGGAGATCATTCGCGGGTCCGTGGTTTCCGAAGTCGACGTCGAGACGCCGTTCGGCATCGTTACGTCGGTGATCACCACCCGTTCGGTGGACGAACTCGAACTGAAGGTCGGCGCCGAAGTCGTCGCGCTCGTGAAGTCGACGGAAGTCTCGATCGCGCGCCTCTGAGCGCATGTGTCGCGCACCCGTGCGTCGTCGGCGGGCAGCGTGCCTGCCGGCGCCGCATTGGCGTTCGCGCCGCGCGTTTGCCTCGGTATTCGACTTCCTGACGAAGTGCTAGGATGGAACGACACCGATGCCGGAGGCCAACGCATGACCCCCATCCTTTCCCCCGAAGCCATCGAGGCGCTGAAATGGATCGACCAGTTCGGCGACAGCCGGCCGGTTCCTGCCGCGTTCGATGACGTCGTCTATGCGTTGCTGAATGACGGGCTGATCTATCAGGCGACGGCTGACCGGGTCGACCTGACGGCCGATGGCCGGTCGTTTTTGTCCGACGAATACGATTGAGCGCGCGGCGCCGGCTGCGCGGGCGGCCTGGCGCGGCGTCGCCACGGAGCGTGCGATGGAACCGAGAGGCAGCGACCTCGGCGATTTCAGCGAGCCGTACCGCGGCTTCGAGATCGAGGTGAAAACCGAGCAGGTCTGGGACGGCGAGCACGCGCACTATCGCGTGCTGCAGGGCGATGCCGTGCGGATCGACTGGCGGCGGGTCAAGGTCGACGGGATGCTGCTCACCGAACGGCGCGTGATCGAGCGCGTGTTCGACGAGGCGCGCCGGGCGGTCGACGCGGAGCTCGGCGGCGGGTAGCGCGCGTGTCGGGCGGGCATCGCCGGTATTGCGGTAAAATATCGGGTTGTTTCCGTGCCGTCTGGCCTGTACCCGAATTCCATGTCCGTTCCGTCCTCGCTTCCTCCCCGCCGTGTATCCGTCGCGCCGATGCTCGACTGGACCGACCGCCATTGCCGGTCGTTCCACCGCACGCTGACGCGCAATACGTGGCTGTATACGGAGATGATCACGACGGGCGCGCTGCTGTTCGGCGATGCCCAGCGGCATCTTGCGTTCACGCCAAGCGAATCGCCGATCGCGCTGCAACTGGGCGGCAGCGAGCGGGACGATCTCGCGCGCGCCGCAAAGCTCGGCGAGCAGTGGGGCTACGACGAAATCAACCTGAACTGCGGGTGCCCGTCCGAGCGCGTGCAGCGCGGTGCGTTCGGTGCATGCCTGATGAACGAGCCGCAACTCGTGGCCGACTGCGTGAAGGCGATGCGCGATGCGGTGGCGGTGCCGGTGACGGTCAAGCACCGGATCGGGGTCGATGCGGTCGAGGACTACGCGTTCGTGCGCGACTTCGTCGGCACGGTGGCCGAGGCCGGTTGCGAAACGTTCGTCGTGCATGCGCGCAACGCGATCCTGAAGGGACTGTCGCCGAAGGAGAATCGCGAGATCCCGCCGCTCAAGTACGACTATGCGTATCGGTTGAAGCGCGATTTTCCGTCGCTGGAGATCGTGATCAACGGTGGTATCACGACGCTCGATGAAGTCGCGCAGCATCTCGAGCACGTCGACGGCGTGATGCTCGGCCGCGAGGCGTATCACAACCCGTACGTGCTGGCGGAAGTCGATGCGCGCTTCTACGGATCCACCGCAGCGGTACCGACGCGCGAAGAGGCTGAAGCGCAACTGATCGCGTATTGCGCGGCCGAGCTGAAGCGTGGCACCTACCTCGGTGCGATCGTGCGGCACGCGCTCGGGCTGTATCGCGGCATGCCGGGCGCGCGTGGCTGGCGTCGCGTGCTGTCCGACAACAAGAAGCTGGCGCGCGGCGATCTGGCCGTGTTCGACGAGGCGCGCGCGCATCTGAACGAAGCCGAAGAAATTTTTGAAAAAAAGGCTTTGCAAGATTCAAAAGTGTTCGTATAATCTTGTTCTTCGCTGCTGAAACAAAACAGCGAAACGAAGCAAGCAGTATCAGTGGTGGCTGTAGCTCAGTTGGTAGAGTCCAGGATTGTGATTCCTGTCGTCGTGGGTTCGAGTCCCATCAGCCACCCCAACAAATTCAAGCAAAAAGCCCGGTTCGTTGAGCCGGGCTTTTTGCTTTCTGGCGTTCGGATACAGCCAATGTGTGTCTTGGTCACGGCGTCTTTAACGAAGTAGCATCCCGTATTCAACGAATCGACCACGATGCCATTTCGGCCTCGTTCTCCAAAAGAACGATTGCGTAAAGCGCGCTTGCGCGGCAGCAACATCAGGCGCATGTGAGGGGCACCGTATGCACAAAAGAATCGAATGCCATCGCGATGTATTCGACGGTTACGAAATCATCGTCGAGTCCGTGCAGCCGGCACCCGGCAGCACGTGGATGGCGAACGTGCGGGTCCGCAAAGACGGAATCGAATCGCCCCGGCGATATGACTTCGATACCGAATATGAGACCTCGGACGAGGCGACGCGGGCAGGTATCGAAATCGGGCGCGCGATCGTGCAATCGTTGCGCAACGCGCAACGGGGTATCGACTGACGGCACCGCTTGTCCGGCATCGCCGACGTGGATGACGGCGAGGGCGACGCCCCGGGCCTGCTTCGTATCGTGTTCCCGTGTCGTTGCGCCAACAACGTTCACGCCACTTTGCCTGCGACGCTAGCTTTCCCCTCTAAGGTTCCCGCGCGCCGTGCCGTTATCTTTCCTGGACAGCCCTCGTGCCTCGAATGCTGATCCGTTTTCTTGCCTGCTCGCGCCACACGCGAGCAGGCTTTTTTCGTTTACGGCCGCTCATAACCAGCTGATTGGCGGAATAGGACAGGGGCTTGGCGCAAACCGACAAAGCGCAACAGTCTTACATGCGTGTAATGTGTGACCTTCCTCGCGCCCTCATGCTTTGCAGGGCCGTTCGATCCCGATGACCGATGACGGTGTCGGGATTTTTTTGCCCGCAGTGCCGGCGCTCCGACAACGAACCCGGCGAAAGGCATTTCACAAAGCACGGTATATTTTGCGACGATACATGCCGATCAGGCGAACAGCAGAAGGAGTTGCTACCGATGCCGGACACACGGACCACACTGCGCGCCGCGACGCCGCACGACGCGAATCACATCGCTCGCCTGCATACGCTGAGCTGGCAAACCGCCTATAGCCACATCCTTCCGGCCGGCTATCTGTCCGACGAGGTACCGACGGAGCACGCGGTCCGATGGCGCAAGTATCTCGACCGCAACGAGAACGAGTGGGGCCTCGTGCTGATTGCCGAGGCGAACGGCGAGCCCGTCGGCTTCGTCAGTGCCGAGCGCCCCGTCGATCCGGCGCGTGGCGTGTTGCTCGATTGCCTGCACGTCCATCCTGCGCATCACGGCGGCGGCACGGGCAAGCGCATGATCGAAGCCGTTCGCGCGTGGGCCCGGTCGATCGGCGTGGACAAGGTCCATCTGCAGGTGCTGGACGGCAACGTGCGTGCGATCGGATTCTACGAGCACAACGGCTGGCAATGGATCGATGTCGAAACGAGTCGCATCGGCCAGACGGAAGTCACCGACCGGATTTACGCGATCCAGGCGTGAGGCTTGTCGGCGTCGACGCGAGCGGCCGCGCGCGAGTGCAAGCGCTTGGCCACGATGCATTCACATCGGGCGACAGCCTGGCGTCATTCGCCGCAATACCGCACAAGCAAATCGGCTTCGGTCTCGTGGATTTCGACGGGCAAGGTGGTCGCACCGGCATACGCGAGATAGCGCGCACGATGCTGGCCGTTACGGAACGATGCGACGCCGACTTTCGACAGACCGGGAAGGCCGAGCAACGTTCGTGTTCTCGTCTCGCGAAACGTGATGAATGGCATGTCCGGAATCCGGTCCCGGTCCGGATCGAGAAATTCGCGAATGCCCGCGGCTTTTCCGTGCGCCCAGTACTGAACCGATGGCAGCACATAGTCCGTGGTGTCGCGGTCGGCGCAGGCCAGCAGCTTCTTCAGGTCGATCGTCACGACCCGATGCCGCGAGTCGTCGGACGCGAATACCCGCTTGAGGTGCGTATAGGCATAGGGCGCGTGCCCGGGAAGCTGGACGATCCAGACATCTACGCCGCTTTGTCGTGCGTGAGCGAGCGTCATTATTTCCTCTGGTGGCGCAAGCGGTCTTTGTGATCCGAGTTTAGCAGCGCGATTGCGGCTGCGGAGCAGGTCGATACCGGAAACAGGAAAACGGAGCGCTTGACGACTCAACCGGCACGGCAAAAAAGCATCTGGGCGGCCATACGTGGATGGTCCATATCGACAGGTCGCGAGAATATCGCGATACTGCCAGCGAAAATGATGCGCTGCGCGAAATTCACGCAAGCTTCACATTGTGTCGCAAAGCACGTGACGCGCCGGGCATCATCGAAATCGAGAGGGCAGATTGAGCGGAGAAGCCATGTCGTCGAAACTCGAGATCGAATATCTCGATTACCGTTTCACCGCAACGCTCGACATCACGGAGTCCGGCCGTGTCGCCGTCGTCGACCGGCAACTCGAATCCGAGGAGCGAAACAAGACGCTCGGGTGGATCGTGTTCGATCGGTTCCTGGCGCGAAATGATTTCACGGATGAGGAAGACGCACGCGCCAATATCGTCGAGTGGCTGGAGCGGCTTGCCGATCCCGGGCCCGTCGCATCGACCGGAATTGCGAAGGCGAGCGCGGTGGCAACCGGCGTGGTGACCGTAGATGTGTCGACAGCCGCAATGGTCGGCGACGCCGCCATTGAAATCGTCAGCAATCTCGACTGGATCGATATGGTTGCCGACTGGTTTTCCACTGGTTCGCTGTAGCGAAGAAATCGCGTTTTCGTGACGCAGATCATTGTAGGCGCGAAATTCCGCACGAAAAAAGTGAGGCGAAAATCATCGCGCATAAAAAAATAGAATAATCCTGCTTTGACAATACCCGAGACTTACCGGAAACTGCGCCCCGGGCTGAAAATTCCACTTGAATTAAAACAAAATAAAACACCGAAATGAAAAAACGAACGCTGTCGACGCCGGCGTAATGACGACTGTTGCCGGCCTGACAGGTTGTACTCCGATGCGGTACGACAGCGGCAGCTGCGAAGAAGCTGTCGGCCGGTTCCTCGTCGGCGAAGCCGGCAAGCCGCGCGCGGCGCTTGAATCGTGACGATATTCGCCGGTACGCGCGCATGCCGGTCGCCATCACATTGTTACTAAAGGGTGAGTTGCCGCACAGACCGTCGCACGGCCCGCGATCACAATTTGACCGGTTGACCGTTCTTCCCCGGCCCGGTCAACCATTTCCCCGCTCGCTCGCGCAGGAGCGGGGGCTTTTTGCCCCCCGACGCCGGAAGGTTGCGTCGGCGGAACCGGACAGGCGTCCGGCGGGCGGCGCAACGGCACTCGTTCGCACCCCGACATCCGTTCGCCTGATCCGTACGCATCGCTTTCCTCGTGCCTGAGCGAACCCTCAGGCCCATCGCCGGTTTTTGCCGGCGATGCCTTGATCCCGGCGGCGCGCAACCACGCTGCCGGGATGTTTTTTGCGTCAGATGGCGTGTGACGTCACATCACGCGCCGCGGGCATGGCGCTCCGCTCAGCCCGCCTGTTCGACGCTGGTTTCCCATCCGTCGTAGTCCCCGCCGAGTGCGCGCACCTCGCGATTGAGCGCGATCGTGTGGCGCGTGATGTCGGCGAGCGTCATCGTGCCTTCGTGCGAAAACCGTACCGCCGACTTGCCGTCTTCGGTCGGCGCGACCGATTCGACCGGATAGCCTTTCGCTTCGGCCCAGTCCGCGAACTGATGCGCGTCGCTCGGGTCGGGGAAATACGCCCAGTGCATCACGCGCCGGCTCACGTCGGGCACGTCGCCTTGCTGCCGCAGCGCATCCAGCGTGCGCATGTCGCGCATGATCTGCCAGTCGTCGTCGGTCGGGTAGAGCGTCTGCCAGTAGGTCGTCTTGTCGGGATCGTCCTGATGCGCGTACTGAAGCGCATAGGCCGTCTGGTCGGCCAGCGAGTCGACGATCTCCGCGGCGGCCTCTTCGTCGAACGGTACGTAGAATAGAAAATCCCGGTTGCCGTCGACGGTGATGCGGCCGACCTGCACGCCGCCTTTCGCGGTGATCGCGGCGTCGAGCAGATCCTCGATCTTCGCGAGATCGGCGAATTCGTCGCCGGTCGGCAAACCTTCGGGCGACGGATGCGCAAAGGGGACGCGCACGCTGAGCAGCGACGTGCGCGGATCGCCTTCGGCGATTTCCGCGAAGCCGTGGTTGAAGCTGATGAAAGCCTGATGGTCGCCCATTCTGGCAGGGAAGGTTCCCCAGGCGTCGCTCATGTGTTTCTCCCGTACACGATTGTCTGTTGACGGTTGCAAAGCGTCCCAATGTATCATCGAAAATCGCGTCGGCCGGCGCAGCGCACATGATCGCAGGCCGTGCTGGCTGCGCAGGCGGGATCCGGGCCGTTCACAGTCGGCCGGATGCATGCGACGAGCCGCAAAAATTCAAAGGAGAGGCCGATGTCGACGTTTGCGGTGAATGGTGTCCGAATCGATCCGCTCAGCGCGCGCGTGACGCACGTGCGCTGGGCGGCCGTGAACCCGGCCGATCGCTCGTGGGCGTCGACGCCCAGCGAGGCTCCGGTGGCCGACGTGGCGCGCGCGCTCGCGTCCGGTAACGATGTCCGCGCGATCTTCTCGGCAACGGATGCCACCGCAACCGGGCCCAGGCTGAAACGCGTGCTGTATCGCGATGCATCGGAAGGCATCGAACTCGACATCGATGCCACGAGCGAGTCGCGCACGTTGCGCGATCTGCCGCAGATCTGACTGCGGGCCGGTATCCAGAACGCATCATGCGAGCGCGCTCATGACCCTGTCCAGATCCGCCATCGTCCCGCTGGCCGTCGCGCTGTGTCTGGCGCTTGCCGCCTGCCAGACCGCATCCGGGCCTGCGCCCGTGCAACCGTCACCCGAGACCGCGTCGGCGACCGTTCCTGCATCGTCTCCGCCGGCCGCGCCGATTCGCGGCATCGGCGTCGCGCCTCATCTGGCGGGGCAGAGCCATTGGGCGATGGGCCAATGCACGACCAACGGTACCGTCAAGGTATGCAACTGACCGGTGTCGGCGCCGTGGCGCGACGTCACGGCATTCCGGATCGTCAGCGTCGCCGGTAATCATTACATCGGCTATCAATTCTCCGCGCATTCGTCGCGCGCGAAGGTGCCGGGTGGCGTGATGCTGCCGATCGCCGGGTTTGCCGATCTTCCGCTCGATGCGGTGGCCGAGTTGCTGGAGGCGTGCTGCCGTCGATTCGGCCAGCCGGGCGAGCCGGCCGATCGAACGGGCCGATGACGCCTGACGCGGCGTCCTGTGCTCCCGTCCGTCAAGCAAGCAAAAAAATCCTGGGCGCCGTGTCGATTTCCGTCGGCGTCGTCCGTCGTAGCATCGGAGGCGTGCGCATCGCGCGTCCGTCCCGATTTTCGATACGACAACCGACTGAAGGAGCGACACCATGCCCACGTCCGTCAAGCCGATCCCGGAAGGGATGCGCACGCTGACCCCGCATCTGATCTGTGCGGGCGCCACCGCAGCGATCGATTTCTACAAGCGCGCATTCAATGCGACCGAACAGTTTCGCCTCGCGATGCCAGACGGCCGGCTCGCGCATGCGTGCCTCGCGATTGGCGATTCGACGCTGATGCTGGTGGATGAAATGCCCGAGCACGGTGCGCTGGGGCCGAAGGCGCTGAAAGGCACGCCGGTCTGCCTGCATCTGTACGTGCCGGACACCGATGCGGCGATCGCGAAGGCGGTCGCGGCCGGCGCGACCGTGACGATGCCGGCCGCCGACATGTTCTGGGGCGATCGTTACGGGCAGGTCGAGGATCCGTTTGGGCACCGCTGGTCGCTGGCGACGCATCAGCGCGATCTGACACCCGAGCAGATCGCGGACGCGATGGCCAGCGCGCCGCCCTGCGGCAGCTGAACCGACGTCTTGGCACGACCGCGGAGGAGCGGCCGCGCGGCGGTTTGATCCCGTCGCGCCTGCCTGACTCGTCCGCGGTTACGCGCCGGCCGTCTTGTCGCGCTGCTTGTGCTCGTACATCCGGCGATCGGCTGATGCGAGCAGGTCCGCGACGGTGAGATGGCGTGCGGGATCGTACGCAACGTGCCCGACGCTGAAGCGGATCGCGTAGCCGCGTGCGTCGGCTGCGTTGCGCTGCGCGAGCGCCTGCGTCACGCGTTCGACGGGCTCGGTGACATCAGCCGGATCGGTGGCGCTCAACAGCACGACGAACTCGTCGCCGCCGAGCCGGGCGATGACGTCGCTGTCGCGCAGCGCGCCCGTCAACGTGTCGGCGAACGCCTTGAGCGCGCGATCGCCTTCGGCGTGGCCGAAGCGGTCGTTGATCGCCTTGAAACCGTTCAGGTCGAAGAACAGCAGCACGGCGTGACGGCCGACGCGATCGCACAGGCGCAGCACGTGGCGGGCGAGAATCTCGAAGCCGCGCCGGTTCGTGAGCTGCGTGAGCTCGTCGGTCGTCGCGAAATGCAGCGCGGCGATCTCGCGCTCGGTCATGTGGGCGAGATCGCCGAGGAGGGCGAGTTCGTCGGGTTCGAGCGAGCGGGGCCGCGTATCGATCAGGCACAGCGTGCCGATGGGCGCGCCGTTCGGTGCGGTGAGCGGCCGGCCGGCGTAGAAGCGGATGCCGGGCGCGCCGGTGACGAGCGGGTTGTCGTGGAAGCGATCGTCGTTCAGTGCATCCTGGATCACCATCGTATCGCCCGCGAGCAGCGCGTGCGCGCAGAACGACACGTCGCGCGGCGTCTGCGTGGCGTCGAGGCCCGCACGACTCTTGAACCACTGGCGATTCTCGTCGACGAGACTGACGAGGGCGATCGGGACATCGAACAGTCGTCGCGCGAGGCGCGTCAGACGATCGAAGCGCTCTTCGGGCGGGGTATCGAGGATCGAGAGCGAATGAAGCGTATCGAGCCGGGTCGCCTCGTCGGCCGGTTTCGGTGCGATTTGCATGGGCCTTGTCTCTTGTCCCGGCCGTCGGGCCGGTCATGGGTCGTCCGTCGAACAGTATCGCGCATTCCGCGATGCATCGCCACGCTGCAAACCGTGGCGGTGGCGATCGGGTTCGTGAGGCGCAGGGAAGATGCGGCAAGAAGCGGGTGTCATCGGCCCGTGTTGCGTCGCGATGCGCGATCGGACCGGCGATCCCTCAAGCTTGCGCGTCGCGCTGCCGTAAACAGGACGAGTCCAATCGTTCGTCATCTCCCATCGCACACCATGGTTCGAATTCTGTACGCGGGCTATCTCGCGTTTGCACTGTATCTCCTTTACCCGTTGGTGCAGAACACGCTGACGTTCAGTACCGATTGCGTGCGCAGTGCGCTGCCGATGGGCGACCATGGTCTCGCGGCGAATTCGGCAAGCAGTGCGGACGGGCACGCGAATCGCTGTGTGCCGGGCGCGCACGTCGGCATCGCGACCAGGCGGGGTGCCTGACATCCTTCGAACGCGGCGGTGTCGCGCGTGACGGGCGTTTCGCGAGGCGGCAGGCTGGCCATTGGGCCGAATTGAACATCGCGCCGCGCTCGCCGATCATCCGCAATACGGTAGCGTGCATGCGAGCGGTCGAGCGTCGGGCGAACGCGCGTGTCGTGCGTCAGTAGCTGGAGCGGTACGGCGTGCCCTGGTCGAAGCGGCTTTGCCAGTGCGTGAGGTAGCGCGATGCGAGTTGCGGATTGTTCCAGACCACGACGACGTTCTCGGAATTGCGGCTGGCCGCCGACGCGCTGTAGTTGAACGACCCCGTTTCGACGTGCTCGGCGTCGATCACGAGGTACTTGTCGTGATGGATCGCATAGGCGTCGATCGTGCGCGTCGGGATGCCCGCGTTGACGAGCAGGTTCAGTGCCTGCTTGCTGCTCTTCGCGCGATTGCCCTTGTCGTCGACCACCACCGCGACGTTGACGCCGCGGCGCTTGGCGGCAAGCAGCGCGCGCGTGACGGGCGGCGACGTGAACGAGTAGGCGGCGACCCGGATCGAGCTGCGCGCCGCCCCGATCGCTTTCAGCACGAGCGCCTCGGCGCCGCCGTCGGGCGAGAAGGCCGATTCGACGACCTGGGTCGCGGGGGCTTCGTGAGTGGGGGCCGGCAGCCATCGCGACACGAGATCGATCGCTTGCTGGAGCAGCGATTCGCTTTGCGTCTTGCCGAAGGCGGCGAAGGGTGTGGCGAGCAGGGAAGCGGCGAGACAGGCGGCAGCGAGGCGATTGCGCGACAACATCTTGGACAGCGAATAATTTCGAGACAGCGGGCCGAGAGTGTAACGCACGCGTGGCGGCCCGGTCACGTGCGGATGCGAAGCGATGGTCCGCGCGATGATCGGCAGGGGTGGAGAGGGTGATGCGAAGTTGCGTTGCGCAGTCCGTGCGTGCGCGCGGGGCGATCAATTAACGGATACGGAACAGGGCTGGCGATGGCATGCGATTGCGCTTGCCGTTGCCGCTCACTCGCGTGCGAGCAACGCGCGCCCGCTCGGTCGGGCCCGGACGCCTTGCGGCCTGTGGCCCAAGCGTATGTCCGGCGGACGCATCAATCAGACAGGCATCCGCGCACGCAGCGGATCGTCAATCCCCGGCTGCAGGCGCCTCAGCTCCGTCGGACGCGATCCATCCGGGTCCGGGCTCGGGCTGCACGTCACGCGCGTCGAGCGGTTCGCCGCAGGCCGAGCATACGGTCACCGCGTGCATCAGCTGGCCGCAGGTCCGGTGACGCAGTTGCACCGGCGGCCCCTGGCCGTCGTCCTTCCAGCGATCGCCCCACGCCATCAGCGCGAGCAGGGCCGGGTAAAGGTCGAGGCCCTTGTCCGTCAGCCGGTATTCGAAGCGCGGCGGGCGTTCCTGATACGCGCGCTTGACGAGCACGCCTTCGTCGACGAGCCGCGCGAGCCGTTCGGCCAGCACGTGGCGCGTCAGGCCGAGCTGCGCCTGAAACGCATCGAAGCGGCGGCAGCCGAGGAATGCGTTGCGGAGGATCAGCATGGTCCAGCGGTCGCCGAGCACGGCGAGCGCGCGCGCGACCGAACAGTTCAGCGTGCCGATGTCATCCCATTTCATCGTCGAGTCTCTTGCCCCATGCGGCGGTCTTGCGGCGGTTCAGCGAAATAGCGGGTTCGATTATAGAACCCGCGTTCGGCGGCAACGGGCGCAGTCGCGTTGACAACCGCCGGCATCGTTGACAATAATGAGTTCCAATTTAGAACTTACTCGCGCGGCGACGCGCTTTCAACCCGGAGACAACCCGATGAATCCGCTTTCCCTGTCTGGCCTCGATCTGCTGCGTGCCGCCGTGTCGGGCGACGCGCCCCTTGCGTCGATTTCGGAGACGATTCCGATGCGTCCGCTCGACGTCGAGCTCGGTTACGTGAAGTTTTCGGCGCGGGCGGACGGCCGGCACCTGAACCCGCTGGGCGGCGTGCACGGCGGGTTCGCCGCGACGGTGCTCGATTCGGTCACCGGGTGCGCGGTGCATTCGATGCTCGATGCGGGCGTCGGTTACGGCACCGTCGATCTGCATGTGAAGATGCTGCGGCCGGTGCCGCGCGACGTCGACCTGATCGCGGAAGGGCGCGTGATTCACCTGTCGCGTTCGCTGGGCGTCGCGGAGGGCACGCTGAAGACGCCGGACGACAAGATCGTCGCGCATGCATCGGCGACCTGCTTCATCCAGCGGCCGCAGTGACGGAAGGCGGCGACGCGCCCGTCCAGGCGGCGCGCGAAGCGCATGGGGCAGCACCGAAGGCCGCTTGTAAGCGTGTGCGGGGCCCATCTGAAGCACGCGCTTCAATGTGATAGCGTTCCTGCTTTCCACCGACGCGACAGGAACAGCATGGAATACCGCACACTCGGCGATTCGGGCATCGAGGTCAGCCTGATCGGTCTCGGCACGATGACGTGGGGCGAGCAGAATTCGGAGCGCGACGCGCACGAGCAGATCGACTACGCGCTCGGGCAGGGCGTGACGCTGATCGACGCCGCGGAGATGTATCCGGTGCCGCCGAAGCCCGACACGCAGGGCCGCACCGAGCAATACATCGGCACCTGGATCGCGCAGCATCGCGCGCAGCGCGACCGTATCGTGGTCGCGACGAAGATCGCCGGGCCGGCGCGGCAGCCGCACAATCCGCGCCATATTCGCGGCGAGGGCAACCAGTTCGACCGCAAGAACCTGACCGAAGCGCTCGACGGCAGCCTCAAGCGCCTGCAGACCGACTACGTCGATCTCTACCAGCTGCATTGGCCCGATCGCAGCACGACCACGTTCGGCCGTCCCGCGTATCCGTGGGTCGACGACGCGTACACGGTGCCGATCGAGGAAACGCTCGGCGTGCTCGCGGAATTCGTGAAGGCCGGCAAGGTGCGCGCGATCGGCGTGTCGAACGAAACGCCGTGGGGTGTCGCGCAGTTCCTGCGCGCGGCCGAGCGGCTCGGGTTGCCGCGCATCGCGAGCATCCAGAATCCGTACAGCCTGCTGAACCGCACGTTCGAGAACGGGCTGTCGGAATTCACGCATCGCGACGGCGTCGGCCTGCTCGCGTATTCGCCGCTCGCGTTCGGCTGGCTGTCCGGCAAGTACGAGAACGGCGCGCGTCCGGCCGGCGCGCGCATCACGCTGTTCGAGCGTTTCCAGCGCTACAGCAAGCCGCAGGCCGTCGAGGCGACGTCGCGTTACGTCGCGCTCGCGCAGCGTCACGGGTTGTCGCCCGCGCAACTGGCGCTCGCGTTCGTCAACAGCCGTCCGTTCGTGCGCAGCAACCTGGTCGGCGCGACGTCGCTCGAGCAGTTGAAGGAAAACATCGGCAGCATCGACGTGACGCTGTCCGACGAGATCCTCGCCGAGATCGACGCATTGCACGAACGGCAGCCGAACCCGGCGCCGTAAACGGCGCGCGGCCCGCGCGACAGCGATGCCGCGGCGGGCCGCGTCGGCGGCGCACCGCTGCGCCGTCATTTTCCGCGTCAGCGCATCTTCAGCCGGGTGCGCGCGACGAACAGCGCGGCGAGGCTCAGCAGCGCGCATCCCATCAGATAGAGCGCCGGCGACAGCCGGTTGCCGGTCGTGCTGATCAGCCAGGTGATGACGAACGGCGCGAAGCCGCCGAACAGCGTGACGCCGGTGTTGTAGCTGACCGCGAGGCCGGTGGCACGCGTCTGCGCCGGGAACAGTTCGGCCATCAGCGCCGGCAGCGCGCCGCAGTACATCGCCTTCAGCGCGCCGATCCAGACGAGTGCGGCGAGCATCGTCGCGAACGACGCGTGGCGCGTGAGCCACGCGAACGTCGGCCATACGGTGACGAGCATCAGCACGGCCGCGACCGCCATCATGCGGATCCGCCCGGTGCGGTCGGACAGATGGCCGACGACCGGCGTGACGAGCGTCAGCACGAAGCCCGTCGCGAGCGTCGCCGCGAAGCCGGTCGACGCAGGCAGTCCGAGCTGCTTGATCGCGTAGGTCGGCATGTACAGGATCATGTAGTTGATCGCGGTCGAGATCACCAGCGCGCCGACCGACAGCAGCAGCCGCAGCTTCTGGTCCGCGAATAGTTCGCGCACCGGCGCTTCGGAGCGCGCCTGCGTCTTGAACTCGACGCCTTCGTCGACGTAGCGGCGGATGTACAGCCCGACCGGGCCGATCGCGAGGCCGAACAGGAACGGCACGCGCCAGCCCCAGCTTTCGAGTTGCGCGGAGGTCAGCGTGGCCGTCAGCAGCGCGCCGAAGCCCGACGCGAGCAACGTCGCGAGGCCCTGGCTCGCGAACTGCCAGCTCGACATGAAGCCGCGCCGCTGCGGCGCGTGCTCGACGAGAAACGCGGTCGAACTCGCGAATTCGCCGCCGGCGGAAAAGCCCTGCATCAGCCGCGACAGCATGATCCCGAGCGGCGCGAGAATGCCGATCGATGCATAGGTCGGCATCAGCGCGATCAGCAGCGTGCCGGCCATCATCATCGCGATCGACAGCAGCAGCGACGCCTTGCGGCCCGCGCGGTCCGCGTACGCGCCGAGCACGAAGCCGCCGATCGGCCGGATCAGATAGGACAGCCCGAACGTGCCGAGCGTCAGCATCAGCGACGTCGCTTCGCTCGTGGCGGGGAAGAACAGCTTGGCGATCGTCACCGCGAAGAAGCCGTAGACGATCAGGTCGAACCATTCGAGTGCGTTGCCGATCGACGCCGCGAAGATGATGCGCCGGATCTTCGCGGCGCTGGGGCGCGCGGCGTCCTGCGAGGTCAGGGTGGTCGTATTCATCGTGTGTGCAGGTCCCGTGAAAGGGGCGAAGCGCGTTACAGGGCGGCGCCGGCCGCGGCGGATGCCGCGCGGCGAACGGGCGGCGCGTCGTCGCCGAGATCCCAGAAGAGGCCGGCCATCATCTGCAGCCCCTCGCTGACGACGCTCGCGAGCAGATGCTCGTCGGGCGCGTGCTGCGAGCACGCCGGGTACGAGTGCGGCACCCACAGCGTCGGCAGCCCGAGCGTGTCCGCAAACACGTCGTTCGGCAGCGTGCCGCCCAGATTCGGCAGGATCGCGGGCTTCTTGCCGGTCGTGCGCGCGAGCGACGCGACGGCCCAGCGCACCCACGGATCGTCCGGCGGCACGCGTGTCGCCGGTGCGCCGCGTTCGACGTCGATCTCGACGTCGGCGAAGCCGTGCGCATCGAGGTGCGCGCGCAAGTGCGCATGCAGCGCCTTCCAGTCGGTGCCGACGACGAAGCGCAACTGGCAGTGCGCATACGCGGCGGGCGGGATCGCGTTGACGGGATGCTCCGGATTGCCGGCCTTGAACGCGAGGATCTCGAACGTGTTCCAGCCGAACACGCGTTCGGCCGCGGACAGGCCGGGCTCGCCCCAGTCGGCGTCGAGCGCCGGGTCGCCGGGGCCGCCGCCGACCGCAAGATCGGCGAGTGCGTCGCGCACGGCGGCCGGGATCGGCGGCGGGCGCAGCCCCGCGACGCGAATCGCGCCGCGCGCGTCGACGAGGCACGCGAGCGCATGCGCGAGCACGATCGCCGGGTTGCGCAGCAGTCCGCCCCAGTTGCCGGAGTGATGCGCACCGTCGCGGGCGCGCAGGCTCAGCGTGAAGTTGACCGAGCCGCGCGAGCCGAGGAATACCGTCGGGCGCGCGGCGGCGATGCGCGGGCCGTCGGAGGCGATCAGCACGTCGGCCGCGAGCGCGTCGCGCTCCTGGCGGCACAGCGCGTCGAGGCCCGGCGACCCGGTTTCCTCGCCCATCTCGATCAGCAGCTTCGCGTTGAAGCCGAGCCGGCCGCCGCGCGCATCGAGCACGCTCGCCAGCGCGGCCAGGTTGATCGTGTGCTGGCCCTTGTTGTCGGCGCTGCCGCGGCCGTACCAGCGGTCGCCGTCGGCCGTGAGCGTCCACGGCGACAGCGGCGCGCGCCACTGCGCGTCGTAGCCGCGCACGACATCGCCGTGGCCGTAGATCAGCACGGTCGGCAGCGCGTCGTCTTCGTGGCGCGACGCGAGCAGGAACGGGCCGCCGCCGTCGACGGGGTTGTCGACGATCCGCGACGTGAAACCGAGGCGGGCGGCCTCGGGCGCGATCTCGTCGGTCAGATAGGCGCGCAGCGCGGCGTCGCTGCCGCTTTCCTGGCTTTCGGTGCGCAGGCCGACGCGGCGGCTCAGGGTTGCGAAGAACGCACCGGATTCGAACTGGTTCAGCGCGTGCTGGATGGCGGCGGTACGGCTCAAAGCGTGTCTCCCGTGTGGTTCCGCTGCGCGCGGGCCGTGCACGCAACGTGAAGTGCGATCGATTCTAGAAAGCCCGTTTTTTTGTCACAATGATCGAATTTCGAACCTTTCTTTGCCGAAAAGGCAAAGCAGCGCGGCCGGATGCGGCGCGGAGACAGAACGATGGCGGCTTTCCTGCATGGGCTGGCGTTGCGGTATTTCGTCGAGGTGGCGCGTACCGGCTCGATCAGCGACGCGTCCGTGCGGCTGCACGTGGCCGTGTCGGCGATCAGCCGCCAGATCGCGAAGCTGGAGAGCGAGCTCGGCGCGCCGCTGTTCGAGCGGCGGCCGCGCGGGATGGCGCTGTCGGAAGCCGGCGAGCGGCTGCTGGCGTTCGCGCAGCGCAGCCTGCTGGAGGCCGAGCACGTGATGAAGGACATCGGCGGGCTCGACGCGCTGCACGGCAGCCTGCTGAAGATCGCATGCTCGGAAGGGTTCGCGATCGACTTCCTGCCCGGCGTGCTCGCGAGCTTCAAGGCGCGCCACCCGGGCGTCGATTTCACCGTGTGGGTCGTGTCGCCGGCGGATGCGACGCGGCGCGTGCGCGACGGCGACGCGGACATCGCGTTGACCTTCAGCCTCGCGCCGGAGAAGGGCGTGCGTGTCGACCACACGGAGCGCGCGCCCGTCTTTGCGCTGGTCCGGCACGATCATCCGCTCGCGGCGCGCGACGCGGTGTCGCTCGCCGATGTCGCGCGCCACGCGCACGTGCTGCCCGAGGCCGGCACGACGGTGCGCCAGCTGATCGACATCGCGTGCGCGCTCGACGGGCTGCTGCTCGAGCCCGAACTGACGAGCAACAATACCGCGGCGATGTACGGCTACGCACGGCGCACCGGCGCGGTGATGTTCACGGGGCTGCTGTCGGTGCGCGATCGCTCCGATGCGGACGGCTTCGTCGTCGTGCCCGTGACGAACCCGCAACTGCGCGAACGCAGCATCCAGGTACAGACGATGGCGGGGCGCGATCTGCCCGCGTCGGTGCGTGCATTTCGCGACCACCTGATCGACGCGATGCAGGCCGCCTCGCCGCCGCGGACTACCGCGCGCGGCCCGGGACGCCGGCCCGTGAGATAATCGTCAATCCGCCTTCCGTGCCCATGCGGCTCCACGAGCCGCATCGCCCCTGTTCGACGCCAAATTGAAGAACCTGATTGTCACCCTCGATCGCGCCGGCGAGTTCGACGAGATCATCGACGTGCGCACGCCGCTCGAGTTCGCCGAGGACCATATTCCCGGCGCGCTGAACGCGCCCGTGCTCAGCAACGAAGAGCGCGTGCTCGTCGGCACGATGTACCGCCAGGTGTCGCCGTACGAGGCGACGCGCGTCGGCGCGGCGATCGTCGCGCGCAACATCGCGCGCCATCTCGACACGACCTTCGCCGACCGGCCGCGCAACTGGCGGCCGCTGATCTACTGCTGGCGCGGCGGCAAGCGCTCGGGTTCGATGACGACCTGGTTCAACCTGATCGGCTGGAAGGCGCGCCAGCTCGACGGCGGCTACAAGGCGTACCGCCAGTCGGTGTGCGCGACCCTCGCGTCGCTGCCGACGCGCTTTCGCTACATCGCGCTGGTCGGCCACACGGGGTGCGGCAAGACGCGCCTGCTGAACGCGCTGCGCGACGTCGGCGCGCAGACGCTCGACCTGGAAGCGCTCGCGTGCCATCGCGGTTCGCTGCTCGGCGCGCTACCGGGCAAGCCGCAGCCGGCGCAGAAGGGGTTCGATTCGGGGCTCGTCGAGACGCTCGGGCGTTTCGACCCTCAATGGCCGGTGTTCGTCGAGTCGGAAAGCCGCCGGATCGGGCTCGTGCAGTTGCCGATCGCGCTGATCGAAGCGTTTCACGCGGGGCCGTGGGTGCAGGTCGAAGCGGCCCACGACGAGCGGATCGCGTTCCTGCTGGACGATTACGCGCACCTGTTCGACGAACCGGACGCGTTCAAGGCGCAGCTTCATCGGCTGATCGGCCTGCACAGCCGCGAAGAGGTGACGCGCTGGAAGGGGCTGATCGATGCCGGCGCGCGGGCCGATTTGTTCACCGAGCTGATCGACAAGCATTACGATCCCGCCTACGCGCGCACTTACCGTGCGACGTACGACAAGCCGAACCGGGCGCTGACGTTCACGTTCCGGCCCAACGCGGCCGACGTGCGCGATCAGGCGCGCATGCTGCTGGCCGAACTCGCGCGCGCCGGGTTGCCGGCATCGGCCGCGCTTGCTGGCGGCGCGACATCCGAAACCGACAAAAACCAATCGACGTTCACCACACGATGACGACCACACGCACCCAACCCAGTCCCGCCCTCGGCTGGATGACCTTCCTGCTGATCGCGGTCGCGGGGCTCTTCTATGTGAAATGGTTCCCGTACTACAACAAGGCGTTCGTTGCCGCCGAGCATCATTCGATCGGCCAGTCGATCCTGATGGGTACGTCGGCGGCGGCGCCCGAGCCGTCGCTGAAGGCGGCGCTCGACTACGCGTGGGCATACGGCAAGGCGATCTGGCAGGCGATGGTGCTCGGCCTGCTGCTCGGCTCGGCCGTGCAGGCGCTGCTGCCCGCGCATTGGGTAGCGCGCGTGCTCGGCCGCACCGGGTTCGGCAGTGTCGCCGCGGGCGGGCTGCTGTCGCTGCCGGGGATGATGTGCACGTGCTGCGCGGCGCCGGTTGTAGCGGGGCTGCGGGCGCGTCATGCATCGCCGGGCGGCGCGGTCGCGTTCTGGCTCGGCAACACGGTGCTGAACCCGGCGGCGCTGGTGTTCATGGGCTTCGTGCTCGGCTGGCACTGGAGCGCGCTGCGCCTCGTGCTCGGCATCGCGATGGTATTCGGGATCGGCTACCTGCTGAACCGCATCGCGCGTCCTGAAGACCGCAATATCGACGATGCCCAGCTCGCCGCGCTGGCGGCCGAACAGGCCGCGGCCGGCAATCCGTTCGTCCGCTGGATGAAACTGCTCGCGCGCATGGCCGTGCGGCTCGTGCCCGAATACATCGTGCTCGTGCTGCTGCTCGGCGCCGCGCGCGCGTGGCTGTTTCCGCATATCGGCCCGGACATCGGCAATCATCTCGGCTGGATCGTCGCATTCGCGGTCGCGGGCATGCTGTTCGTGATCCCGACGGCCGGCGAGGTGCCGATCATCCAGGCGATGCTGTCGCTCGGCATGGGCGTCGGTCCGGCCGCCGCGCTGCTGATGACGCTGCCGCCGATCAGCGTGCCGTCGCTCGCGATGCTCGCGCGTTCGTTCAAGCCGACCATGCTGGCGATCGTCGCGACGCTCGTCGTCGTGTTCGGGATCGCGAGCGGCTTGCTCGCGATCGCGTTCGGGTTCTGACGCACGCAAACGGCGCGCCAGTCGCGCGCCGTCGTCGTATTCATCCGGCGCCGCGGCTTCACGCGTGCGGCGCCCTTTACAAGAAGCAAACAGGAAAACGCATGACCCAACCGAAGATTCATCCTCGACTCGAAAAGGCGCTGACGCGCGGCGATCTCGCGATCCGCCAGGCCAATTCCGCGCGGGCGACTGCCGTGCTGCAAGCGCTCGGCACGATGATCATCGAGGCCTCCGCAACGATCGGTGTCGAGGCCAGCATCGACATTCCGCAAGGCGATCGCATCTACGATCCGGTCAACGGCCTGTGGCCGCAGAAGATGCTGGTGTCGTTCGACGGTCCGGTGGACGAAGCCGACAAGGAAGAACTGCGCACGGTGTATCTGGTGGCCGACGATCCGGGTACGCAGTTCCGCGTCGAATGGCATCGCGCGGACGGCAAGCTCGGCCGCCAGGAAGGCGGCCCGCTCGCGACCGTCGCGTTCCTGACCGACGTCGAAATTCCGTGGAGCGACGACGACGAGTAACGTCGTCGCATGAAGCCGGCGCCCGGTGCGCCGGCCGTCAGCGCATCATCCGCCGCCGGAACAGCCACGCGGACAGCAGGAATCCGCCGACCGCGTAGCCGGCGAGCACCGCGACGTGCAGCGCGATGTCGGTCGCCGGCCGGCCGAGCATCGCGGGCCGGATCAGCTCGACCGCATTCGCGAGCGGTAGCGCCCGCGCCGCGTGCTGCGCGATCGGCGGCAACTGCGTGATCGGGAAAAACACGCCGGACAGCAGCAGCATCGGCGTCAGCGCGAGCGTCTGATAGAACATGAAGAAATCGTAGGACGGCGCGAGCGCCGTGACGATCATCGCGATGCTGGCGAACGCGAGGCCGGCCAGCGCGATCACGGGCAGCACCGCGAGCATCGACGGAAACTGCGCGTAGCCGAGCCCGCCCGCGACCAGCATGATCGCGCCCCCTGACAGCATCGCCTTGCTGGCCGCCCACACGATCTCGCCGAGCACGATGTCGCCGAGCGCGAGCGGCGTGTGCATGATCGCTTCCCACGTGCGCTGCACGTGCATCCGCGAGAAACCCGAATACATCGACTCGAAGCTCGCGGACATCATCACGCTCGACCCGACCGTGCCGGCCGCGAGGAACGCGATATACGACACGCCGTCGACATGGCCGAGCATCATGCCGAGTCCGAAACCCAGCCCGAACAGGTAGATCATCGGATCGGCGAGATTGCCGAACATCGACGCGAGCGCGAGCTTGCGCCACACGAGATAGTTGCGCCGCCAGACGGCGATCCAGTTGCTCGCGTTCGCGGGCATCGCGATCGCGAAGCGCGATTCGCGCGGCGGGGCCGATGGCGTGGTGGCGGAATAGTTGCGGACGTCCATGATCGATCAGTCCTGCATTTCGCGGCCCGTGAGCCGCAGGAACACATCTTCCAGATTGGCCGGCCGATGCAGATAGCGCAACCCCGCGCGGCCCTTCAGGCGCGCGCTGAGCGGTTCGGGGTCGCTCACATAGCAGAACAGCGTCTCGCCGCTGATCTCCGTGTGCTTCGCGAACGCCGACAACTCGTCGCGCAGCGCGGCCGGATCGGGCCCGTAGATCTCGATCACGTCGCAGCCGATCTCCGATTCGATCAGCGCATGCGGCGCGCCTTCGGCGATCTTGCGGCCTTCCTCGATCACGCACAGCCGATCGCACAGCCGCTCGGCTTCTTCCATGAAGTGCGTGGTGATCAGGATCGTCTTGCCGCGCGCAAGCAGCGAACGCAGCCGCTCCCACATCAGGTGCCGCGCCTGCGGATCGAGGCCCGTCGTCGGCTCGTCGAGCACCAGCACGTCGGGATCGTTGACGAGCGCACGGGCGAGCGTGAGGCGGCGCTTCATGCCGCCCGACAGCTCGCCGACCTTCGCGTCGGCCTTGTTTTCCAGCTTCGCGAATTCGAGCAGCGGCGGCACGAGCGTGCGTGCGGCGTGCGCCGACATCCCGAAATAGCGGCTGAAGACGAGCAGGTTCTCGCGTACGGTGAAGTCGGGGTCGAGATTGTCGAACTGCGGGACGACGCCGACCCGCTGGCGTGCATGTCGCGCCAGCGATGGAACCGGTTCGCCGCATAGCGAAATGGTGCCGGCATCGGGGTGCGCGAGGCCGAGCAGCATCTTCAGCGTCGTGGTCTTGCCGGCGCCGTTCGGCCCGAGCAGGCCATAGCATTCGCCGGCCTTCACGTTGAAGGACAGACCGTTGACGACCAGCTTGTCGCCATAGCGCTTTTCGACGTTGCGGAAATCGATCGGTGCGACGGACATGGGCAGGTTGTCGTTGTAAGCGGGCGCGTTCCGTTGCCCGAGCGTGGCCGGTTTGCGAACGGATCGGACGGATGCGTGTCACATGGGCATGACCGAAGCGCACGACGCCAGCGTACGGTGGCCCGCTGGAGTATGAACGGGCCATTCTAGTGCATCGGCTGCATCGCTTCAGGGCATGCCTGCCCGGTGCGATGCAAGCGCGCACCGATCGTGCACCGCATCATCGCGCACGCGCCGCGCGGGGCGAATCAGCGTTTTCCATCCCTTGCGTCCTGAATTGCGGCGCACCATGATGAATGCGTAGGCTCGTTGTCGCGATAGGGAGGTCTCATGGCTAGCTACAACAAGATTTTGCTGTGTTACGACGGCACGCTCGAAGGGCGCAAGGCACTGCGCTGCGGGGCCAATCTCGCAATGGACCTGAAGGCCGAAACGCATTTGCTGTCGGTCGTCGACATGCGTTCGAGCATTGCGCAAAGTGCAGGTTTGCTGACCGATGTCGCATGCGGCCGCTTCGAGGAAACCGCGCGCGAAATCCTGCAGGAAGGCGTGAACTGGCTGCGTGAGCGCGGCGTACAGGCCGAAGGCCATTTCGCGTTCGGGTATCCGATCGACGAAATCGCGAATCTCGCGTCGGAGCTGAAAGTCGACCTCGTCGTCGTCGGCCACCGGTGCCGCAGCGGATTGTCGAGATGGTGGATGGGGTCGGGCAATACGCAACTGCTCGATCGCGTGAACTGCAGCATCCTGGTGGCGTGTTCGTCGGCGGAAGAGCAGAAGGCCGAAATCGCGCGCGAGCGTGAGGCGGCCACGGCGAACGGCAAATGATCTAAAGACTGGACGACTGCGTGACCGGCGATGCGTGCCGGTCACGCACCGCGCTGCATCAGCACGGCAGGCGTCCAGAGTGGCCTGCTACGCATGCAGGTCGATCCCGGACAATTTCCACGAGAACAGCCCGAAGCGGTGAAAGATCGCCGCATAGCGTGTGCCGTCGGCACTGCGCTGATACGTCACGACGAATTCATCGATATTTCGGTAGCCCGCGCTGGTTTGCTGCTGGTGCGGCGCTTGCGTGGCTTCGCTCGGGCTGGCCGGTGCGGCAGGTGCGGGCGCCGGCGACGATGCCGCTGAAGCGACCGCGTTGCTGCCCGATACCCCCGCACTTGCCGGCGCCGGATTGGCGGGCGGTGCGGCAGGCGTGGTGCCGGGGGCATTGCCTGCCGGCGGCTGATTCGACCACTCAGGCGGACGCTCGCCCGGATTGCCGCGCGGCGGCATTCCGCTCATCAGCGCGGCAACGCCTTCCGGCGTCGCGTACGCATCGACCAGAGGACCGATCAACGCGGACCCGATCAGCGCGCCGATCACCGCGAACGGGTTGTTCTTCTTCACTGCGTCGATCCGGCGCATCAACTCTTCCGTGACCTGCTGCTTCAGGCTGATGCGCAGCGATGGAAAGTCGACATACTCGCTGATCGCCTGCGCATCGCGCGCATCGATCGCCGATTTCAGGCGACCGAGCGCGACATACGGCGACGCGTACGCATAGCCGAGCGCCGCAATGACGGCGACGATCAGCGCGACGATCAGCAGGGGCTTGAGTCGCCCTGTACGGCGCGGCGATTCAGTCACGTTGCCTCCGGTGCGGGAAGGTTCCGCAATCAGAGACCGCCCGGCGTGGCCGATCGTTCCTCTGCGATGCAGCGATCGATCATTCGGCAGACGGCATCGATCGTGCCGACCATGATCAAGCGCGACCGGCCGTGATAGACGCGCACCGGCGCGCGGCGTGCGGGTTCCGCGTGATTCAGACCGGCGTTCAGCGATACCCGCGCGAACGCGGGCAGCGCTGACGGCAGCAGGGACGCCTGCCGTTCGACTGCGACTTCTTCATGCACAGGCGCCGCCGCGGACAGCGGTGCGCAGGGCGTGCGGCCGCGCAGATGACGCAGGCGACCGAATTGACGGAAAGGCAGCAGGCGGGCAAGGCGTTCCATGATGTTCTCCTGAGCGAGACGGAATGTCAGAGTTCGCCCGAGCGAATCAGCCCGACGGCGATGCCTTCCAGCGCGAAATCCGCGCTGCCGGCCTTGACGAAGATGTTTTCGTAATCCGGGTTCTCCGCGATCAGCTCGAGGCCGCCGGGCCGGCGCATCAGGCGCTTGACCGTGACGTCGTCGCCCAGACGCGCGACGATGATCTGGCCGTCCTTCGCTTCCGTGCGCTTCTGCACGGCGAGGAGGTCGCCGTCGAGAATGCCGGCGTCGCGCATCGACAGGCCGCGCACCTTCAGCAGGTAGTCGGGCTTGCTGGTGAACAGCGCGGGATCGCACGCGTAGTGCTGCGAGATGTGCTCCTGCGCGAGGATCGGGCTACCGGCCGCGACGCGGCCGACGAGCGGCAGCGACAGTTGCATCAGCGCGGCGTGCGGCAGCGTGAACTGGTGCGGGGCGTCGTCGACGCCGAGCAGCCGGATGCCGCGCGACGCACCGGCGGCCAGCTCGATCACGCCCTTGCGCGCCAGCGCGCGCAGGTGCTCCTCGGCCGCGTTCGGCGAGCTGAAGCCCAGTTCGGCCGCGATCTCGGCGCGGGTGGGCGGGAATCCGGAGCGCTCGATCGCGCGACGGATCAAGTCGAACACTTGCTGCTGACGGGCGGTGAGTTTGGTCATGGCTCAACTGTATGGATAGACAGTGAGCTGTATTTTTATACAGTACTTGGTGAATTTCAAGTGTTACTTGAGGTTCGACGCGATCGCGCCGGTTCCGGCGCGATTTCGCGACGCCCGGACGCCGGTTTATCCGCCGCAACCGTCCATCCCGTCTGCGTTAGCACTTTTGAGTATTAAAAAATGAGGAACGATTATTTTTAATCATGTAACCCGTTCGATAGACTGGCCCGACATCGCAATACCGACAACACTGGAGAACCAAGGATGGCGAAGCGCAACACGGGGCTGGTGGGCGGAGTGGGCCGCCTGATCGCAACACTCGCGCTGGGCGCGGCGGCGGCGCTGGGCGTCGTGACGCATGCCCAGGCCGATACGACTTTCCTGAACGTGTCGTACGACCCGACGCGCGAGCTGTATCAGGATTTCAACCAGGCGTTCGGCAAGGAGTGGAAGGCGAAGACGGGCGAAACGGTCAATTTCAAGCAGTCGCACGGCGGGTCGGGCGCGCAGGCGCGCTCGGTGCTCGATGGCCTGCAGGCCGACGTCGTCACGCTGGCGCTCGCCTACGACATCGACGCGCTCGCGAACAAGGGGCTCGTGGCCAAAGATTGGCAGAAGCGCCTGCCCGACAACGCGTCGCCGTACACGTCGACGATCGTGTTCCTGGTGCGCAAGGGTAATCCGAAGGGGATCAAGGACTGGGACGACCTGACCAAGCCGGGCATCTCGATCGTCACGCCGAACCCGAAGACGTCGGGCGGCGCGCGCTGGAACTACCTGGCCGCCTGGGCATACGCGCTGCACAAGCCGGGCGGCAACGAGCAGACGGCGAAGGAATTCGTCACGAAGCTCTACAAGAACGCAGGCGTGCTCGATTCGGGCGCGCGGGGCGCGACGACGAGCTTCGTGCAGCGCGGGATCGGCGACGTGCTGATCGCATGGGAAAACGAGGCGTTCCTGTCGGTCAAGGAATTCGGCACCGACAAGTTCGAGATCGTCGTGCCGTCGGTGAGCATCCTGGCCGAGCCGCCCGTCGCGGTGGTCGACAAGGTGGTCGACAAGAAAGGCACGCGCAAGCTGGCCGAGGCCTACCTGAATTTCCTGTACAGCCCGCAGGGCCAGGAAATCGCCGCGCGCAACTACTACCGGCCGCGTTCGAAGAACGTGTCGGCGGAGCTGACCAAGCAGTTTCCGAAGCTGAAGCTGTACACGGTCGACGACACGTTCGGCGGCTGGACGAATGCGCAGAAGACGCATTTCGCGGACGGCGGCGTGTTCGACTCGATCTACAAGCCGCAGTAACGCCATAACGACAAGCGGCGCGCCACGACAGCGCGCCGCATCCCCGACGGCCCGCCGGCGCGATTCACTGCGCCGGCGTTTGCGTCGGACCCGTGAGCAGCATCGACCCAGCAAGAGCATCCGATGACGACGTACACCTTTCGCAAGCCGAGCGCGCTGCCCGGTTTCGGCGTGACACTCGGCATCACGGTGGCCTATTTGAGCCTCGTGGTGCTGATTCCGCTCGCCGCCACGTTCCTGAAGACCGCGACGCTGTCGTGGGACCAGTTCGTCACCGCCGTCATGTCGCCGCGCGTGCTCGCGTCGTACCGGCTGACGTTCTCGGCAGCGCTCGGCGGCGCGCTGATCAACGCCGTGTTCGGCTTCCTCGTCGCGTGGGTGCTGGTGCGCTACACGTTCCCGTTCAAGCGCCTCGTCGACGCGATCGTCGACCTGCCGTTCGCGCTGCCGACCTCGGTGGCCGGCATCTCGCTCGCGGCCGTCTACGCGACCAACGGCTGGGTCGGCCAGTATCTGGCGCCGCTCGGCATCAAGATCGCGTTTACGCCGGCCGGCGTGCTGGTCGCGCTGACCTTCATCGGGCTGCCGTTCGTCGTGCGCACCGTGCAGCCGGTGCTCGAGGATTTCGAGCGCGAGCAGGAAGAGGCCGCCGCGTGCCTCGGTGCGTCGCGCTGGCTGACGTTCCGCCGCGTCGTGCTGCCGGCCGTGCTGCCGGCGCTGCTCACCGGTTTCGCGCTCGCGTTCGCGCGTGCGCTGGGCGAATACGGCTCGGTGATCTTCATCGCCGGCAACGTGCCGATGAAATCCGAGATCACGTCGCTGCTGATCATCACGAAGCTCGAGCAGTACGACTACGCGGGCGCGACCGCGCTGGCGGTCGTGATGCTGGTCGTGTCGTTCCTGATGCTGCTGCTGATCAACACGCTGCAGTGGTATCTGCAGCGCCGGACGAGCAAGGGCGCGAGCGGCCCGGCGCCCGCCGCTGTCGCCGCCGTCGCAGCAGGAGGCCAGCAATGAGCCAGGAGGCCACCGTCGTGCTGAAAACCCCGTCGCCCGCCGCGCGTGCCGCGAAGCGGCTCGATCCCGTCAGCGAGTCGCGCGTCGTGCGCTGGCTGCTCACGGGCATCGCGCTGGCGTTCCTCGCGTTCTTCCTCGTCGTGCCGCTCGCCGCGGTGTTCGTCGAGGCGCTGCGCAAGGGCGTCGGCTTCTATTTCGAATCGCTGGCCGATCCCGATGCATGGTCGGCGATCAAGCTGACGCTGACCGTCGCCGTGATCGCGGTGCCGCTGAACCTCGTGTTCGGCGTGTGCGCATCGTGGGCGATCGCGAAGTTCGAGTTCCGCGGCAAGGCGCTGCTGACGACGCTGATCGACCTGCCGTTCTCGGTGTCGCCGGTGATCTCGGGCCTCGTATACGTGCTGCTGTTCGGCGCGCAGGGCTGGCTCGGGCCGTGGCTGCAGGGGCACGACGTGCAGATCATCTTCGCAGTGCCGGGCATCGTGCTCGCGACGATCTTCGTCACGTTCCCGTTCGTCGCGCGCGAGCTGATTCCGCTGATGCAGGCGCAAGGCACCGACGAGGAAGAGGCCGCGCGCGTGCTCGGCGCGTCGGGCTGGCAGATCTTTCGCCGCGTGACGCTGCCGAACGTGAAGTGGGGCCTGCTGTACGGCGTGATCCTGTGCAATGCACGCGCGATGGGCGAGTTCGGCGCGGTGTCGGTCGTGTCGGGCCACATCCGCGGCGTGACGGACACGATGCCGCTGCACGTCGAGATCCTGTACAACGAATACAACTTCGCGGCGGCGTTCGCGGTGGCGTCGGTGCTGGCGCTGCTCGCGCTCGTCACGCTCGCGCTGAAGCTGCTCGCCGAGCGTCACCTCGCCGCCGAACTGGCCGACACGCACGACGCCGTTCCCGCACATGCCGGCCCTGTCGCCGCCGTTTCGTCGAAATCGTAAAGAGGCAACCAGAATGGGTATCACCGTCCGTAACCTTCAGAAGCGCTTCGGCGATTTCACGGCGCTCGACAACGTGTCGCTCGACTTTCCGCCCGGCGAACTGGTCGCGCTGCTCGGCCCGTCCGGCTGCGGCAAGACCACGCTGCTGCGCGTGATCGCGGGCCTCGAGCACGCGGACGCCGGCCAAGTCGTGCTGCAGGGGCTCGACGTCGCGTCGGTCGGCGCGCGCGACCGCCAGGTCGGCTTCGTGTTCCAGCATTACGCGCTGTTCCGCCACATGACGGTGTTCGAGAACGTCGCGTTTGGGCTGCGCGTGAAGCCGCGCCGCGAGCGGCCGTCGGAAGCCGCGATTCGCGACAAGGTGCACGAGCTGCTCAAGCTGGTGCAGCTCGACTGGCTCGCGCAGCGCTATCCGTCCGAGCTGTCGGGCGGGCAGCGTCAGCGTATCGCGCTCGCCCGCGCGCTCGCGGTCGAGCCGAAGGTGCTGCTGCTCGACGAACCGTTCGGCGCGCTCGACGCGAAGGTCCGCAAGGAGCTGCGCGGCTGGCTGCGTCGCCTGCACGACGACCTGCACATCTCGACGATCTTCGTCACGCACGACCAGGAAGAGGCGCTCGAAGTGGCCGATCGCATCGTCGTGCTGAATCGCGGCCACGTCGAGCAGGTCGGCAGCCCGCAGGACGTCTACGATCATCCGCAAAGCGCGTTCGTATACGAGTTCCTCGGCGCGGCGAACCGGCTGCCGGGCACGGTTGCCGGGCGCGGCTTCGTCGCGGAAGGCGCGGCCGCGCCGATCGAGGTCGACGCCGATTTCGCGGGCCCCGCGCACGCGTACGTGCGGCCGCACGATCTGCAGCTGTGGCCGGCGGGCGAAGGGCACCGCGACGGCATCGCGGTGGACGTGCGGCGCGTGATTCCGCTCGGCGGTTCGGTGCGCGTGGAGCTCGAGGCGCGCGCGGGCGGCGCGCTCGAGGCGGAACTCGACCGCGACGCATGGCGGGCGCTGTCGCTGCAGGTCGGCGACGGTGCGACGGCCGTGCCGCGCGCCGTGCGGGTATTTCCCGCGCGTTGACGAGACAATGCAGGGCAGAGGGCGGGCATCGCTCCGATTCGACAATCAAACAACGACAGCCTAAGAGGCATACCCATGAATTTTCAGCAATTGCGGTTCGTGCGCGAAGCGGTGCGCCAGAACATGAACCTGACGGAAGTCGCGAACGTGCTGTACACATCGCAGTCGGGCGTGTCGAAGCAGATCAAGGATCTCGAGGACGAGCTGGGCGTCGACATCTTCATCCGGCGCGGCAAGCGGCTGACGGGGCTGACGGAGCCCGGCAAGGCCGTGCACCAGCTGATCGAGCGGATGCTGCTCGACGCCGAGAACCTGCGCCGCGTCGCGCGCCAGTTTGCCGATCAGGATAGCGGCCACCTCGTCGTCGCGACGACGCACACGCAGGCGCGTTACGCACTGCCGAAGGTGATCCGGCAGTTCACCGACGTGTTCCCGAAGGTGCATCTCGCGCTGCGCCAGGGCAGCCCGCAGCAGATCGCACAGATGATCCTGAACGGCGAGGCCGATCTCGGCATCTCGACCGAGGCGCTCGACCGCTATCCGGACATCGTCACGTTCCCGTGCTATTCGTGGCACCACACGGTCGTCGTGCCGAAGGGCCACCCGCTCGTCGGCCGCGAGAACCTGACGCTCGAGGAGATCGCCGAATACCCGATCATCACGTACGACCAGGACTTCACGGGCCGCTCGCACATCGACCAGGCGTTCACGCAGGCGGGCGCCGTGCCCGACGTGGTGCTGACCGCGATCGATGCGGACGTGATCAAGACCTACGTCGAACTCGGGATGGGGATCGGCGTGGTCGCGGCGATGGCCTACGATCCGCAGCGCGACACGGGGCTCGTCGCGCTCGATACGCAGCACCTGTTCGAGGCGAGCACGACGCGGGTCGGGCTGCGCAAGGGCGCGTTCCTGCGTGCGTACGCGTACCGGCTGATCGAAATGTTCGCCCCGCACCTGAACGAAGCGGAAATCGCCGGGCTGTTGCGCGAAGCCGTTTGACCGGTGCACGTCGCGCGCCGTCCGGGCCGTTGCCGCGGATGGCGCGACTTGCACCCCGCGTGCGGTGCCGCATACGGCGCCGGGCGCGACAGGCGATGGCCGCCATCACGGCTGAAGCACCCGCCGAGCGATCCCGCGCCAGGCGACGATCGCCCCATGTTTCCGACCAACAGAAAAACAAGAACGACCTGCAACGCCGGGCCTCGGCGCGGAACGCACGATCGGCAGTCGTCCTCATTCACAAGGCCGCGCGTGCGAATCGCCGCGCGGTTCCGTCACGGTCGACGACATGTCGCGACAGCGAATGCGGCCGAGCTTCGTGCCGACGGTCGACGCGAGCGCGTTGTCCGGAACGATCCGCTTCCTCGCTGGCCAGCCGCCTGCGAAGCGCTCCGGCGAGCCGCCGTCGGCATCGCGAGTGTCGTATTTGCGCGTCGTGAAGCGCGCTCGCGCGCTCCGAATAAACCCTTAAATATTGATCAGACAGGTTGCGCGCCGAAGCGAATCGGTACAGCATAGCCTTCACTCCGCCGGCCTCCCGCCGGCGGTGGCGCGTCAACGACAGCACGCGCCAGGCAGTCGGCCGTCTGCCTCGCTTCCATTCCGTGGTACCGACAGCAGCATCGATGGCCATTGCCCGGGTAGTGTGGCGCAAACGTTTGCTCACATTAAAACAACAGTCAAACAACAATCCGGCCCTTCGGGCCAGTCGCCAGGAGATGTGTATGAATGTCCGCTTTCGCCGTCGCTTCCTGACCGCCGCGCTCGCCGCCGTCGCGGTGGCCGCCGCACCGGCCGTCCACGCGCAATCGGCGGGCAAGCCGAAGGTCGCGCTCGTGATGAAGTCGCTCGCCAACGAGTTCTTCCTGACCATGGAAACGGGCGCGAAGGAATACCAGAAACACAACGCGAACCAGTTCGACCTGATCACCAACGGCATCAAGGACGAAACCGACACCGCGAACCAGATCCGCATCGTCGAGCAGATGATCGTCTCGAAGGTCGACGCGATTGTGATCGCACCCGCCGATTCGAAGGCGCTCGTGCCGGTCGTGAAGAAGGCCGTCGACGCGGGCATCATCGTCGTGAACATCGACAACCGGCTCGACCCCGACGTGCTGAAGTCGAAGAACCTGAACGTGCCGTTCGTCGGCCCGGACAACCGCAAGGGCGCGCGCAAGATCGGCGACTACCTCGCGAAGCGGCTGAAGGCGGGCGACCAGGTCGGCATCGTCGAAGGCGTGTCGACGACGACCAACGCGCAGCAGCGCACGGCCGGCTTCCAGGACGCGATGAAGGCGGGCGGGATGAAGGTCGTGTCGGTGCAGTCGGGCGAATGGGAGATCGATAAGGGCAATGCGGTGGCCGCCGCGATGCTCAACGAATACCCGAACCTGAAGGCGCTGCTGTGCGGTAACGACAACATGGCGATCGGCGCCGTGTCGGCCGTGCGCGCGGCCGGCAAGCAGGGCAAGGTGCTCGTGGTCGGCTACGACAACATCAACGCGATCAAGCCGATGCTGAAGGACGGCCGCGTGCTCGCGACCGCCGACCAGTACGCGGCGAAGCAGGCCGTGTTCGGCATCGACACGGCGCTCAAGGCGATCGCCGAGCATCGCAAGCAGGCCGACATGTCCGGCGTGGTCGAGACGCCGGTGGATCTCGTGACGAAGTAACGCCGCCCCGGTGCGGCCGCTGCCCTCAAGAATCCGGCGCGGCGGCCGTTATCCGGTGTGAGCGCGATCACGGCCACTGCATGCACATGCACTTGTGAGCGTCATACCCGCGCGCCCCGTGCGCGCGGCCGCAACCAGGATCGCGATGGAACCGACCTTCCAACCCTCCCGTTCAGCCCATCCCGTGCTGTCCGTATCCGGCATCGGCAAAACCTATGCCGAACCCGTGCTCGCCGACGTCACGCTGACGCTCGACGCGGGCCAGGCGCTCGCGCTGACGGGCGAGAACGGCGCCGGCAAGAGCACGCTGTCGAAGATCATCGGCGGGCTCGTCGACCCGACCACCGGCACGATGCAACTCGGCGGCGAGGCCTATGCGCCGGCGAGCCGCACGCAGGGCGAGGCGCTCGGCGTGCGCATGGTGATGCAGGAGCTGAACCTGCTGCCGACGCTGACCGTCGCCGAAAACCTGTTCCTGAACCGCCTGCCGCGGCGCTTCGGGATCATCGACCGCGCGCGGCTGCGCGACGACGCCCGCGCCGCGATGGCGCAGGTCGGGCTCGACGCGGTCGATCCCGATACGCCGGTCGGCGCGCTCGGCATCGGCCACCAGCAGATGGTCGAGATTGCGCGCAACCTGATCGGCGACTGTCGCGTGCTGATCCTCGACGAGCCGACCGCGATGCTGACCGCGCGCGAAGTCGAGCTGCTGTTCGAGCAGATCGACCGGCTGAAGGCGCGCGGCGTCGCGATCGTCTACATCTCGCACCGGCTCGAAGAGCTCGCGCGCGTGGCCGAGCGCGTCGCGGTGTTGCGCGACGGCCGGCTCGTGCATGCGGGCGACATGGCGAAGACGACGTCCGACGGGCTCGTCACGCTGATGGTCGGGCGCGAGATCGGCGAACACATCGATCTCGGCGAACGTCGTTTCGGCGCGCCGCGGCTCGCCGTATCGGGCCTCACGCGCGGGACGGCCGTGCGCGACGTGTCGCTCGAGGTGCGCGCGGGCGAGATCTTCGGCATCTCGGGGCTGATCGGCGCGGGGCGCACCGAGCTGCTGCGACTGATCTACGGCGCCGATACGCCGGATGCCGGCACGATCGCCGTCGGCCAGCCGCTGAAGCCGGCGCGGATCGCGTCGCCCGTCGACGCGGTGAAGCACGGCATCGCGCTGATCACCGAGGATCGCAAGGGCGAAGGGCTGCTGCTGTCGCAGTCGATCACCGCGAACGTGTCGCTCGGCCAGCTCGACCGGCTCGCGCGTGGCGGCATCGTCGATTCGGGGCGCGAAACGGCGCTGGCCGAGCAGCAGATCGACGCGCTGCGAATCCGCACGCACGGGGCGGCGCAGCCGGTCGGCGAGCTGTCGGGCGGCAACCAGCAGAAGGTCGTGATCGGCCGCTGGCTCGCGCGCGACATGGGCGTGCTGCTGTTCGACGAGCCGACCCGCGGGATCGACGTCGGCGCCAAATTCGAGATCTACACTTTGATGGGCGCGCTCGCGCGCGAAGGCCGCGCGCTCGTGGTCGTATCGAGCGACCTGCGCGAGCTGATGCTGATCTGCGACCGGATCGGCGTGATGTCGGCCGGCCGCATGACCGCCGTGTTCGAGCGCGGCAACTGGACCCAGGATGCGCTGCTGGCCGCGGCGTTCGCCGGCTTCGGCCGCGAGACGCCGGCGGCGGCCATGCAGCATCCGGACGCGGGGCAGGCGCACGGCGCCGCTCCAGGCACTTCGACGACAGGACCACAGCAATGACCCAGCCTCCCGTATCCCCGACCGACGCAGGCGCGCAGCAGGACGTGACGGGGCGCCGCGCGCGCACGCTGTCCGGCACGCGGCTCGGCCTGTCGAACTATCTCGGGCTGGCCGGCGCGCTGGCCGCGATGATCGCGCTGTTCTCCGTGCTGAGTTCGCATTTCCTGACCTACGACACGTTCAGCACGATCGCGAACCAGATTCCCGATCTCGTCGTGATGTCGGTCGGAATGACCTTCGTGCTGATCATCGCCGGGATCGACCTGTCGGTCGGCTCGGTGCTCGCGCTGGCCGCGTCGATGGTCAGCGTCGCCGCGCTGAAATGGCAGTGGGGGCCGCTGCCGGCCGCGCTGATCGGGATCGCGGTCGCGACCGCGACGGGCGCGCTGACCGGCGCGGTCACGGTCGGCTGGCGGATTCCGTCGTTCATCGTGTCGCTCGGCGTGCTGGAGGCCGCGCGCGGCCTCGCGTACCAGCTGACGAATTCGCGCACCGCGTATATCGGCGATGCGTTCGATTTCCTGTCGAACCCGATCGCGCTGGGCATTTCGCCGGCATTCCTGATCGCGGTCGCGGTGATGATCGCGGCCCAGTTCGTGCTCACGCGCACCGTGTTCGGACGCTATCTGGTCGGGATCGGCACGAACGAGGAAGCGGTGCGACTTGCGGGGGTTAACCCGCGGCCGTATAAAATTCTCGTATTCGCACTGATGGGCGCGCTCGCGGGGCTCGCGTCGCTGTTCCAGATTTCGCGGCTCGAGGCGGCCGATCCGAACGCGGGCGCGGGCCTCGAGCTGCAGGTGATCGCCGCCGTCGTGATCGGCGGCACGAGCCTGATGGGCGGGCGCGGCTCGGTGATCAGCACGTTCTTCGGCGTGTTGATCATCTCCGTGCTGGCCGCTGGGCTGGCGCAGATCGGTGCGAACGAGCCGACCAAACGGATCATCACGGGCGCGGTGATCGTGGTGGCGGTCGTGCTCGATACGTATCGCAGCCGGCGCGCACGCGTGCGGTAGAAGACAGACAGAACAGACCAGAGAGAAACGGGAAATGGCGACGATCAAGGATGTGGCGGCCATGGCGGGCGTGTCGTTTACGACCGTCTCGCACGTGGTGAACAATTCGCGGCCGGTGTCCGCGGATGTGCGTGCGAAGGTCGAGGGCGCGATCCGCGAGCTGAATTACGTGCCGTCGGCCGTGGCGCGCTCGCTGAAGGCGCGGGCGACGGCGACGATCGGCCTCGTCGTGCCGAACAGCACGAATCCGTACTTCGCCGAGCTTGCGCGCGGTATCGAGGATCAGTGCGCGGCCAACGGCTATTGCGTGTTCTTCTGCAATTCGGACGACGATCCCGTGAAGCAGCGCAACTACCTGCGCGTGCTGCAGGAAAAGCGCATCGACGGGCTGATCGTCGCGTCGGCGGGCGAGGACGCGGTGCTCGCGCAGACGCTCGCCGACACGCACGCGCCGCTCGTCGTCGTCGACCGCAACATCGAGGGGCTCGCGGCCGATCTCGTGCAGATCGACCACGAACGCGGCGCGTACCTGGCCACGCGCCACCTGCTCGAACTCGGGCACGCGAAGATCGGCTGCATCACCGGGCCGACCGACACCGCCGTCAGCGCGATGCGCGTGCACGGCTTCATCCGCGCGATGGCCGAGCGCGGGGTCGACATCGTGCCGGGCGCGATCGCCGAAAGCGATTTCTCGTGCCTGGGCGGCTATCACGCGGCATCGCGGCTGTTCGAATCGGTGCGGCCGAGCGCGATCTTCGCGGGCAACGACCTGATGGGCGTCGGCGCGCTGCGCGCGGCGGCCGAGCGCGGGATGCGCGTGCCCGACGACTGTTCGATCATCGGGTTCGACGACATCGAATTTTCCCGCTACACGTATCCGGCGCTGTCGACGGTCGGCCAGTCGGTGCGCGCGCTCGGCGAAATGGCCGCGCAGACGCTGATCGAACGGATCGGCGGCGGTTCGACCGCCGTGCCGAGCCGCCGTCGCGTCGTGTCGCCGCGCCTCGTGCTGCGCGAATCGACGGCGGTCTACCGCGAGCCGGCCGCACCGGGCGGTCGCGCATGACGGCGAACGCACCGGGCGCCGGCCGCGTGACGGTGGTCGGCAGCCTCAACATGGATCTCGTCGTGCGGGCGCCGCGGCTGCCGCTGCCGGGCGAAACGCTCGCCGGGCATGCGTTCGCGCAGGCGGCGGGCGGCAAGGGCGGCAACCAGGCCGTCGCCGCGGCCCGGCTGGGCGCGCAGGTCACGATGATCGGCTGCGTCGGCGCGGATGCGCACGGCGCGGCACTGCGCGCGGGCCTGGAGGCCGAGGGAATCGACTGCACGGGGCTCGCGACCAGCGCGTCGGCGTCGACCGGCGTCGCGCTGATCGTCGTCGACGATGCGAGCCAGAACGCGATCGTGATCGTCGCGGGCGGCAACGGCGAGGTCACGACCGACACGATCGCGCGGCACGAAGCCGCGCTGGCGGCGGCCGACGTGCTGATCTGCCAGTTCGAGACGCCGCCGGACGCGGTGTTCGCGGCACTGTCGGCCGGGCGCCGGCTTGGCCGCACGGTGGTGCTCAATCCGGCTCCGGCCGTCGCACCGCTGCCGGAGGGCTGGCTGCCGCTCGTCGACTACCTGATCCCGAACGAGGTCGAGGCGGCCGCGCTGACCGGGCTGCCGGTGCGCGATCCGGCGGAGGCCGAGGCCGCCGCGCGGGCGCTGCAAGCCGGCGGCGCGCGCAACGTGCTGGTCACACTCGGCGCGCGCGGCGTGCTCGCGCTGACGGCCGACGGCGCCGCGCGGCATTATCCGGCGCCGGTCGTGCAGGCCGTCGACACGACGGCGGCCGGCGACACCTTCATCGGCGGCTTTTCCGCGCGGCTCGCGGCCGGCGCGGACGTCGACGCGGCCATCCGCTTCGCGCAACGCGCGGCGGCGCTGTCGGTCACGCGCGCGGGCGCGCAGCCGTCGATTCCGACCCGCGCCGAACTGGCCGACTAGGGTCGGATCCGCGGTTCAAAATTCCGACACGCGGCCGGTTCGCCGCACGAGACGGCCGCTCGCGCCGCCGGCAACGCGTTCGCGTACCGGCGCGCCTTTCCTGCCCGCTTCACCATCCCGCCCCGAATTGCGTCAATTATTCAGTCGTCTGTAATAAACAGACGAATAATTCGAAATAATGACGCGAAAACCATCAAGTTATGCGCCGCACGGTCGTAAATGCACCGAGTGAAGCAATGCTTCGAGCCAACGGGCCTGGCCCGTTCATGACGACGCAACACAGGATGGATGATGGTGTTCAGGAACCTGACGATTCGTGCGCGCATCGGTTTGACGATGGCGTTTCTGGCGGTACTGCTGGGTATCACCGGCGTGCTCGGTCTGTACGGGATGACGCGTTCGAACGATTCGACGCGCGAAATTTTCACGAACCAGATGCCGAGCGCGGTCAACGTGGCGGTCTCGGAAATGTTCGCCGCGCGCGAGCGTCTCGCACTCGACCGGGCGGCGCTGCTGGCCGGCACGCCCGACTCGGCGGCGGCCGTCGACCGCAGCCGCGCGATGCGCGTGCAGTCCGACGCGTGGTGGCAGAAATACCTGGCGCTGCCGCGCGGCGCGGACGAGGACCGGCTCGCCCAGGAGGTCGCCGCCCGGCGCAAGGTGCTGCAGGACAGCTGCGACGCGTTCGGGAGTGCGGTCGCGGCCGGCGATCACGACCGGATCGGCGAGGGCGCGAAGCAGCTCCAGGCGCGCTATAACGAGCTGGCCGTGGCCGGCGAAGCGCTGCGCACCTTCCAGTTCACCGATGCGCAGGCGCGCTTCGACCGGGCGGAATCGGTATTCGAGACGATGCGCGTGCTGTCGATCGTCGTGCTGCTGGCCGGCATCGGCGCCGCGGTGCTGTCGTGGCTGACGCTGAGCCGCGCGATCGGACGCCCGATCGCCGACGCGCTGGCGCATTTCGACGCGATCTCCGCGGGCGACCTGCGCCGGCCGATCGTCGTCGACCGGCGCGACGAGATGGGCCAGTTGCTGGAAGGCCTCGCGCGGATGCAGCGCGGGCTCGTCGACACGGTGCGCACCGTGCGCGGCGGCAGCGAGTCGATCGCGACCGCGGCCCGCCAGATCGCGGCCGGCAACATCGACCTGTCGTCGCGTACCGAGGAGCAGGCGGCGGCGCTGCAGGAAACCGCGTCGAGCATGGAGCAGCTGACCGGCACCGTGAAGCAGAATGCGGACAATGCGCGCCAGGCAAGCTCGCTGGCCGCGAACGCGTCCGAGATTGCAAACAAGGGCAATACGGTGGTCGGCCAGGTGGTCGGCACGATGGGCGAAATCAACGACAGCTCGGCGAAAATCGCGGACATCATCGCGATCATCGAGGGAATCGCGTTCCAGACCAACATTCTTGCGCTGAATGCGGCCGTCGAAGCCGCGCGGGCGGGCGAGGAAGGCCGCGGCTTCGCGGTCGTCGCGGGCGAAGTGCGCAGCCTCGCGCAGCGTTCGTCGAGTGCGGCGAAGGAAATCAAGGCGCTGATCGACGCGTCGGTGGAACGTATCCGGACCGGCTCGACGCTGGTCGACGAAGCCGGGCGCACGATGAGCGACGTGATCGGCGCGGTCCAGCGCGTGACGGATATCATGGGCGAGATCGCGGCGGCGTCCGAGGAGCAGAGCGGCGGGATCGACCAGGTGGCGCGTGCGGTCGCGCAAATGGACGAGGTCACGCAGCAGAACGCTGCGCTCGTCGAGGAAGCCGCGGCTGCCGCGCAATCGCTCGACGAACAGGCGGCGCGCCTGCGCGAAACGGCGGCGGTATTCCAGCTCGACGACGAAACGGCGCGCGCGGGCACCGCCGTCGCGGTTGCGGCGCGTCATGCGCCGCGCGCGCCGGTCGCGGCGCCTGCACCGGCTGCCGCGCGCGTCGAACGCGACGCCGCGCCGAAACGCGCGCCTGCCGCGATGCCGGCGCGCCAGCCTGTCGCCGCATCGGCCGCGCCCGCGCCCGCACAGGCTGCCGCGACCGCCGGCGGCGACGACTGGGAGACGTTCTGATCGGCGCGCGCCGTGTATCTATCCCCATTTGGTGACGAACGACGCCCGCGATCAGCGGGCGTCGTCGTTTCCGCAACGGACGAAATGTGACAGCGCGGACGATCGATCGTGCGTCGTCGCGTGCAGTGCGCGTCGCCGGTCGACGGAGACGCAGGAACGCGCTGCGTGCACGTCATGTTCCCGCGCTCGTCGTACGGGTATGTCCGTAAGGGACTGCGAAAAAAATTTGTAACGGTGCGCGCGGCGTGTCATCGCACGCGACTGCTCGAACGTATAGGGATGAAGGGCAGAAGTGGCGACGTCGGCGGTGTCCAACGCACGAGACGTTTCGATGTTCGACGAGACGCGGCGGATGCAGTTTCTGCGGCTCGGGAGATCAATTGTAAAACGGCGAAATGCGTTGTCCAAGCGGTGTTGTCGAGAATGACGAACTTCATACGAAGAGTTCGTGAAAAAAAATAAGAAAGGGTTTAGGATGAATTCGAACGCGCTTGCTTCTGCGCAGTCATACGAAGGCAGGCACGTCTTCAGACTCAGGCGAGGGAGGTAGCATGGATATTTACAGCAGCTTCGCGAACCGCTTCGAAAAAACGCGAGAGGAAGAGCTCTCGCTGGAGGAGTATCTCGCGCTCTGCAAGAACGATCCATCCGCGTACGCGACGGCTGGTGAACGCATGCTGGAAGCAATCGGGGAACCTGAACAGATCGACACCCGCAACGACCCGCGCTTGTCGCGGATCTTCGCGAACAAGGTCATCAAGGTGTATCCGGCATTCCGTGAGTTCTACGGAATGGAGGAGGTGATCGAGCAGGTGGTCGCGTATTTCCGCCACGCTGCGCAAGGCCTTGAAGAGAAGAAGCAGATCCTCTATCTGCTGGGCCCGGTGGGCGGCGGCAAGTCGTCGATCGCCGAGCGCCTGAAGCAACTGATGGAGCGCGTGCCGTTCTATTCGCTGAAGGGCTCGCCCGTCAACGAATCGCCGCTCGGGCTGTTCGACTACGACGAGGATGGTCCGATCCTCGAGGAACAGTACGGCATTCCGCGCCGCTACCTGAAAAGCATCCTGAGTCCGTGGGCCGTCAAGCGCCTGCACGAATACAACGGCGACATCCGCCAGTTCCGCGTGGTGCGCCGCTATCCGTCGATCCTGCGGCAGGTCGGCATCGCGAAGACCGAGCCGGGCGACGAGAACAATCAGGACATCTCGTCGCTGGTCGGCAAGGTCGATATCCGCAAGCTCGAACAGTATGCGCAGGACGATGCCGACGCCTACAGCTACTCGGGCGGCCTGTGTCTCGCGAACCAGGGCCTGCTCGAATTCGTCGAAATGTTCAAGGCGCCGATCAAGGTGCTGCACCCGCTGCTGACCGCCACGCAGGAAGGCAACTTCAAGGGTACCGAAGGTTTCGGCGCGATTCCGTTCGACGGCGTGATTCTCGCGCACTCGAACGAGTCGGAATGGAAGGCGTTCCGCAACAACCGCAACAACGAGGCGCTGCTCGACCGGATCTTCGTCGTGAAGGTGCCGTACTGCCTGCGCGTGTCGGAAGAGATCAAGATCTACGAAAAGCTGATCCGCAACTCGTCGCTGGCCGAGGCCGTGTGCGCACCGGGCACGCTGAAGATGATGTCGCAGTTCTCGGTGCTGTCGCGGCTGCACGAGCCGGAGAATTCGAGCCTGTTCTCGAAGATGCAGGTGTACGACGGCGAAAACCTGAAGGACACCGATCCGAAGGCGAAGTCGTACCAGGAGTATCGCGACTACGCGGGCGTGGACGAAGGGATGACCGGCGTGTCGACCCGCTTCGCGTTCAAGATCCTGTCGCGCGTGTTCAACTTCGATACGAGTGAGGTCGCGGCGAACCCGGTGCACCTGATGTACGTGCTCGAACAGCAGATCGAGCGCGAGCAGTTCCCGCCGGAAACGGAGCAGAAGTACCTGTCGTTCGTGAAGGACGTGCTCGCGTCGCGCTACGCGGAGTTCATCGGCAAGGAGATCCAGACCGCGTATCTCGAGTCGTATTCGGAATACGGCCAGAACATCTTCGATCGCTACGTCACGTATGCGGACTTCTGGATCCAGGATCAGGAATTCCGCGATCACGATACCGGCGAGAGCTTCGACCGCGCCGCGCTGAACGCGGAGCTGGAGAAGATCGAGAAGCCGGCCGGGATCAGCAATCCGAAGGATTTCCGCAACGAGATCGTGAACTTCGTGTTGCGCGCGCGGGCGGCGAACGCCGGCAAGAACCCCGTGTGGACGAGCTACGAAAAGTTGCGCGTCGTGATCGAGAAGAAGATGTTCTCGAACACCGAGGAACTGTTGCCGGTGATTTCATTCAACGCCAAGGGTTCGGCGGAGGAGCAGCGCAAGCATGAGGACTTTGTGAACCGGATGGTCGCGAAGGGCTATACGCCGAAGCAGGTGAGGCTGCTTTGCGACTGGTACCTGCGCGTGCGCAAGTCGTCATGACGCGCGCGGTACCGTGCCCGTACGGCGAGTCCGTACGGGCGCTTTCAGAGACGCCGCCCGCATGACGGCAGACGGCATGTGCGGCGAGCGTCCCGGCGTATCGACTTTCGAGCGGGAGACCGGGAGTGCTTCATCAAATCATCGACCGCAGGCTGGCCGGCAAGAACAAGAGCATCGCCAATCGCGAACGCTTTCTGCGTCGCGTCAAGAACTACATTCGTCGTGCCGTGTCCGACGCGGTGCGCGACCGTAGCATCAAGGATATCCAGAGCACGCAGAGCATCACGATCCCGCGCAAGGACATCGCGGAGCCGAATTTCCGGCACGCGCCGGGCGGGCGTCGCGAGTACGTGCACCCCGGCAACGAGGACTACGTGCGCGGCGACAAGATCCCGCGTCCGCAGGGCGGCTCGGGCGGCGGAGGCAGTCAGGCGAGCAACGAGGGCGAAGGGCAGGACGACTTCGTGTTCGAGCTGTCGCGCGACGAGTTCATGCAGTACTTCTTCGACGACCTCGAACTGCCGCGCCTCGTGAAGACGCACCTGCTGACGGTGCCGAGCTGGAAGAACGTGCGCGCGGGCTGGTCGGCGGAAGGCACGCCGAACAACATCGACGTCGTGCGTTCGCTGCGCAGCGCGCTCGGCCGGCGCATCGCGCTCGGCTCGCCGCTCGTCAACGAGCTGCGCGAGCTCGAGGCGCAGCTCGAAGCGCTGAAGAACGACCCCGAAGACCGCCGCGCCGAAATCGCGACGCTCGAGGCCGAGATCCATCATCTGAAAGGGCGCATCTGGCGGATTCCGTTCATCGATCCGTTCGACCTGCGCTACATCAATCGCGTGAAGCAGCCGCAACCGTCGAGCCAGGCCGTGATGTTCTGCCTGATGGACGTATCCGGCTCGATGGACGAGCAGCGCAAGGATCTCGCGAAGCGCTTCTTCATCCTGCTGTACCTGTTCCTCAAGCGCAACTACGAGCGCATCGAGGTGGTGTTCATTCGCCACCACACGCGCGCCGAGGAAGTCGACGAGGACACCTTCTTCCATTCGACCGAAAGCGGCGGCACCGTCGTGTCGAGCGCGCTGGAACTGATGCGCAAGGTGATGAGCGAGCGCTACTCGCCGACCGAGTGGAATATCTACGGCGCGCAGGCGTCCGACGGCGACAACTGGACTGACGATTCGCCCAAGTGTCGCAAAATCCTGGAAGAGGATATCCTCACTCAGACGCGTTACTTCGCGTATATCCAGGTCGCGCCGGAAGAGCAGAATCTGTGGCTGGAATACGCGCAACTGGCCCTGTCGCAACCGCATCTCGCGATGAAAAAAGTGGAATCGGCTGCGGACATTTACCCGGTGTTTCGCGAATTGTTCGAAAAGCAGGTGGAAATGTCATGACGACCCGCCATCTGCACAACGAGTCGCGCGGCTACGAGCCGCGCCCTTCCGGCGACGACACGGCCGGTCCTGCCGCACCGCAGCAACATGGGCAGGCCGAACCATCGCCGCCGGCCGCCGACTTGCCCGGTTCCGGGCAAAAGGAAGCGCGTATGAACGTTGCCGAACGCAAGCCGCTGCCGTGCCCGTCCGACTGGACGTTCGAATTGCTCGAGGAATACGACACGCACATCTCGCAGGTCGCCGAACAATACGAGCTCGACATCTACCCGATCCAGCTCGAACTGATCAGCGCCGAGCAGATGATGGATGCGTATGCGTCGGTCGGGATGCCCGTCAACTACCGTCACTGGTCGTTCGGCAAGCACTTTCTCGCGACCGAGAAGAGCTATCGTCGCGGCCAGATGGGCCTCGCCTACGAAATCGTCATCAATTCGAACCCGTGCATCGCGTATCTGATGGAAGAGAACACGATGACGATGCAGGCGCTCGTCATCGCGCACGCGGCGTACGGGCACAACTCGTTCTTCAAGGGCAATTACCTGTTCCGCCTGTGGACCGACGCGCACGCGATCATCGACTACCTCGTGTACGCGAAGAACTACGTCGCGGAATGCGAGGAGCGCTACGGCCTCGATCGCGTCGAGGAACTGCTCGACTCGTGCCATGCGCTGATGAATTACGGCGTCGACCGCTACAAGCGGCCGCAGAAACCGTCGCTGTCGAAGGAAGCGGCGCTGCGGCGCGAGCGCGAGGCGTACCTGCAGTCGCAGGTGAACGAACTGTGGCGCACGCTGCCGGGCAAGAAGCCCGAGCTCACGGAGGAGCAGGAGGACCGCTATCCGCCCGAGCCGCAGGAGAACCTGCTGTATTTCGCGGAGAAGAATGCGCCGCTGCTCGAACCGTGGGAGCGGGAAGTGATCCGCATCGTGCGCAAGATCGGCCAGTATTTCTATCCGCAACGACAGACGCAGGTGATGAACGAAGGCTGGGCGACGTTCTGGCACTACACGCTGCTCAATACGCTGTACAACCAGGGGAAGCTGGAAGACGGCTTCATGATGGAGTTCCTGCACTCGCACAGCAACGTGGTCTACCAGCCGCCCGTCACGAAGCCGTACTACAGCGGGATCAACCCGTATGCGCTCGGTTTCTCGATGATGAGCGACATCCGCCGGATCTGCGAAGCGCCGACGGAGGAAGACTACAAGTGGTTTCCGGAGATCGCGGGCACGCCGTGGCTGCCGGCGATGCACTACGCGATGCGCAACTTCAAGGACGAGAGCTTCATCGCGCAGTACCTGTCGCCGAACCTGATCCGCGAGATGCGGCTCTTCTCGGTGCTCGACGACGACATGCGCGATTCGCTCGAGGTATCGGCGATCCACGACGATTCCGGCTACCAGTACGTGCGGCAGGCGTTGTCTCGGCAGTACGACATCCATCACCGCGAGCCGAACATCCAGGTGTGGGCCGTCAACACGCGCGGCGACCGCAGCCTCACGCTGCGCCACTTCATGACCGACAACCGCCATCTGTCGAACGACAGCGACGAAGTGCTCAAGCACATGGCGCGGCTCTGGCAGTTCGACGTGTACCTGGAGAGCGTCGACGAGGCCGGCACCGTGCGCAAGCGCTACGAGTGCCGCTACGTGCCGCCGGAAGTGCGCGTGTGATCGTCGCGTCGACAATGTTTGCATAGGACGCCAGCCTGCGGGCTGGCGTTTTCATATGACGAACACGTGGCAGGAGAAAAATTTTCTACATCCGGACGAACCCGGAGCGCTTGTTACTTTACATTTCGCTAAAATCCCGTAGCGCCGTGCGCCGGAACCGGTGCCACGTGCGACCGCACGCGGCGGCCCCGGCCGTCTCGCCCAGAAAGCACTAAAAGGAACAGACCAACCCATGGACGTCCAGACCGACCAAGCTGCGCTGTCCGCGCATGACACCCGGCGACGCGTGTTCGCCATCGTCGGCGCCTCATCGGGCAACCTCGTCGAATGGTTCGACTTCTACATCTACTCGTTCTGCGCGCTGTACTTCGCGCCGGCGTTCTTCCCGAGCGGCAACACGACGACGCAGCTGCTGAACACCGCCGGCGTGTTCGCGGCCGGCTTCCTGATGCGTCCGATCGGCGGCTGGCTGTTCGGCCGCATCGCCGACCGTCATGGCCGTCGCGCGGCGATGATGATCTCGGTGCTGATGATGTGCGGCGGGTCGCTCGTGATCGCGGTGCTGCCGACCTACGCGCAGATCGGCGCGCTCGCGCCGGCGCTGCTGCTGGTCGCGCGCCTGTTCCAGGGCCTGTCGGTGGGCGGCGAGTACGGGACGAGCGCGACCTATATGAGTGAAGTGGCGCTGAAGGGCCGTCGCGGCTTCTTCGCGTCGTTCCAGTACGTGACGCTGATCGGCGGCCAGCTGTGCGCGCTGCTGGTGCTCGTGATCCTGCAGCAGACGCTGTCGGCCGGCGAGCTGAAAGCGTGGGGCTGGCGCATTCCGTTCGTGGTCGGCGCGGCGGCCGCGCTGATCTCGCTGTACCTGCGCAAGTCGCTCGACGAGACGTCGACGAGCGCATCGCGCGACAAGAAGGACGCAGGCACGATCCGCGGCGTGTGGCAGCACAAGGGGGCGTTCTTCACGGTGGTCGGCTTCACGGCCGGCGGCTCGCTGATCTTCTACACGTTCACGACGTACATGCAGAAGTACCTCGTGAACACGGCCGGCATGCACGCGAAGACGGCCAGCAACGTGATGACCGTCGCGCTGCTCGTCTACATGCTGATGCAGCCGGTGTTCGGCGCGCTGTCGGACAAGATCGGCCGCCGCACGTCGATGATCCTGTTCGGTGCGTTCGCGGTGATCGGCACGGTGCCGCTGATGCATGCGCTGAAGGGCGTGACGAGCCCGGTGGCCGCGTTCGTGCTGATCACGGTGGCGCTGGCGATCGTCAGCTTCTACACGTCGATCAGCGGCCTGATCAAGGCCGAGATGTTCCCGCCGGAGGTGCGCGCGATGGGCGTCGGCCTGTCGTACGCGGTGGCGAACGCGATCTTCGGCGGCTCGGCCGAGTACGTCGCGCTGTGGTTCAAGTCGATCGGCAGCGAGGAAACGTTCTACTGGTACGTGACCGCGCTGTGCGCGATCTCGCTGATCGTGTCGTGGCGGATGCGCGATCCGAGCAAGGAAGGGTACCTGCGTCACGAGCCGTGATCGGCCGCGCGTCGCGCGTACTCGCATCATGACGAACGTCCCGCCGATTGGCGGGACGTTTTTTTTGCGACGTGCAATCGCGCATGTGACGGCACCCGCGGTTCGACAGGCCAGGTGCCGGCATGAACGCGCCGCGTCATATCGATATGGAAATCGATTCGTTGTCCGTGGCGGCCGATTTCCTTAATCTGACTGCGTAGTTCGTGTGACACCTCCTTGACTGGGATTCGCGCCCGCTGCGTGCAGCGGGCGTCTTTTTTTGCGCGGCGGCAATGCGTGCCCGCAGCCCGTCTGCTTCATCACGAAACCCGCAGAGCAAAGCACCATTTGTTGGTTCGGATTCGCCGCACGCGCTGATACGTTAGCGGCTTCGCGACGACACACTCCGTCGCGATGTTCTTCGAACCGTGCCGCCGCGCGATCCGCGGCGGCCTCCATAACAAATCAGGTCGTGCTCATGAAAATCAACACGCTCGCTACGTGGCTCATCGGAGTCGCGCTCGTTACCGCAGGCACCGTCGCCCATGCAGACCGTCTCGACGACATCAAGAAGGCCGGGGTGCTGCGCGTCGCGACGTTCGACAGCAATCCGCCGTTCGGCTATGTCGACGCGAAAAGCAATCACATCGTCGGTCTCGACGTCGATTACGCGATGGCGCTCGCCGACAAGCTCGGCGTGAAGCTGCAGCTGCAACCGACCAACCCCGCGAACCGCATCCCGTTCCTGACGTCCGGCAAGGTCGACCTCGTGCTCGCGAACTTCACGATCACCGACGAGCGTGCGAAGCAGGTCGACTTCAGCATCCCGTATTTCTCGTCGGGCCAGCAATTTCTCGCGAAGAAGGGCGTGCTGAAATCGGCCGACCAATTGAACGGCCTGCGCGTCGGCGCCGACAAGGGCACGACCAACGAAATCACGCTGCGCGAGAAATTCCCGAAGGCGACGATCGTCGCGTACGACGACACGCCGTTCGCGTTCGCCGCGTTGCGCGCCGGCAACGTGCAGGCCATCACGCAGGACGGCCCGAAGCTGATCGGCCTGCTCGCGAACGTGCCCGACAAGCAGAACTACGAGATCCCGGCGTTCACGATCTCGAACGACTACATGGGCGTCGGCGTGCCGAAGGGCGAGACGCGCCTGCTCGGCTTCGTCAACGACACGCTGAAGGGGCTCGAGGCGAACGGCCGCGCGACGCAGATCTACGACGCATGGTTCGGGCCGACGACGAAAACGCCGCTCACGCGCATTTTCCGGATCGGCGACAAGACCTGACCGCTGCCGCACGCGCGCCGCGTTTGGCCGGAACCTCGGCCGCGCGGCGCTTTTCGTTTTCATCCGACCGCGCGCGTCGTGCGCGCTCCCCAGCATGCTCGGGTTGGCTCCCAAATATCTGTCCTGGCTCTGGCAGGGTTTCCTGCTGACACTCGGCCTCGCGGCCGCGTCGGCCGTCGCCGCGACCGTCGGCGGGTTGCTGCTCGCCGTGATGCGGCATGCGCGCGGCAGGGCGCCGCGCACGGTCGCTGCCGCGTACGTCGTCGCGTTCCGCAACACGCCGCTGCTCGTGCAGTTGCTGTTCTGGTATTTCGGCGTCGCGTCGTTGCTGCCCGATACGTGGATCGCGTGGCTCAATGCGCGCCATGCGGTGAGCGTGGGCCCGGTCACGCTCGCGTGGCCGTCGTTCGAATTCGTGGCGGGCTGGGTCGGGTTGAGCGCCTATACGGCTGCCTTCGTCGCCGAGGAATGCGAAGCCGGTTTGCGCGGCGTGCGGCGCGCGCAACACGACGCGGCGGCCGCGCTCGGCCTCACGCCGATGCAGTCGCTGCGCTACGTGGTGCTGCCGCAGGCCGTGCGCATCGCGCTGCCGCCGCTGTTCGGCCAATACATGAATCTCGTGAAGAACTCGTCGCTCGCGATGGCGATCGGCGTGGCCGAGCTGTCGTATGCGTCGCGGCAGGTCGAGACGGAGACGTTCCAGACCTTCGCCGCGTTCGGTGTCGCGACCGTGCTGTACGTCGCGGCGGTGGCCGCGATCGAGGCCGGCGCGTATGCGGCCACGCAATGGCGCGACCGGCTCGGAGCGGGACGCTGACGATGGATCTTTCGCTGTTGCTCTCGAATCTGCCGTACCTGTTGGTCGGCGCGTTTCCGGACGGCCCGCTCGGCGGCGCCGCGCTTTCCCTGGTGCTGGCGCTCGCGTCCGCGGTCGCGTCGGCCGTGCTCGGCGTGGCGCTCGGTGTCGCGATGGCGCTCGCGCGCGGCCCGGCGCGCATGCTGCTGCTCGCGGTCATCGGCTTCTTCCGCGCGATTCCGGTGCTGATGCTGATCTTCTGGACGTATTTCTTGATGCCCGTGCTGCTGCACATGGACGTGCCGGGGCTCGCGACGGTCGTGTGCGCGCTGGCGCTGATCGGTGGCGCGTATCTCGCGCATGCGGTGCATGCGGGGATCGTCGCGGCGGGCGACGGGCAATGGCAGGCCGGGCTGTCGCTCGGGCTCACGCGCTGGCAGACGGTGCGCTACGTGCTGCTGCCGCAGGCGATCCGGATCATGACGCCGTCGTTCGTCAACCAGTGGGTCGCGCTCGTGAAGGACACGTCGCTCGCGTATATCGTTGGCGTGCCGGAACTGTCGTTCGTCGCGACGCAGGTGAACAACCGGCTGATGGTGTATCCGGCGCCGATCTTCCTGTTCGTCGCGCTGATCTATCTGGTGCTGTGCACGTCGCTCGATGGCGCGGCGCGCTGGCTGCTGTCGCGGGGGCCGCGCACGCAACGTGCGGCGCAGGCGACGGCCGAGCGCACGGAACCCGCACGGTAACGGTGGGCCGGCGAGCCGCGTCCAATGCGTGCGCGCGCTTTCGGTGATGAAGATGGATGATGGGCGACCATCATCAGCGGGCCGCGTCGCCGTGATTCGAGCGACGACGCGCGCGGTGGTGCCGATGAGGCCGAGGTGCCCGGACGCTTCAGGACGTCAGCGTCATGACGCGCTGTAGTGCGTATCGAAAACCGCGCGCAGCGTCGACGGGCCGGTCGCGAAATCGCCCCACAGCGGCCCGTCGTTCTGCGTGAACGCGAACGGCGTCGTATTGATCGACGCGAGGCGCAAGCGCCATTGCGCGGCTTCCTGGCGGAACGCGGTGAGTTGCATGTCCGACAGCGCCGTCTGCGCGCTGGCCAGCGTGACGAGCGGATCGACCGGATCGTTCGCGACCCGCACCTCGAAATGCAGGTGCGGGCCGGTCGCCGCGCCCGTCATCCCGACCGAACCGATACGTTGCCCCTGCTTCACCGTTTCGCCGGTCTTGAGCCCGCGAGCGAACGCGGACAGGTGCGCGTAGTAGGTCGAATAGCCGTCCGCATGATCGACGATCACATAGCGGCCATAGCCGCCCGGATCGGTGCCGACGAACGACACGACGCCGTCGGCCGCCGCATCGACCGGCGTGCCGCTCGGCGCGGCGAGATCGACGCCCGTATGGAACGCCATCGCCTGCGACAGCGGATGGATGCGCTCGCCGAAGAACGAGCTGATGCGCGTCCACTTGACCGGCATCGTGAACGCGGCGGCTTCGAGCGGCGAGCCGTCGAGCGTGTAGTACGCGCCGTGCTCGGCGCCCGGCGCGCGGAACCAGATCGCGCCGAACGTGCGGCCGGCGACGCGCAGCTCGAGCGCGGTGAGGCGCGGCGTGCCGTCGTGCGTGTCGAACGCGACGCGGTAATAGTCGCCGCGCTGCGCACTCGCGCGCATCGCGACCTTGCCGGTGACGAGATCGCCGAGCTGGATGCGCACCTCGGGCGGCACGTCGAGACGGTTCAGCGTATCGGACAGCGTGAGTTCGATGTCGCCGGCGCGCATGCCTTGCTGGTGGTCGGGCGCCGCGAACTGGAACAGGCTCGCATAGCCGAGCATGTCGTTGCGATGCGCGCTGAGCGGCGCGAACAGGCCCGGCTGCAGGCTGCGATCGTTGCGATCGAGGTGTTCGTTGCGCTCGCCGATCGTGCGGGCGAGCTCGCTCGTCACGAAATGCTGCGCGGTGGGAAACGGCGTATCGGACAGCACGCGCTGCGGCAGCGCGGCCGTGCCCGAGTCGACGGCGCCCGGCAGTTGCGACACGGCCGGCAGCGCGGCGGCGAGGCCGAATGCGGCGAGGGCGCCGAGCACGGCGGCCGGCACGAGCGCGCGCACGGCGCGCTGCGCGCGACCGGGCGCGACGGCATCAGGGGTTGCGACAGACTTGACCAAGGTGTCCACATCCAGGAAAGCGGTTCAAAGGGGTGTGGGCGGGGGCCGCCGGCGGCACACCGTCGAACGG